>NZ_JADDYK010000048.1:135810-147460 GCF_015163615.1 Vibrio sp. OPT18
ACAATCAGCTCCGCGAAATTGAAGGTCATGTCCACACCGGCATTTGGACAACCAAAAGGCTGGTCATTGTAGGTTGAAGTCAGTGGCAGGTGCACCTTGCTGCCTTTCCACTGCTCACCTAGCTCGTCAGGTGTAACGGCAACCGGAGAAAACGCTGAAGAGGGCTTAGACTGGAAGAAACCAAAGCCCTTTGCGAGCTCTGCTGGAATCAAGCCACGCAGCGACACATCGTTCACCAACATCAGCAGGCGAATCGAATCATGCGCTTGCTTGGCACTGGCACCCATTGGTACATCTCCGGTGACAACGGCGACTTCACCCTCGAAATCGATGCCCCATTCGTCGCTGGCAAACTCAATATTGTCACGTGGACCAATAAAAGCATCTGAGCCGCCTTGATACATAAGCGGGTCAACCCAGAAGCTTTCTGGCATTTCAGCACCACGCGCCTTACGCACCAGTTCAACATGGTTTACATAAGCGCTGCCATCCGCCCATTGATAAGCGCGTGGCAATGGCGATTCACAATACTGAGTGGCAAACACTTCACTGCCCGTCACATGCCCGTTATTGAGCGAGGTGTATAACTCTTCTAATTGAGAAACAACGTTGTCCCAGTTATCCAAGGCTACCTGCATGGTTGGCGCCAAATGCATCGCATGGAAGATTTCAGCGGCAGGTACACACTGTTTGAGATCTCTACTCACGACCATCAACAGACCATCGCGAGTGCCATTTTTCTTGGTTGCTAATTTCATCCTTGTCCCTTACTTCTCTTGCCAACTGTAGACATATTCTTTGTTCTCAACGCTATCGAGTTCGTCAGAGAACTGCAGTGCATGACGAGTATCGATCATCACCGCGACTTCATCGGTAAACTTCTTCTTATGTGCTTGCCCCGCTTTGAAAGCCTTTGGGTGAGGCCCATGCGTGAAGCCTGCAGGGTGGAAGGTCACCATGCCCGCTTCAATATTGTCGCGGCTGAAAAAGTCTCCAGCGTGATAGAACAGCACTTCATCGTAGTCATCATTGTTGTGGTAGAACGGCACTTTCAGCGCACCGGGATCGCTCTCAATCGGGCGTGGTACAAAAGTGCACACCACAAAGCCTGCGCCAACAAAAGTGGTGTGTGCAGACGGTGGCAGGTGGTAGCGATGTGACATCAGCGGTCTGATATCGCGCCAATTCACTTTCACTACGGCCAAATCACCATGCCAACCAATCGCGTCCAAAGGATTGAACGGATAGGTGATCACACTGACTTTGTCATGGCGTTTCACCTGAACTTGGGTTTGGTCTTCTGAATACTGAGCGCGGAATTGATCGTTGATCGATGGAATTTCAAGAACCGCCGGATCAAACACTGCGTGATTGCCGACCATGCCTTTCTCTGGCAAGGAATAAGCGGCGTCGGTGTTCTCAATCATTAAGATGAACATCGGCTCGCTTGGCTCCAAACGCCAATTGGTCGAGCGCGGAATCATCACGTAATCCCCTTCACTCACCTCTAAATGACCATAGTCACAATAGAGATCGGCGCTGCCTTGGTGAATGAACAGCAGCTCATCGCCATCGGAATTACGCACCAAGAAATCCATCTTCTCATCCATACGCCAAACACGAATTTTACAGTCCGCGTTGTGCAAAAGATAAGGCACAGCCCAAGGGGTTATCTGGCTGGCTTTTTCCACCAGCGTAAAATCAAAAGCGCGAGGGCGTAAGTCGCCCTCCCACTCCGACCAACCTGTTGGGGCATGTTGGTGATGAAAGTGAGCGGCAGGGCCGAAGAAACCACTTCGGCCCGCCTCTCGCTCATAGATTGCCTCTTCAGGGAAGTCGGCATGCGCTTGTTTAGAACACACCCCCTCCCGATGAGGAAACGAGATCCATTTATGCATCGTCTAATACTCCTCGACGAATCTGGTCCTCTTCAATCGATTCAAACAGCGCCTTGAAGTTGCCTTCGCCAAAGCCTTCGTTGCCTTTACGCTGAATGATTTCAAAGAACACAGGCCCGATTACTGTCTGCGTGAAAATTTGCAGCAAGATGCCGTCTTTGGTCGGCGCACCATCAATCAGAACACGTAGGTCGCGAAGCAGGTCGGTATCTTCCCCGTGACCTTTCACACGATCGTCAACTTTCTCATAGTAGGTATCTGGGGTTGGCATAAAGTCCATGCCGCGATCACGCAGGGTTTTCACTGTTTTGTAGATGTCATCCGTAGCAAGCGCGATGTGTTGGATACCTTCGCCGTTGTATTCACGAATAAACTCTTCAATTTGTGATTTGTCGTCTGAAGACTCATTGATAGGGATACGGATTTTGCCACATGGTGAAGTCATGGCACGGCTCACAAGGCCTGTCAGCTTACCTTCAATGTCGAAGTAGCGAATCTCACGGAAGTTGCCGATACGCTCATAAAAACCAGACCACAGGTCCATATTGCCTTGTTTCACGTTGTGCGTGAGGTGATCGATCTCGTAAAGACCAACATCGGCTTTCGCCATGCGCTCTTGCGCGTCATCATAGAATCGGAAGTCAACGTCGTAGATGCTCTGCTTGCCGTAGCGATCCACAAAATAGAGCAGGCTTTCACCGATGCCGTAAATGGCAGGAATGCTCAGCTCCATCGGCCCTATTTCTGTTTTGTACTCTTCACCACCGCCCTTGAATGCTTGCTCCATAGCAGCCGTTGCTTCGTTGACACGAAAAGCCATGCCACAGACCGATGGCCCATGCACCTTGGCGAACGCTTCCGCTTGGCTGTGAGGCTGTTCATTGACGATAAAGTTGATGTCACCTTGTCGATACAGCCAAGCTTCTTTTGAACGGTGCTTGGCGATCTCAGCAAAACCAAGTGACACAAACAGCGCTTTAAGTTGCTCAATTCCCTTGTGGTCAACGGCCGTGTATTCAACAAACTCGAATCCATCCGTGCCAAGCGGGTTGTATGTATCCACCATGAACTTTCTCCTTGTACCTATTGGTTTTGTATTACGTTTTTTGTGAAATGGTTGTGTATTTTTTGTCCTTAATTAAATTTGGCCCACAAGCCGAGATAATGGAATGGGTGGAGGAAAATGGGCAATTACGATGAAACCCTGTCAATTTGTAAAATATTTGTTACACACAAACCATCAAGACAAGAAAGTGAGTGCTATCAAGGGATTGAAAGATGGTGGTTTGATTTACAGCAGAGTAAGAGATGTTATTGAATTGTTACATACGTGATTTTATCAGCTAAGACGATAAATCGAATATTAGACTGATGATGCAAAAAAGCCGCTGTAGTCAGCGGCTTTATGAGTTCTAGAACGAACCTAATTTGAATATAAGATTCAATTTAATCCCAGTTGAGAATCGACCAATTCGGTTGATCGGCTAACGCTTTCAAACGCGGACATGGGTTCACCAGATAGGCAAAGTCAGCGTGTTCACACAAAGGTAAGTCGTTGATTGAATCCGTATAAAAGTGAATGTCTGAGTAGTTGGTTTCTTGATTGTCTAACCACTCTTTTAAACGCGTCACTTTGCCTTCACGGTAGCTTGGTACACCTGAGATCTGAGACGTGAAGCGGCCTTGGTTTTCAATCAAATCGATACCGAGTGCATTCTCAATACCAATCTTACGGCCGACCGCTTCTACTAAGAAAGTCACGCTGGCAGAGATGATCAACATATCGATATCATCATTCTCAAGCTGCTCAATCAAGGGTTTCGACTGCTTGAACTGTTTAGGCAAAATATGCTGCTCAACACACTCTTCCACCAAGGCGGTGACTTGCTCTGTTGGCATTTCCGCGAGTGGCCGCATAGCGAACGTGAGGTAATCTTCCATGTTCAGCTTACCTTCCGAATACAGGCCCATTAAGCGCTGATCTTCTTCGATAAAGTTAGGCGCAGTGGCAATACCCTTTTCAACCAAGAACTCATTCCAGAGCATCGCTGCATCGGCATTGATCAGCGTTTCATCCATATCAAATACATACAAAGGTTTGAACATCTTAGGCTCTCACAGGTTGAATTTCGTTAAGGTTAAACAGGAGTTCAAGTTGGCTGCCGTTTGCCAACAGCCGTTCAGAGGAACGGTTAAGTAAGTCGACGGTTAATTCACATTCATCGACGTCCACTTGGTAGCGAATCACGTTGCCTAGCAGTTGGTGGTTGCGAATGGTGCCCGTTTTCGGCGCAGAGATATGCTCGCCATACTGTCGGCCTTGCTCTTTAACGTAGATAGATTCAGGACGAATCGCCACTTTCCACTCGGTTTCAATGTTGAAAAGTTGCTTGGCTTTGTTCGCTTGCACCAGATTGTAGTGTCCCATGAACCCAGCAACAAACTCATTGGCAGGTTGAGTGTAGATCTCTTCGGGTGTCCCTGCTTGTACGATCTCACCTTTATTCATCAAGAAGATGCGGTCAGACATGATCATCGCTTCTTCCTGATCGTGGGTCACGAAGATCGTGGTCAGGTTCATCTCTTTTTGAATATCTCGGATCTGTTGGCGTAGGTGTTTACGGATCTTCGCATCCAGCGCTGAAAGTGGCTCATCAAGCAATAGAATACGCGGCTTGACCACCAAGGCTCTTGCCAAGGCGACACGCTGGCGTTGACCGCCCGATAACTGATGCGGGTAGAATTTCTCTTTGCCCGTTAAATCCACCAGCCCAATCACTTTCGCGACTTCGTGCTTAATCTCGTCAGCAGCAAGCTTTTTCATTTTCAGGCCAAACGCAATATTTCCTTCAACCGTCATGTTCGGGAACAGCGCATAAGATTGAAACACCATGCCGATGCCACGTTGTTGTGGCACTTGGTGAGTAATCTCTTCGCCGTTGACCCAGATCTCGCCACCATCGACAGGATTCAGGCCAGCCAAGCTGCGCAGCAGAGTCGATTTACCACAGCCACTTGGGCCAAGCAGAGTAATGAATTCACCCTTCTCGATGGAAAATTGAATGTCTTCAAACACTGTATTGTCACCAAAGCTCTTAGTGAGGTTTTTCGCATTTACATAGCTCATTATTTTGTTCCCTGGCTGAAACGACTTGCCAACCAAGTCAGTAAGAAAATAAACAGGAAGTACGTCATCACAAGGGCTGACGTGAAGTGACCACTGGTTTGACGCATGTTGTATAGGTAGATTTGCAGTGTCTCGTAGCGTGTTCCTACCAAGATGTTGGCGAACACGAACTCGCCCAATAGGAACGAGAACGACAAGAACAGCGACGCCATTAAGCCTTTCTTAAGGTTTGGCAGAATAATCAATAAAAACGCTTTGGTGGTGCTTGCGCCGAGCAGATGTGCTGCGTCCATCAAGTCGTGCAGGTTGATCGCTTCAAAGCTGTTGGCAATCGCGCGATACATGAATGGCAACGCGATGGTGAAGTAGGTACCAATCAGAATCCATGGTGTGCCAATCAGTGAGATTTCGCTGTCTGCATACAGCTGAAGCAAGCCAACCGACGACACTACTGGCGGCACAGCAAATGGCAATAAGATCAGGATATTCATCACCTTGTCGAGCTTCGGGAAATAGTAAAACACCACGAAAATCGCAGGCAGAACCAACACCACACTCAATGACAGCGCCGCCACACAGATAAACAGTGAACGACCAAAAGCCTGCAAGAAACGAGGATCGGTCAGCAGGTTGATGTACCAATCCAACGTGAAGCCATCCGGCAGGATCGTCGCACCCCATCGAGAAGAGATCGAGTAGATAAAGGTCGCTAAGATCGGGATCATCATGATGCCGACAATCGAATAGACAACCGTTTTATGAAAGCGAGTATTTACGGTGTTCATTACTTTCTCTTCCCTGCGTAGCTTTTGCTGATCAGCCATTGGTTAATCACGGTGATGAAGGCTAGCATCGCCATCAGAATCACAGAAATTGCCGCAGCTAGGTTTGGTTCTAAGAACAAGTCGCCCGATACCAAGCTCGCAATTCGAATCGTAATCACGTTGTAGTTGCCCGAGGTCAACGCATACACGCTCGCATAGGCGCCAATCGCATTAGCAATCAAGATGATGAAAGTGCCGAACAAGGCAGGAGATAACACAGGCAGAGCGATTTTGGTCCAGTATTGCCAGGTTTTCGCGCCAAGCAATGCTGAGGCTGCTTGCCAGTCGTCACCCAAGGCGTCGAATGCTGGATACAGCAACAACACCGCTAATGGGATCTGGAAATAGATGTAAATCGCTAGCAAACCCCACTTGCCGTACAAGTCAAAATCGCCCAGTAATCCATACTGCTTGAGCAATAAGGTGATCGCACCATTGGTACCAAGGATGATGATGAAGGCGAACGACAGAGGCACACCAGAGAAGTTGCTGCTCATATTGGTAAACGCGATCACCGCATCGCGGATTTTAGAATCAACACGGCGCAATGAAGAGACCAACAGAGTCGCAATCGCCAAGCCAACAATGCTCGACCAAATCGACAACCATAAACTGTTGCCAAAAGCCTGCATCATGAAAGCAGAATCGAATATTTCAGAATAGTTTTCGAGAGAGAGCTCATCGTCATAGAAGAAGCTGTTGATCAGCACCCAAACCATAGGTGCCAGTTGGAACAGGTAGAAGAACAGCGCGAAAGGCGCAAGCCACAAAGCGGGCTTGAAGCGTTGAAACAAAGATTTGGTTTTGGGTTTAAGCGCAGAGCCATCGCTCTGCGTGATTACAGAACTGCTCATAGGGCCAACAATTCCTGAGTGTAAGATTTATCGTGTTCAAGGTTCAGTAGCTGACACACGCAGCCGCAGATATCGGTCTGTTTCACTGAACATTCTTGGTGTGTGAACTTATCGCCAATCACAAAGAATGGCACTTCACGCTCTTCAGGCAGAATGCCACCATGAGACAAGTCATTGTTCATGCCATGGTCACTGGTGATGATCACTTGATAACCATCATTTACCCATTTCTCAAGGTAGTTCGATAGGTAGATATCCGCGCCACGAGCACTATTACGGTACTGGCGAGAATCCAGCCCATGCTTGTGTCCCATGTCGTCAATGTTCATTGGGTGAATCAGCAAGAAATCAGGCTGATGAGTCACGCGCAAGTGCTCTGCATCCAAGAACAAGGCTTCATCTGGGTAGTGATCCCAGTGGTAGAAACAACCGTGTTGAATGTTCATGGTCTCATCGTTGGTGAAACGGTCGCGTACTGCATCAAATGGCGCTCGGTTATATAACTCGCTCACCCAATGGTAAGCCGCAGCTGCCGTCACTTTGTTCTGCGACTTCGCCAAGCTAAATACCGACTCGTGATTCGACAAACGCACGATTTGGTTGTTGACGATGCCACTCTCAACAGGGCGAACACCGGTCAGGATGCACTCATACAGTGGACGTGACATAGACGGCAGCTCGCACTGCACAGGGTAAAGCGTGGCGCGCAGCTTATTTTTTTGCGTGCTCTGCGAAGTGCCCTGTTTACTGTACGAATCGCCCTGTTTTGTCTGCAAATCGCCCGGTTTCTCATACATATCACTTTGCTCTAGAAGACCGTTCAGGTAGCCCATGCAATCACGGGCTACCTGATAGTTCAGTCCATCTAGAACAACAAGGATAACCTTATTGATCATGGTCTATTCTCTATTGCTTGTTTCTATAAGCCACCCGCTACAGGTGGCGTGTTAAGCGGGGTTATTGCTGGTGAATCAATACGCTTTCTTGCCATTGACGTGGCAGACGACGTGCTGATTTTTCCCATGCTGAGAAGTCAGATACTGGGTGCACGTTGCTGTATTCATCGTTAGAGATCAGCTTGTCTTGTACTGATGGAGGTAGCGTAACGCTGCTACGGATTGGACGTGCGTAACCTTCTGCTAGGTTAATTTGGCCTTGGTCACTGAAGATGTATTCACGAGCCAACTTCGCCGCGTTCGGGTTTTGTGCGTATTTGTTAATGATGGTGGTGTAACCAGAAATCACTGAGCCATCTTGTGGAATGCTGATGGTAAAGCGCTTACGGTCGATCTTGTCGCGGTAGTTCAGTGCGTTGAAATCCCACATGATTGCCACTTCCACTTCGCCTTTTTCAAGATTCGCGATGCTTGGGTCGGTGTAAGATAGACGGCCTTGCTTCGCTAGCTCACCAAAGAATTTAATCGCCGGTTTTAGGTTCGATTCGTCACCGCCATTAGCAAATGCTGCCGCTAGAATTGCGTTGTTTGCTTGTGCTGCTACACCTACATCACCGACTGTGACTTTGTAGTCGCCTTCTAGTAAGTCGCTCCAAGATTTTGGGGCATCTTCCACAAGGTTGTTGTTTGAAATGAACGAGATAGTACCTGTGTAAGCCAAAGCCCAGTGACCATCTTTGTCTTTCGCCCAATCTGGAATGTCATCCCAAGTGGTTGGCTTGTATGGCTGCGTTACGTCTTTCTGCACAGCGACACGTGCAAATGCAAAACCAACGTCACCGATATCTGCGGTTGCGTTTCTTTTCTCTGCTTCAAATTTCGAGATCTCTTGTGCCGAACTCATGTCTGTATCCTGATGCTTCAAACCGTAGTTTGCTTTCAGATCAGCCCATGTGCCTTTCCAGTTTGCCCAACTGTCAGGCATACCCACACTGTAAACCGCACCCTCTTTTTGAGCGGCTTCAATCAGTGACTCAAGATCAGCATCCTTCGCCATCGCTGGCATTGAAAGTGTTGCCGTTATTAACGTTGCACCTATTAGCTTTGTAGATGAACCCATAAGTTTGGCTGGCGATACAGTTGAACGGCTAAGCAAAGTTTTCATTGTCTCTATCCCTCTGGACTAGGTCAGTAAGTTCGTTTTGTATGCTATCGCCGGAGTGTGACGCTTTCGCGCAAGTTATTTGACAGTTAGGATGCATTTCCGTGGCAATTATATTTCACTCATATGACAGCAAGCCTTTGTTTACTGTCACATTCCTGTTAACTCCATGGTTTACCTTATTAAGTACACGAACTTATGGACTAGATCAGCAATGAGAACATTGGGTACAGGGCAATCAGGGACACAGCTAGGCAGAATTAAGGCGAGCATTAGAGAACAGCTTCAATCTGGCATCTTCACCGAGGGGCAAAAACTGCCATCCGAAAGAGAGCTCAGCGAGCTGTTTTCCACCACACGAATCACGCTCAAAGATGCGCTGGTGTCTCTAGAAACCGAAGGTTTGATATACCGAGAGGAACGCCGAGGTTGGTATGTGTCGCCCGAACGGATTCGCTACAACCCATTGTCACGTTCTCACTTTCATCAAATGATCCGCGAACAACACCGCATAGCAGAAACCAGACTGCTCAGCACCCGTACAGAGATGGCGGCAAGCGATTACGCCAAAGCATTAGAGATAGAGCAGATAACGCCGATACACGTGATTGAGCGCTTGCGTTTTATTGATGGCAGAGCAGTGCTGTTTGTTGAAAATGTACTGAAAGCGCCCTTGTTTGATGGTGTCTTGTCGGAAAACCTCACCATGTCACTAACAGGCATCTACCGAGAAAAATACGGCTACGAGACCAAACGCTCGCGCTTTGATGTGATTCCCACTTCAGCCCCTGCGCATGTCGCCAAGGCGCTGAATTTGGCCGAGGGTCAGCCCGTACTGAAGATCTGCCGAGTGAACTACAAGCAAGATGGTGAGCTAATGGACTGCGAACTGGAGTACTGGCGCCCAGATTCTGTGGTCATTCATATTGACAGTATTGGTTAGCGCCACATGGCCATTTGTATAGTTTTGGGTTTGGCTTTGGGTTTGGGAAGAAAAAACCAGCACAGACAAAAACTCCGACGGATTCAGTCGGAGCTTTTTAACAGTCGAACCTTGAAGCTGTACAAGCTATCTAACTCATGAATCAAGCTTGAGGAACTGTCTTACCCTTGATGAATCTGGGTTAGTGAAAAACTTCTCTGGGTTGGATTTTTCAATCAATATGCCCTTCTCAAGAAACACCACCTGATCCGACACCTGACGCGCAAACTCCATCTCATGCGTCACCACTACCATGGTGTAGCCCTCTTGCGACAGTTTCTTCATCACCAATAGCACCTCTTCGACCAATTCAGGATCGAGTGCTGACGTTGGTTCATCAAACAGCAACACATCCGGCTCCATCGCGAGTGCTCTGGCAATGGCGACACGTTGCTTTTGCCCACCCGATAACATACTCGGGTAGTTCTCTAGTTTGTGCGACATCCCTACCTTATCGAGTTGCTTACGAGCCATCTCCTCTGCGTCTGATTTCGCTATCTTCTTAACGTGAACGAGCGCTTCCATGACGTTTTGCAACACGGTTAAATGCGGCCACAAGTTGAAGCTTTGGAAAACCATACCAAGGCGCTCTCTAAGTTTCGCCAGCTCTTTATATTTGAGTGGTTTTTCCGTTTCTGAGTTAATACCAATACGCTCATCACCCATGAAAATCGTGCCGCGCTCTGGCTGCTCTAGCCAATTCATGCAACGTAATAACGTCGATTTCCCTGAACCTGACGAACCGAGAATACTCACCACATCGCCTTTGTTGATGTTGAGGTTGATATCTCGCAGTACTTCGATGCCATCAAACTGTTTCGACAGATTTTCAACCTTGATGATCGTCTCTCGTTCTTCCAATAGTGGCTCGCACTCAATTACTTCCAAATTCACGCCCAAATAAGGGTTAATCGGTGCTTCCGTTTCAATAATCTCTGATTGTTTAAGCATGGCTAAGCCCTCTAAGTTCAACTTTGGTTTGGATTCGTTTGGTGATGGTTTCAAGTGCAATACTCACAGCCCAGTAGAGCGCGATAGCAATGATGAACGCATTCAATGGGATGAAGTACGTCGATTGAATACTGTTGGCGGCCGCGGTAATTTCTGCGACGGTGATGATGCTAAGAAACGCAGTGTCTTTTAAGCAGATGATGAGTTGGTTCGTGATCAGCGGAACCGATTTAAACAACACATTTGGGGTAATAACTCGGGTAAAGGTTTTTAATTTAGAGAAGCCATAAGCGTGCGCCGCTTCGATGTAACCTGGCTCTAGCCCCTTACGAACACCTCGGAAAATCTCACAAAAATAGGTACCGTGATAGAGACTTAGCGCGATGATTCCCGCTGTAATCGCATCGAGTCGAATACCAACCTGCGGCAACCCGTAATAGAGCAGGTACGCTAAGATAAGAAACGGCAAGGTGCGCATCATGCCTATCAAACTATTGATGGTGTACTTGACACCAAGTTTTGAATTTTCGAGGCAATACAACAAACTGATGCCAATGATGAAACTCAAAATTGAAGACGAAACAAAAAGATAAAATGTGGTCACAAACCCTGAAGCAAACAGCTCTTTTTGTTGCCAGATAATATTCCATTCTTCCATATTTACTCCTTAAACCTACCCGCTCAATAACGCATCACAAGCAGGTAAATGGTGTTTCTGACCAAGCAGTCGTGACGGCAAAACTGTGGCAGTCATTGATAGTTGTGACTGAGGTAGATTACTGCTAGCCACACTTACTGCTGCAGATAAGTAGCTCGGTTTTCAGCCACCGCTTGCAACTTCACCAACACGCCAATAATCAACATGTATATGGCACCAGCACACAGAATCGGCCCAAGTGGTTCATAGGTAACCGCAGAGATTCGATTGGTGACACGAGTTAGGTCGACAATACCGA
>NZ_JADDYK010000048.1:147513-163507 GCF_015163615.1 Vibrio sp. OPT18
TCACCGCAATCGCTGGGCTGCCTTTGATCAAGAATGACATCTCATTGACTAGCGCAGGTAAGCTCATGATCACCATTTGCGGGAACATGATGCGGCGAAAGTAAGTGATGCGTCTCATACCAATGGCTTCCGCCGCTTCCATTTGCCCTTTTGAAAAGTTGAGAAAGGCGTTGCGCCAAATCTCTGCATTGAATGCCGATGTATTGAGTGTCAGAGCTAAAATGGCAGAAACGTGTTTATCTAAATTGATGCCAAATGACGGAAAAGAAAGGAAAATAAACAGAGCCAACGTCACCAAAGGCGTTGCTCTCGCCCAACTGACATAGATGCCCAACATTTGATCCACAAACGGGATTTTCATCATTCTAACCAAGGCAATCATTAAGCCGATGACGACACCTAATACAATCGATACTGCCGATATCCATGCCGTTGCCCACGCGCCCTGTAGCAACTGTTCCCAAGCGTAATAATCCATAAACGACCTCTTTGATCAGCGACTTCTTTCGATAGATTGTGCGCCAATGACTCATGGGTTAAACCGCTTTGAACCCAATGGCATGGACACAAACAGCCGCTAACTGTTTGTGTCGGCGCATGCTTATTCATCTATTGAACGGCTGTTAGCTTGCGATACTGCTCAACCGAAGTAATGGCTTCTGAAGGGAGTTGGTCGAACGATTCACCGAACCACTTCTTCTGCAGCTCTGCCATTTTTCCTGTTTGCTCAAGGTGTAGGAAGAATTCCGTTAGGTAAGCCAAAAGCTCAGGATTATCTTTAGGAACGGGCCAGCTCACGAAACCCGGGCCAGAGACTGCTTCGCCTTTTTTGAATACCTTTGACTTCGACTTCACTACCTCGTTAACTGAAACCACACTGTTGATCACATAGTCGATACGACCGATTGCCAAGTCTGAATACGCCTCTGGATAAGATTGATACTGAACGACTTTCCCCAAAGACTTGCCTTGTGCTTCTAGCATCTCTTCCAACTCAGGAAGTCGCTCTAGCAAGGCACTGCCCGCTTGTAGCCCCACCGTTTTACCGTCTAGATCCGCGACAGTATTGATGTCGTCATCACCCGCTCGGGTTAAGAAGTAATGCTGCGCGGAAGCAATCGGTGGAGTAAAGTCAAAGGCCTTTAAACGGGCGTCGGTAATGATCGCTCCGGTTAACGCCACATCGTATTGGCCTGCGGATACTGACGCGAGTAACCCTGTCCAAGGTAAGATCTCTTGTTCAATATCGAACTTCGAATATTCACGCAGTTCATCAAGCAGATCTTTATTAATCCCAGCTGGATTACCGCGATCGATGTAGTTGAATGGCGAGTAGTTATCTTCTGTCGCTACTTTCATAAAACCTTGCTTTTCGATGGCTGCAAGCTCGGATGCTTGAGCGATACCAAAACAACCCAGTACGACTGTTGCTGCCGCTGTTGAAACCCATGCCTTCATCGTCATTCCCTGTTTCATACGCTTTCCTTATCGAGATTATTTGCCTGCCTTTACTTTATGAACGGAATGCCTCGAAGACGTAGAGCCAATTTAATTTTCGGGTTGGGACAGAGCTATTTTTAGGTTAGAGCAGAGCACCTTTCTCATTAGATACCGTTCAAAAGCCAGTCCTTAGAATATCCATATGAACTCTGGCTCACTTCTTGCTCTTTTATACAAATAGGACCGAGGTTTACTGAGAATAAGGACTGTATCTCATGGCGATAAATCACAATTGTTTCATCGAGTTTGATTCCAAAAGAAGCCTACAAGAACAAGTACGTAGCTATTTGGTGACGGCGATATTGAATGGTATTTTTCCTGCGGAACAAGCGCTTCCGTCTTGTCGCAAGCTCTCTAGCCAATTAGGCGTCTCACGCAATACGGTCTCGTTGGTGTACGACAGTTTGCTCGATGATGGTTATCTCATCAGCAAGCCTCGCAGTGGTTATTACCTGTCAGAAAAGTATCAAAATCCGAGCGAAGAAATAGACGCGAACTTGGATCATTTTGAATCAACAGACAATGACAATGCACCGGATTGGAGCAAGCGAGTAAAACTGCAATTGAGCCAATACCCTCGCATCGTCAAACCCTCGCATTGGAGCTGCTATCAGTACCCCTTTATTTTTGGCCAACCCTCTATCAATGACTTTCCATTAGCGCAATGGCGAGAAGCCACAAGAAAGGTCACCTCAGATCCAAATGACCACCGCTGGCTGTGTGACAAGGTCGATAAAGACGTCGACATGCTGGTCGAACAGATACGCACAAGGGTGCTTCCTCAGCGCGGTATTCATGCCCAAAGTGATGAGATCCTCATAACCTTAGGTTCGCAGAATGCGCTGTATTTGATTTCGACTTTGCTCATGAACCATCAGAGCCGAGTCGGAGTCGAGAACCCCGGCTACAAAGAAGCGAATCACATCTTTAATCTCTCTGGCGCGCAGTTACACCCGCATCAAGTAGATGAACAAGGATTGAAATTCAACGAGCACTCTTCACTGTGTGATCACTTCTATGTCACGCCTAGTCACCAAGCCCCAACTGGCGTCACCATGAGTGATGAGCGTCGAGCTCAGTTACTGGAAATGGCCAAAGCTAACGACGCGGTCATTATCGAAGATGACTATGACGCCGAGTGTAACGTGGAGTGGAACCCTAAACCCGCGCTGAAAGCCAGTGACAAGGAAGGGCGTGTCATCTACGTCAGCAGCTTCTCTAAGCTATTAGCACCCGGCTTGAGATTGGGCTACATCGTGGCACCTGAAGAGTTGATCTACGACCTTAGAATACTGCGTCGCTTGATGTACCGACATGCGCCAAGCCGTGTTCAGATGGAAGTGGCGCACTTTATTGAACAAGGCTACTACGACAGCTTTGTAAGACGCTTTAGAGAAAACACGCGCCAGCGCTGGAAGCTGATCAACGATGCCGTCTTGAAATACCTACCGGATTGTAAACGACTGGCTCAAAGCGAGCAGGCCAACTCTCTGTGGCTACAAACGCCTAGCCACATCAATAGCCAGCGTTTAGCTTCACGAGCTGCCCAAAAGGGCATATTGATTGAGACAGGCTATTCACACTTCATGAGTAATAGCGAGACGGAATCGGGCTGTGAAGCATTGTCAGAATATGACCCCAACTCCTATTTTCGATTGGGCTTTCACGCCATCGACAAAGATCTGATCGCACCCGGCATCAAAGAGCTGTCAGAGGCGATGAAGATCTAGCATCACTTAAGAGCGGTTTGAGCAGAGTGATTAAGTGAATGAACGTAAAAAAGAGCTTCAATCGATGCTCTTTTGTCGTTTCTGAAGGTTAGGGTTGGCACGTTGGAAAGAACGGGGAATTCTTTGCCAAAGTGCCTTGGTTGCTGTGTTAGCTATCTTATTAAAGAATTAAGAAGCGAGTTCAAACAACACTTCATCAATGATCTTAACGCCTTTCTTAATCTCGCTTGGCTGAATAACCAAAGGTGGCGCAACGTGAATGCGGTTATTCACAATGAAGGTCAACAGGCCTCGCTTGGTCAATTGCGCTTTCAATTGCCCCATTTTTTCATTGCTTAAAGGCGCCTTGCTTTCACGATCTTCCACCAGCTCTACAGCCCAGAACATCCCTTTACCGCGCACATCACCAATCATAGGGTGCAACTCTTGAAGGCTCAGTAGAAGCGGCCCTAGAACGCTGTTACCCACGTTATCAGCGTGTGTGACAATGCCCTCTTGCTCCATCACATCGAGTGTTGCAACGATAGAAGCCATCGCCAAAGGGTGACCAGAATACGTTAAGCCGCCCATAAAGAAGTTTGACTTAAAGTGCTCAACGATCGGTTCGCTGACCACCACACCACCAGCCGGCACATAACCCGAGTTCACCCCTTTCGCGAAAGTAATCAGATCTGGCACTACATTAAAGTGCTCAAACGCAAACCACTTACCCGTGCGGCCAAAGCCGACCATCACCTCATCAAAGATCAGTTGAATGCCATGTTTGGTTGCCAGCTCACGCACACCAACAAGGTAGTCTTTGGGCGGAATGAGAAAGCCAGCCGTTCCCGGAATGGTCTCTAGAATAATCGCCGCAATCGCTGTTGGCCCTTCGCATTCAATCACTCGCTCTAAATGCTGTAGGGCACGCTCACTCTCTTCTGCCTCAGTCGCCGCGTTGAACTCGCTTCGATAGAGAAATGGATTGAAGAAGTGAACGTGCCCACGGCTATACTCGTTTGGAATTCGACGAAAGTCCCCCGTCGCAGCAATAGCAGTACCTGTATTGCCATGGTAAGAACGGTAAGCAGATAACACCTTGTCGCGCCCAGTGAATTGTCGCGCCATGCGAATCGCATTTTCGTTGGCCTCTGCCCCTGCATTGGTAAAGAACACTTTCTTAAACGTGCTTGGCGCTTTCGACAAGATGCGCTTGGCCGCCAAACCGCGAGTGAAGTTTGCGGTCGCAGGGGCAACCGTCACCAAGGAATCCGCTTGATCTTTAATCGCTTTGATCACTTGTGGATGCTGATGACCAATGTTGGTATTGACGAGCTGGCTACTAAAATCAAGGTACTCTTTACCTTCGTAGTCCCACATTTTGCATCCTTGCCCACCCGCAATGGCGATAGGCTCCGCTGCTTCTTGAATCGACCAAGAATGAAATACGCTCTTGTCGAGGTCGATAATATCTTGGTTCACAAGCTGTTCTGTTGATACTTCCATTTCATCGTCTCCATTAACAACACTAGATTCACAGCCGCTCGTGCTTGGCTCGTCTTCGAGAATGAAAGACACAAAACACGACATTGAAAAGGCTGCGCTATCGGATGGAATAATCTTCATCCCAAACAGGGCGGAGCTCATAGTGTCAGTTTCAACAAAACATTGGGCCAGTACATCAGCCCAAGTATCATCCCCGATCCAACAAACAGCCTGACCCAACCCAATCGTCGATCTGGCTCTATTCAAAATTCTTAGGTGTGAATAGATTGAAAGGCAGACGAGACAGGTCTCATCGAACGCTAATTAACGCAGCAGCAATATCAAAAGCAAAGAGGTGAGCAAGAGTGGAATTAGGATTAGCGATGACATTGATTCTGTTTGCAGGTGTAGTTCGAGGCTATTCAGGATTTGGGTTTGCGATTATCGCAGCGCTTTCCCTCAGCTTTATTGTTCCACCATTGCAAGCGGTAACCATCGCTATCCTATTGGATTTTCTAAGTACCTTTCCTCTGCTCAAGCGAAGTAAAACCACCATCAATATCCGGCTTATTGCGCCGCTGTGTATTGGCATGTTGGTTGCGGTGCCTTTCTCGCTGTATTTCATTAGCACGATATCGGAATCAGGCTTGAAGGCCTTCATCGCGATGATGTCTTTGGTCGCTGGCACGCTGATTATTTTGGACTTACGCCTCACTTGGTTGCACCAACGACACGCGTTTTGGGCGGGAGCCATTTCGGGGTTTAGCATGACCACCGCCTCTTCAGGAGGGCCGCCATTAGTGACGTATTTGATGAACCTAACCATTAAAACCAGTGAACAGAGAGCCACCGCGATTGTATTTTTTCTGCTGAGTTCAGCGATTTCACTGGTTGGCTTCATATGGATTGGCGCATTTAACCAAGAATCGTTCATCACAGGTTTATGGCTATTACCGGCAGCTTTGATTGGCAATGTATTGGGGCAAAAACTGTATCTATCAGTACCGAACTTGTCTGCAAAAACAACGACCGCGCCGATTTTGATCGGCATGGCACTACTTATGTTAATTTCAAATTAGAAGGATGTATTTATGGATAAGATAGCGTTCATTACAGGGGCAACCTCTGGTTTCGGCAAAGCGGCAGCAAAACGTTTTGCAGAAGATAACTGGTCATTAGTGTTGTCTGGTCGTCGAATCGAAAGGTTACTCGACCTAAAGGAAGAATTAACGGTGCCTGTGCATGTAATTCAACTCGACGTTCGAGACGCAGACGCCGTAAAACAAGCCATTGATTCACTACCCGCTGAATTCTCATCGATTACCGCATTGGTTAATAATGCAGGGTTAGCTTTAGCACCAGAAGGCGCGCCTGATGTGGACTTGAAAGACTGGCACACAATGATCGACACCAATGTCACGGGCTTGGTTAATGTTACTCACGCGCTGTTGCCGACGTTAATTAAAAAAGGCGCAGGAAGCTCGATCATCAATGTTGGATCAATCGCCGGGCAATGGCCTTATCCAGGCAGCCATGTGTATGGTGCCAGCAAAGCGTTCGTAAAGCAGTTCAGTTACAACCTACG
Organism: Vibrio sp. OPT18; assembly: GCF_015163615.1. Taxonomy (NCBI): domain Bacteria; kingdom Pseudomonadati; phylum Pseudomonadota; class Gammaproteobacteria; order Vibrionales; family Vibrionaceae; genus Vibrio; species Vibrio sp. OPT18. The sequence goes on from NZ_JADDYK010000048.1 coordinate 153,793, forward strand.
TTGCGACCTACAAGGCACTGGAGTGCGTGTAACTGACCTCTCTCCAGGCATCGCAGAAACGGAATTTACTCTTGTAAGAACCAAAGGCAACCAGACGGCTTCAGACAATCTTTACCAAGGCACCACACCGTTGTCAGCAGAGGATATAGCCGAGCAGATGTTTTATATCGCAACCTTACCAGAGCACATCAACATTAACCGAGTCGAAGTAATGCCGACACGTCAAGCATGGTCTGCGTTCGCAATCGATAGAGATTAAGTTCAAACCGACACATACAAAAAAGGTGGTCTTTTCAGGCCACCTTTGTCACTTATTTCACTTTTTACTTTTTATTTTTTACTTAGATGTAATCAACCACATCAAAGGCCTGCCCTGATTCATCACTTGCGATGGCATGACGATACGCTTTGGCGAATGTATCTAGTGCTGCATTGACCATGCTTACCGCAGTAAAACCCGGCGTTGAGAGGCTTGATTGATTTCATGGTCGGCGACTTTAAGCAGATATCCATCACCTAAAACCAAGCCGCATATTGATGCGGCTTGGTTGATCTTCGGTTGATACCCCTTCAAAGAACAACGGTTCAGGCATGACCATGAATGTACTTGAACTCTTGCTCTATCGCATGAAGCATATTAATCGCGTTCTCAGACGATGCATGGATGATCTCTGTCTTAGGTGCCACGCCTGTTTGTTCTATTTTTATTTCATTTTCAGACAGTAGAGAAATAGTCGTGCACTCAAACTCTAAACCATTGAGATTCACGTCCATAATGGCGCTCGCCCACTCAATGGCAACCACATCTTTGGTGGTGTATTGGTTGGTCAAAATACCGCAGCCTCCGTCTGGTTTCGGCAATACATGATCAACAATGCCATCGTAATCATTATCCCAAATCAGAATTTCTAACTCACTGTCACCATCACTCACCGCTGTGATTGGGTAGCCACTTTCATCCAGTGTGAGAAGCACTTGGGTATGAGGTTTTAATTCAGGTTCGTGCTGGGTGTCTGGCTGGGCTATCGAGTCGAGATATTGGGAGAACGAATACTTGAGATAAGCCTGCACTTCTTCATCGTCATTGATGTTAATGCTGTTTGGCGCGTCTGTGTGAGCGGTATTGATTGATATTTCTGGCATGCCCGCCAAAAAGTCGTCGAATAGTTGCGTTGCTTTGTCTAACTCAGAGTGAGTTGCAATTACTTTACTCATGTTGATAGCCCTTTCAATTGATTAGGTTTTAATAAAAGCAAATAGCAGAAGTACAACAGTGATGAATATGGGGTGGGTGAACCCTTAATAGGTCGCAACTTTAGACTAGCAAAGCCTTGGCGAAGTTGTATGACAATGAAATGAAGCTTACACAAGGATTCAATAAAGTGAGCTCACGATCAATATTCGGTGTTCTATCTGACGATTAGGGTCCTTAACTGGCGAGCAAGCATTGGAATCCAATATCTTCAGCACAATCTTCAACACTCATAAAAAAGACCTAAAGCGCGGTTGTGCTTTAGGTCTCGATAAAAGATTAGGAACGATGAAGAATCACATAAAACTAAACGATTTTCTGCTCGTGTTCCTTGCTTAGTTCGGTCTCTTTCGACAAGAAACTGGCTACGATCTCTCTCAGTTTCCCTTGATTAACAGGCTTAGGTAAAAACTCATCCATGCCTACATCGAAGCACAAATGCTTGTCTCTCTGTACAACGTTGGCCGTCAGCGCCACGATTGGAATGTGCTTTTCAGACCCTTCTTCGAGCGCTCGGATCTGCTTGGTCGCTTCGAAGCCATCGAGAACCGGCATCTGACAATCCATAAAGATCATCTCGTATTCGTTGGCCTTGAATTTATCGACACCAATTTCACCGTTGTCGGCAATATCAACCTCAAATCCAAGCTTCTTGAGCATCATCTTGGCAACTTGCTGGTTTACTCGCGAGTCTTCAACGACCAAAACCGTACCACTAAATTCTCCGGCAGCCGCGACAGGTTTTGACTCTGCTTGAACTGGAGCTTGTTTACCGGCTTGTGGGGCGTTTCCAGAGACATTGGAAGCCTCTTTAACAACCGCCGCAGGTTTGGTTAACGGCACAGGCTCATTGTCTTTAAACGCAACCTCGCCTCTGTTCGGATAAGTAAAGACTGAAGTATCGGCGGCTCTCGCGAGAACCTCACTGATGGTCCATTTAAGCTGATTATCTTGGTAAGGGCGCGCAATGTAGGCAACAAAACCGACTTGTTTAGCACGAGCTTCATCTTGCTTTCTAGGGTCAGCAGAGATCATCACTAACTTAGGACACTCACTGCCAAAGCGTTCAACTAAGCTTCTTGCCAGTTGAAAGCCATCAACGGACGGCATTACTTTGTCTATCAGCACGAGATCATAAGGTGATGACTTAGCCACAGACTCTGAAACCAACTCTAACGCTTGGTTTGCCGTTTCACAGCACTCAGACTTAACGCCGAAGGATTGAAGCTGTGTAGACGTTATACGCATGTTCAGCTGGCTATCATCCACCAGCAAAACCGAAACCTGATTGAAATCGATATTGCCTTCATCGGCTTCTAAACACGGGTCAAAGTCAGCCGTAAAATAGAAGGTACTGCCCTGACCTTCAACACTGGTGAGTTCAAGCTTGCTGCCCATCAATGTCACGATCTTCTCGCATATTGTTAGACCAAGCCCTGTGCCTCCGTAAATACGTGTGGTACTGCCGTCGGCTTGTTGAAACTTATCGAACACCGATTTCTGTTTGTCTTCTGCAATACCGATACCGCTGTCGACAACCTCGAACTTCACTCTGAGTTTTTGCTCAGGCTCAACCACCTCTTCCAAACGAAGCGAGAGCGTGACGTGGCCATGCTCGGTAAATTTAATCGCGTTGCCTACTAAGTTATTTAAGACTTGTCTTAGTTGAGTACCGTCGCCATTCACCATGGTTGGGATCTTAGGGTCGATCGCTAATTGGAATCGAAGCCCTTTCTGTTCCGCTTTCACTCGGAAAGTTGATTCAACGTCGGCCGCAATGCCCATCATTTTCATCGGCTCTTGCTGAAGCTCTAGTCGCCCCGCTTCGATCTTCGAGTAATCGAGAATGTCATTGATTAAGTCGAGCAAAGTAAGCGAAGAGGTGTTGAGCATGTTGATGTACTCTTTTTGCTCTTTCGGCATATCCATTTCAGAAAGCAAAGACGACAACCCGATAATCCCATTCATTGGGGTACGGATTTCGTGACTCATATTGGCAAGGAATTCACTTTTATTGCGGTTGGCCACCTCAGCAACGTCTTTGGCTTTTTCTAGCTCTTTGTACTGTTGACGAATACGTTCAATAGACTGGTTATAACTGCTCTCGAGTGTCGAGATCTCATCTTTGTAAGTAGAGTGAGTTGGCGTTATAAAGCGCGGTTTGTTGTCTTCGACCTGTTGCTGGTTGATTTGGGAAGACATGGTCATCAAACGTTTTACGACAAGACGATAAACGATGGTTAAACATACCAGAGACAACAAGAAGATTTTAACGGCTTCGAAGGCGAGCAACAGTAACACTCGTTCTTCAAAGTCATCTAGGATCATGCTCAAGTCTGATTGCACTGTGAGCGTCGCCAACGGGAAGTCTGTGCCGCCCATCTGGTGCACCATTTCCCAAGACTGAGAATAAGATTGGCCTTCGGTCTTTTGACCTAACTCTAGAATTTTTTCATCGGGGCTTTCGATAAGAAGGTAACTGACCGAAGGGAGGCGAGAGATGCCTTCGGCTTGCACAAACAATTGCTCTCTATCTTCAACCCACAAACTGGCCGTTAAACCAGAAAGGTAGCCAGCCTTGACCTGCTCGATCTGAGAGCTGATAAAAGAAACTCGACTTTGGTACTCTACATACAACCCGAGACCTGTCACTATAACTGTGAATAAGGTACTGATCGCTATTATCATCCCGATCAACTGTCGGGAGAGTCCAACGTAGCGTTTTCCTTTTGTCACCATACACGAATTACCATTATTGTTATCCTAGCAAACTACAATTACTCAACTAGTATAATAGTAGTCATTCATCAAATAACTAGGGAAGGTTATGAAAAAACATCTTATCGTTGCATCCATAGTCAGTTTGTTTTCAAGCAGTTATGCTTCTGCAAGCGAACCTCTTCACTACTACATTATTGCGAGCCAAGCGCAACCTTTTCAGATCGAAACTGACGGGTCATCTCACAGAGGAATCGTTTCTGATATTGTGGAAGCCGTGTTTGATGACAGCCAATATGAGATCAACTACCACACCTACCCTTTCAATCGAATGATCGACAAGCTCGATGCGAGAGAGAACCCTAACTGGGTTACCTATGGCAGCCCTAGTTGGGGAAACATCCAATCTGTGAACCTATCTAAAGATCCGATTTACAATGTAAAACACGTGTTACTGAGTAGTGGTAAAAAGCCATTTGAGTTCAACACAATCGATGATCTAGACGGGAAAGCCGTGGTATTGCTGGTGGGATTTGAGTATCCGAACTTGGAACCTTATATCCAACAGGGCAAGCTCAACGAGATTCGAGTAAAAGATTACACTGCTGCGTTTCGTGTCCTGAACCGAGCACCTGGCGATACCGTGTTTGTAGAAATGGAATCACGAATCAAATACAACCTAAACGAGCAAAAACTGAGTATTGATGATTACCAAATGCAAGAGTTTGGTTCTGTAATCAATAACTACCCTATCCATTTGGCGTTTGACCCTGAGATGGATCCTAAGCTGCAAAGCTTCATCAACCAACGCCTAGACACAATGAAAGACGATGGACAGCTCGACGACATCGTACAGAGTTACTTGTAGCACCAGCGTAACGTAGAACTTAGCAACGGATAGCTTGGTTACACACTTTAACTATCATTGATGCCTGACTCTCTAAAACCGAAAAGGCCGCCCTGCTTAATACTAGATAGCAGGGCGGCCTTTTAAATGCGTCTTAGGGGTAATCATAGGTATGCCCGCTATCTGAATCGACGAATCAGTGCGAAGCAATCAAATGCAGTTGCTGAGTCCGAAGCTGATGACGCACTGCCATCAGAATCTTACCCAAATGGTTCTCGCCGGTCCCATCGCCGCCATCGCCCCAAAAATGGTCTTTGTGCGAATGTTCTTTGATCACAGAATCCCCGGTATTGGTAAGAAACAGAGCAAACTGCGGATTCTGTCTGAATTTCTCGGTGACGATGAACTGCATCACTTCAACACGAATCTCATACCAATCCTCACGAACTTGGTCTTCGTAGTCACGACTTAAAGAGAACGCTTCAGCAGGTGTACTGGCTTCCAAAATGGTATTGCGTAGCGCTTCGCAGGAGAACTTCATGGCTTGATAATAGTGTTCGCTGGTTGCCCAAATTTGATCATCAACCTTAATGGGGCAAGCTGCGAAATTTGACAGGTATCCGTTTGGATCTTCAGGTTCATAAAATAGTACTTCTTTAGCTTGAGCCACAGAATTAGACATAGCCTTCTCCTTACCAACGACATCGCATATTTTTGCTTTAACTTTAAAATTAGTGGCGTTGAATATTACTGTCAAACAACTTAGCTCAAGAGTATGCCATGTGCGTGTTTTTCATCTAAAAAGCGTAATGTCAAAAGGGATAGGCTAAACGGGACAGTGAGCCAAAGAATCAAGGGGTTGATTCAATCGAGATAGGAACTATGAAAAAGTACTTATAAATCAAAGGGTGGCGTTGTGCCACCCTTCTAAATGCAATGGGGATTATTAGTGAATAAGACCTAGCTCCCTCGCTTCTTCCAGACTCAAACCGCTTTCTCTAATTTCTCTTAGAGTCTCGATACGACGACGAGCTTCAGCAGACTTCATTTTCTTTTCTGGTTTGAAAGATACTTCTTCTTCAGCATCCCACTTGTTTGCAATATTTGTCATTTCATCATGGTTGATAGAATTAATGGACATGTTTTCCTCCGAAAAGCACCATGTAATGGACAGGTAATCTGTAGCAAATGCTTTTTCGCTTGTTAAGAAATTCTGTACTGAAGTGTGATGATTCCGACGCTTCACAAAGCTAATTAATAAATGCCTCATTTAAACTTTGCCAAAGCCATTTTCTGCAATTACATTTAAAAGATTCCCCATAAGAAATGTGGTTTGATCCAACTCTCATTTTCCCCGCTTTCAATGCTTCTCTTCTGCTGAAAATTCGTGAAATAACCCAAGATAAATTTCGAGGCACTTCATCCTTTTCGTGCTCGTCGCTTCCACTAAATCCAACACATGTTAATGATAATGGTTATCAATATCATAACTGAGTATTTATCATGTCTGTGGGAAATTCAGATAAACCACTTCTCGAAGTGAAGAATCTATGTGTCGACTACATCACCGATGACGGTGATTTCAATGCAGTCAAATCCGTTAGCTTTAACATAGCGCAAGGCGAGATTTTCGGCTTAGCCGGAGAATCCGGTTGTGGCAAAAGCACCATCGCATTTGCCATTAACCGCCTGCATAAGCCGCCAGCTTTCATCTCGGGAGGACAGATACTGTTTGGTGGGCAAGATCTACTGAGCTTATCGGACAGCCATTTGAATACCTTGCGTTGGAGTGAGATCGCGATGGTGTTCCAAAGCGCCATGAATTCACTCAATCCCGTATTAACCATCGAAGAGCAGTTTGCTGATGTATTGCGCCACCACAAAGGCATGAGTAATGAACAGGCCAAAGATCGCGCCGAGAAACTGCTCGACCTTGTGAATATTCCACGCCATCGCCTAACAGAGTACCCGCATCAGTTCAGTGGCGGCATGCGTCAGCGTTTGGTGATTGCCATTGCTCTCGCCCTTAACCCAAAGCTGATCATCATGGACGAGCCAACCACAGCGCTGGATGTGGTTGTACAGCGCGAAATATTGCAGCAGATACACCAACTCAGAGAGGAATTTGGTTTCTCGATACTCTTCATCACCCATGACCTCGCACTAATGAGCCAGCTGTGCGATCGCATTGCCATCATGCGCCACGGCAAAATAGTTGAGGTCAATAAAGCCCATGAGATTCGTAACAACCCACAACACTCCTACACCCAAAAGCTATGGAGTTCTTTCCCTAATATTCATGAACATGCCCACGCGACGGCCTGCTAGGAGAGCTCTATGTCACAACCTATTTTTCAAGTAAAAAACCTCGTTAAAGAATTCACTGTTGGCGGTGGATTTGGCAAAGAAGAGATCTTTAGAGCACTGCATGGTGTGAGTTTTGACTTACATGCAGGCAAAACACTGGCACTGGTTGGCGAATCTGGCTGCGGGAAAAGCACCTGCGCACGATTGATGACCAAGGTTTACCCTGCGACAGAGGGAGAGATACTGTTCAAAGGCAGAGACATCTCTACGCTGAAAAGCCGTAAAGATATCTTGGATTACCGCAGCCGTGTGCAAATGGTGTTTCAAGACCCCTTTGGTTCACTCAATCCCACTCACACCATTGAACACCATTTAACCCGCCCACTTAAGATCCATAAGCAGGTAGCCACTAAACAGGCTCTCACAGAGCGCCTCAAAGAGTTATTAACGCTGGTGGAGTTACCCATCGAAACGCTCGCCAAATACCCGCACGAGCTCAGTGGCGGTCAAAGACAGAGGGTTAACCTAGCCAGAGCACTTGCCGTTGGCGCTGAGGTTATTCTTGCTGACGAACCCACCTCGATGTTGGACGTTTCGATTCGACTTGGCGTGTTGAACCTGATGCAAAAAATGAAGAAAGAGTTGGGGATTGGCTTTTTGTACATAACCCACGATCTTGCCACAGCACATTACATCGCAGAAGAGACAGCGGTGATGTACAAAGGACAGATCGTCGAATGGGGATCAACCCAGTCGATCTTGACCAATCCACAACACCCGTACACTAAGCTGTTGATCTCTGCCGTACCAGATCCCGATCTGCCATTTGGCGAACTCGTCAAAAATGAGCCAAACTATTCAATAGACGCTGATCGTATTCGAGAGCAGAGCAGTGAAATACAGCATAAAATCAAACAAGTTGCTGATAATCACTTTGTAAAACAGTGGGATAACGTTGCATGAATGAACTAAACACTTGGTTAGAGCGGATCGGAGATTGGTACAAAAACCGAAAGCATGATCAAGTGGACCGGTTAGAACCTTTGATCTTAACGCCTCCAGATGCGCTCTGGGGGCCATTGATCACAGATGAGCAGAGTAAAGGCATCGCATGTTGGCTAGACGGGTGCCTGAGAATCTTTACTTTCTATCGCCACCTCGCGGATTCATCGAATCCGGAGTTGGCTTCGCAGGAAGCCAGCAGTTCAAGCCATCAAGATAAAGCCTACCAATACCTGATGTTTGCCTATAGCAAGCTGCAAGCGGTGTCATGCGACCCAAAATCAGAAGCTGGCTTGCAAGAATGGTGTACACAGCGGCTACAACACTTGTGTGTATTGGCTTTGGAGTTTACGAACCAACAGCAAGAACCACGTTGGAAAGCAGAATCAGAGAAATTGATCGAATCGCATGTACGCTTTATGGCAACCCATCCCCGAAACGATGATCAAGGTAGCATTCAACGCCATCTCCACTGATCAAGCTCTTCTCGATCAAACATCAAATCAGAATCTCATCAGAGTTAGATCCGTAGAAAGCATGATCTAGCCTTGATCATGCTTCGGCACTTAGCTCTGTAAGCTATTGAATTTTAATGATTGACTGAATTTCAGGCAAAAAAAAGCGAGTCCCTTAGGAACTCGCAAAAATCTATTCAGTATGATGTAACAAAATATGAGCCAATCTATTAATCATAAGAAAGGACAAAGGTTGTCTATTCGGGATAAATAATAATCAACTAGATGCGTTACATTGTCATCACTTTGTCAGCGTTAGGTGCGATTTTAATCAGCACCTAATGTGTTCAAAACTATCCATTCAGCCACGATAAAACAGGCTTATCGCAATAGGATAATGACTAGTGGCCAATCGCCATTTCATCGAGCGCAAGGAACACGTTTTCGTCTAAATGACCTTCATGAACTTGTTTACACACTTTACGACGAACCGCTAAACCAGAGATCAAACGTTCAATGGACAGATGTCGATTGCTGGTGCTATCTCGGTCGTTGTATAGCTCAATCAAGCGACTCAGTGTTTCGTATGGGATAACGTCCTCCCCTACTCTCAACCAATCAAGCTTCTCAATGAGCTCTGAGCACTCTTCTTTGATTGAGGCATGTGAGTGCCCTGTCATAGCAGATAAAGCCGTTATGCTGCGTTCTAGAGCCTCTGCAGAGGTATATTTAGAGAGAGTAATCATGATCTCATCAGCGTTGATCTCAACAGAGTGTTTACGCTGCTTAACTCGACGTCCCAATTTGCCTCTTGGCGACGGTGCTTTACGCTGAATTGGCTCAAACTCACCATCGATAATCTCAGACAGTTCTTCCAGCTTCTGCTTAGACACCATCTCGTTACGAAGTGGGTTCGGCAGCGTTGGTGCCATATTACGCTTACCAGCGTTAGTGGTACGCGCTCTTGAGTAGCGTAATACTTCTTCCACATTACATTTGATATCTACCTGATAATCAGTCGTTTTCCCTTTTTCGATCAACGCGGTGATCGTCAAGTGATAACCCCAAAGATTAACCAGGAAGGTATCTTCTTGATCCCCGACTTCACCCAATTTTCTGAGCTCGCGGATCAGA
>NZ_JADDYK010000048.1:163556-167770 GCF_015163615.1 Vibrio sp. OPT18
TCCATCGAGAAACGACGCCAATCGATGTTACGCGCCAATTTCTGGTTGAGCTCACTGAGCAACATGCTATCTGAATGGCGACGTGCCATGCGGCTTCTAAAGTACGAATACATTTGGAAGACCAAGGTATGTTGTTTCAGGATTTCTGGCGGAAATAGGAAGAAATAGTCACGTGTCAGCAGCTCTTCGTAGAACGAGGGTTCCCAAACCAGGATGTATAGGTTCGGTTTAATGCGAATTTCGCCGTCAGAGCCCTCTGTAGGCGCTTCTTCCGATGCGGTAATGGTTCTAGCTAAGAATCGGAAACGATCACTCTTAAAGCCTTCTGGCATGTTCTCACTAAGCCAACGGCCTGTAAGCTCGTGCAGTTGGAAATCCGTGAATTCGATACGATCAATACTGTCGCGGATTGAATCTCGTGCAGGGCCGCTGTCTTTCTTGCCACGTAAAGACAAAATATCAGTGATGTAGAGTGGTGTTTTGTTCGGCGTGTGTTTCGCGTCTAGATGGTAATCATCTTGGTGATGATCATGATATTGAACGGTGAGCGTGAATAACGCGAATAGCGTCATCAGATCGTCAACGGTCATGATATTTTTAGAAGATCGTGTCTCGATCACAGCTCGAGTGCCAGAGATCGAAACCATAGATTTCTGGTAGCTCTTACGAGTTCTTGGTGGCGCTAACGCTTGATCAATAATCCCCGCCCAATTGGTTGGCGAAACAATGAATTGATCCGCTTCATCTTTCATCGTTGGTGGGGTATTCAACCCATGTTCATTCAGTAAGCGCTTGTTTACTTTGGTTTGAGCTAGGGCTTTAGAGCGCTTTTGCTTTTCATTTTGCTTCACGCTTTCTGTCACTAAGCTGGTGGCACCCAGTACCGATATCAATTGGTTTGGGTTCACAAAGCGATGTAACATGGTTTTACCAGCAAGGCCTTCTTCAAAGCGAACGGGGATTTGTTTGAACAATCCGATATTGACTGCTGCTCTCAGCCTTTGCTGTAAGGCCGCGCGAGTGACCTGACCATCGGTTGATTCAATAATCTCAGTGGTGGAAACGTACCCGTCTTTGCTGCTAAACCCACGAAGTGAAATTAGGTTAAGAAGCTCAACTATGCTTTTGGTGACACCTTTGAAGTGTTGATATTGTTCTATCCATTCAACGGCTGTTTCAGATACCTCAAATAAATGACCATCTTTGTGGCTTCGTGCCTTAATTAACAATTTCTCTTCTGGTTTCATTTTTGATCCGTATCACACTAACCGTAATCTCACTATAGTTCCAGAATAATAAAGAAAGAATGATCATAAATAAAGAGAATTTATTGGCTTTTAAATAACTGATCTTTTTGATTAATATGATCTTAAATGATTAAGTGATCTAATGATCTGGACGCAACTTTGCTTTTAAGTGGCTGAATTTAAAGTATTAAAATAAATCGCCTTGGAAAGCATGATCATAAAGGTTCCGAAACTATGATCATTAAACTTAAGAAAGCATGATCACAGAACATCAGAACGATGATCATTAAGTCATTGTAAGCATGATCATTATTGGTTCGAAAGCATGATCATTATACTTATACAGCTTATCCACAGATCGGAATTCAACATAGGTTTCTAAGTCGCTTTTGACTTGTCTAAGTGGACACTTGTGGTGGCCAATCTATCGGAACAATGATCAAGAGAGCATACTTTTTTATCGTTCCTACCTTATTGAGTGCAAAATTTAGTCTGTATCCGCTGGAAATGGATTGCTTTGATGTATTTAGCGCTGGTGGGTCTTAACTAGGAAGCATGATCATGAAATTGTCATGTTTATGTATTCTCGGTCTGTGTCGATTGAATTTTCAATCATTGAGCCCTTATAGGCGTTGAATCCCCATTCCAAAAGCATTTGTCCGTAACTTAGCTCATAAATTACATGCTTCCGGAACTATGTTTACTTGATCATTTTTCCGGAAGTTGATCATTTCCAATGTGCAGTTGCTCGGATCAATATTGCTCAGTTTACGCCTTGATCATGCTTCATAATTTGGCGTTATTAATTATCTTACACTGGATGTACTCCATGATCATTCTTCCGGTTAGGCTCCAATCCTCTGTTGTTTTTTGACACCCCATCTTCTCTTCTGTTTTGAATTTTTTGTTCATTGAGCGTTTTTTAATTTTTATTGTATTGAAAATCTATAAATTCGAATGCAAATCACACCAACCGTAATCTACGGTTGTATTTCAATCGTTCCGAAGGTTTTTCTCTGAAATTCCATTTACATTGTAAATAAGTGATGCTGTAACATTTTAAATGTAGGCTGGAAATAACATGGTTATGCATGATAAAAACTGTGATTTTTGTGGTTGTCTAAGGCGATGTTTCATCAAATTGTAAAAACGCGGTCTATTTTATGTGATTTTGCTCATAAATGTATGTTCATGTTTTTGTTGTGTTTGTTGTTAATCGCTGTACAATTTGTACTTAGTTAATCATTACGGAAACTGGCAATGAAAAGAGAACAAACGATTGATAAGCTCTATCAGCTAGCCGAACAAACTCAACAAGTTCAGGCTGACCGAATTGAGATTATTTTGGAAGAGCGAAGTGATGAACATTTCCCTCCAATGTCTAAAGCTATGATGGAGACTCGTTCTGGTTTAACGCGTCGTAAACTCGATGAAGCGATCACTAAACTTGAAGCTGATGGCCATCAGTTTACAAAGAACAACGCCAATCATTACTCGATTTCATTGACAGAAGCTCACATGTTGATGGACGCGGCAGAAGTGCCAAAGTTCCATGAACGTAAGCAGCACGCTGACAATAAGCCATGGATTATCAACGTACAAAACCAGAAGGGTGGTACGGGCAAATCAATGACAGCAGTTCACTTAGCCGCTTGTTTGTCTCTGAATTTGGATAAGCGCTACCGTATCTGTCTGATTGACTTGGATCCACAGGGCTCTTTGCGTCTGTTCCTAAATCCACAAATTAGTGGGGCAGAGCACGACAGCATCTATTCTGCTGTCGATATCATGTTGGACAACGTACCTGAAGGCCAAGACGTCGATCTAGAGTTTCTTCGTAAGAACGTACTATTGCCAACTCAGTATCCAAATCTGAAGACAATTTCTGCTTTCCCAGAAGATGCGATGTTTAATGCTGAAGCGTGGCAAAGCCTTTCACAAGATCAGTCACTTGATATTGTTCGTCTGTTAAAAGAGAAGCTAATCGACAAAATCGCCGATGATTTCGATGTGATTATGATTGATACCGGCCCGCACGTTGACCCTCTAGTATGGAATGCAATGTACGCGTCGAACGCACTTCTGATTCCATGTGCTGCTAAGCGTTTGGATTGGGCTTCAACGGTTAACTTCTTCCAGCACTTACCAACGGTTTACGAAATGTTCCCGGATGACTGGAAAGGGCTCGAATTTGTTCGTCTAATGCCAACCATGTTTGAAGACGACAACAAGAAACAAGTGTCAGTTCTGACGGAAATGAACTACCTGTTAAATGACCAAGTAATGATGGCAACCATTCCAAGAAGCCGTGCTTTTGAAACCTGTGCCGACACTTACAGCACGGTTTTCGATCTAACGGTGAGCGACTTTGAGGGCGGTAAGAAAACTCTAGCTGTTGCTCAAGACGCAGTACAAAAAAGTGCTCTAGAATTAGAGCGCGTATTACATAGCAATTGGCCTTCACTTAATCAGGGATAACAACAATGGCAATTAAAACATCTGACTTAAATGCAAAGCTATTTGGTAAAGCAAACAAACGTCGCGTAGCAACACCACAAGAAGCGCAAACAGCGGCAAAAGAACAAGCTCAAGTGATTGAACTTTCTGTTGCTGGCGAAGATTTGGTTTCATTTGAATTGGTTCGAATCCCCGCGGCTGAAGTGGCAACTCGAACGGTTGTTTTTGAAGAGAATGCTCGTGAGCAATCTTTCTTAAACGAGCATGCGCTTTCTGATGTTCTTACAACATTGAAAGAACGTGGTCAGCAATACCCAGCGGTTGGTCGTAAGAACAAAGACGGTAAGATTGAAGTTCTTGATGGTAGCCGTCGTCGTATGTCATGTATTTTGGCTGACAAAGAGTTCCTAATCTATGTAGCTGAAAACATTAACGGCGAACACGCTAAGTTCTTATCAGACGTAGCTAACGCTCATAAACCACTTTCTCTTTACGAGAAGGGCAAAGAGA
>NZ_JADDYK010000048.1:167823-184124 GCF_015163615.1 Vibrio sp. OPT18
TGCAAGCGAAGCTAGATAAAGGTGAAGCTGAAGACCAGAAAGCACTGGCAAAAATGTTCCAGTGCAGTGAAGCTTTGGTGAGTGGTGCATTGAAAGCAGCCGCTTTGCCACTTGAATTGCTACAAGCTTACCCAAATGTGAGCGACCTTGGTCGTCCAACAATTGTTAAACTGCACAAGCAGTTTGGTGGATTGACGAGTGAACAGCAGCAAACACTACTGACTAAGTGTGATGCTTCTGAAGGTTTTGTATGGCAGCGTAGCGAAGCTCAAGGCGTAACTCGTCTAACCAAAGACGTGACAGAAACTCTGGAAGGTTGGATTCTTGAATTGGCGCCAGCGCCAGCGAAGAAAGCTTCTCCAAAAGTTGAGCTTATTAAGGGCCGCGCATCATACAGCCGCAAGGGTTCAAACTTGGCGTTGAACCTTAAGAAAGTTGATGATGCAACAATGGAAGAAATCCTCGCCTTCGTTCAATCGAAGCTCGACTAAGTCGACGACTTTTCATTACTCCTCTAAAGCCGCTTAATGCGGCTTTTTATTTGGCTGTGATAAACTGTGTTTAGATGAATCTGGACGCTAACTATGACAAACCCAACCAACACTTTTCTGCATACACTTTCTAATATCGCTCAACATAACGATCACCGTTACGGCGTGGTCTTTGATGGCGATTTTGATTGGCAAAACTCAGCTGTTTTTACCTTCCTTCAAGACTCACTCACTCCGAGCATCTTCCAGATTGGCGGTACGCCATTTGAAGGTGTGATTCATGCTCCAGTAAAAAAAGGCCAACAACTGCTTGGTCGTGAGTGCCAAGTTCTTGTTTGTGATTTTAGAGAGCAGTTTGATGCGAATGGTTTTAGTGCCGCGCTGGGTTCGTTAGTTGGTGGTGGGCTGTTGTTGGTATTACCGCCAAAAGTTGATGCCTCTGAAGATATCGAGAGCTTTGGTCAACGTTGGTTAAAACGTCATTTTGATAAACTGATTTCTGTTTCACAACACAATGAAGCCGGCGATGTAGTTAAAGCAACTCACGGTCTTCCTCAGATGCAAAGCGCCCAAAACGGATTGGATAAATTTGAACAGCAAAACACGGCTGTTGAATTAGTGAAAAAAGTAGTGTCTGGACATCGTAAACGTCCTTTGATTCTTACTGCGGATAGAGGGCGTGGTAAAAGCTCGACATTGGGTATTGCCGCAGCGCAGCTGTTAGCTGAGCGTCACGGGTTTAATATTATTGTCACGGCACCTTCAGTGAAGGCGGTAGAGCCGGTATTTTCCCATGCTAGCCAAGGGTTGGAATCTTGCGAAGTGATAAATGCTACTCACATTCGTCATCAAGGTGGCAGTTTAAGATTTGTCGCGCCAGATGAATTACTTAAATCTAAGCCAGATTGCGATCTGTTATTGGTTGATGAAGCAGCTGCCATTCCAATCCCAATGCTTAAATCCATGGTCGACATGTATCACCGTATGGTCTTTTCAACCACGGTACACGGTTACGAAGGCAGTGGGCGAGGGTTCGGAATTAAGTTTGAATCTTGGCTTTCTGAGCATCGTCCGGGGTGGAAAGGCTTTAAGCTCGAACAACCGATTCGCTGGAATAACAACGATCCGCTAGAAGCTTGGTTGTTTGATTGCTTCCTACTTGGTAATGACGCATCACTCACTGAATCGGCGGTTGATGAACTCGATGGCTTTTCTACCGAGGCAATCAATCAATTAGACCTGGTCGAGTTATCAAAAGCAGAATGCTTAGCTAATCCTGAGCAGCTACAACAATGTTTTTCTCTTCTTGTGGATGCGCACTATCAGACCTCGCCGAACGATTTAATGCAGTTTCTCTACAACCCAGCAATCCGTTTGTACGCCGCTTGGCAGCAAGATGAATGTTTAGGGTGTATGTTAGTGACGGAAGAGGGAGGTTTGGTCTGCGAGTTGATTGCTCAAATTCAACTTGGAAAACGCAGGCCTCAAGGTCACCTTGCTCCCGTTTTATTGGCAAACCAACTTGGCTGTACTCAGGCGGCGACCAGTCGTTGCCTTCGAATAATGCGCATTGCTGTTTCAACGCGTCATCAAGGTTTGGGTATTGGCCGTTGGATGTTGGCTCAGTTATCACAGCAAACCAGCCAAACAGATTATCTAGCGACAAGCTTTGGCGCGACCAGCGAGTTGATTTCTTTTTGGCGTGGTAGTGAATTTGAAGCTGTGCACATCGGCCACCAGCGAGATCAGGCCAGTGGCTGTCACTCTGTTCTGATGGTTAAGGCGCTTAACTCAAACTCTCAAGGCTGGATAAACCAAGTTCAAAATCACTTCGAGCGTAGCTACTGTTTTCTTGTTTCAGGTTCTTTGGTTTCACTTGAAACCGATATGGTGCGCGCACTGCTGCCAAAGAGTGTCCACACCGTTAGCGAGTTTGAAGCTCAGTTAGTTAGAAATTACGTGAACGGTGGCAACAGTTATGATGCGATCAGCTTCAGCGTACTGAACTTGATTCTACTCAGTAACGATCGAAACATAGGTATTTCTGACTTACTCATTGCAAAGGTCGTTCAACAGAAAGAGTGGGGGACTTGTGTCGAACAGTTTAATCTTGTTGGTCGCAAACAAGCAGAGATTCAGTTTCGTAAAGACGTCGATGCATTGCTAGCAAATTTACACTGTAAATAGATAGGCCATCAATAAAATAGACCGACCGCTACAAATTAGATTTACAGTGTAAATTAGAATCTTGGATTTACACTGTAAACTGAAGCTCCACATTGAAATCCGTTTTTACCCTGATTATCTGTTACATCACTTCTGTTTCATCTCTCCATGACAGCCTTTAATCTTCTAAAGCTATTCGCCTTTACTATCTAGCCCTACATCGAATCAACATTCAATCACACGAAATATATTGAAAAAACTTCCCTATGTATTTGTAAAGGCGAAGCAGATCATAAAATGTGTAAGTCTTATTTATGAGTCATGTTTGCAGAATCGAAAGTAAGTGATGTGACGCTGATTATTCTAATAATGTGATACTCAGCGCAGAATGAATTATATAGACTGAATAACAACTGAGTCATTAGGGATACTCAATTCGAATGTGGGATAACATCGTTACATTGTCGGAAGACAAGCAACAAGTAATGGCATGTCTGCCAACCGGGACTGTGGTTGACGCAAGCTTTGATAACAAGACGCTGCCACCAACCTTGGAAGCTTTGAATGCATCAAACTATTTTCTTTTCGAAGAAGAGGTGTTGCGTTTCGTTACTCTTGCTAAAGAAGGTAAGGGTGAAGCTTATGAAGGTATCTTGATTGCCGAAGTTCGAAATGCCAGTGTTGCGGTCGAACTGTCTGATGATGAGATGTTGGCGAGTCTTGTAGTTACTGGTCCCTATAATGGACACCCACTGCGTGGCAGCGACATCATTCATTGTTTATCTCAAGCTCAAATAACAAAAGGAATAAATAAGTTAGCGCTCAGAAAAGTTCTGATGATGAGTAGCAAACTTAAACCCGGTGAAAAGTTTACTCAGCCCGTCGCTAAAGGGACACAACCAGTAAAAGGTAAAGACGCTAAGTTTGCCGCTTTGGTAGAAGATATTACTCGCCAAGTCTTGAAGCCTCGCAGCAAAGACGAAGGCAAGATTGATATGCGAGACTTAGGACAAACCATTACCGTTGGTCAAAATGATCACTTAATGAAACGTACCCCCGCTACCAAAGGTATCGCTGGCTTTACCGTTCAAGGCCGAATTATCCCACCGCTTCCTGGACAAGACAGTTTAATCAAGCCTGGAAAGGGCACTTACATCTCCCCTGAAGATCCCAATTTACTACTCGCCTCACACCCTGGATTGCCCATCATTAAAGATCGAACCATCGAAGTGGATGACGCCTTATGTGTCAGCAACGTCGATGTCTCAACTGGGCACGTTAAATTTAAAGGTAATGTCTTTGTCTCTGGCAACATCGAGCCGGGTATGATCGTCAAGGCGACCGGAAGTGTTACGGTTGGTGGCTTTATCGAATCGGCCGAAGTTCAAGCCCAGGGGGATATCAAAGTCGCGAAAGGCATTATCGGCCACACGACTAAAGAGGGTGAGCCAAAAAGTTGTAAGGTATTCAGTAAAGGCTCTATCACAGCAAGCTACGCACAGAATGCCGAGCTACAAACGGCCAACGACCTTAGACTTGGTGTGCACAGTATGAGTAATGACATTCGCTGTGGTAACAACCTTATCGTGATGGACAGTTTGAAAAAGCATGGCACGCTCAGCGGTGGTGAAGCCAAAGTCGGCGGGAAAGTAGAATGTGTATTCTTAGGCGTTGAGGGAGACACCGCAACCAAGGTACATGGTTTTGCGCGCTACGATGGCTACCGCCAAAAGATAGCCGAGTTGAAGGAAACTTATAAACACACTCAAGAGCAAACCATGGGTGTGATTCGCCAAGAGTTAGAATTTAAGAAGCGTCCGAAAGCCGAGAGAAGCGAAGAGCAAGCCCTAGAAATTGAGCAGCAACGTGAGAAGAACCACCTCGCAATTGAAAACACAAAGTCGCAGTTAGATACACTCGAAGCGGAGTTTGAAACCAACCTTGCTGAATGCACGGTAGAGGTACACGAAAAAGTGTATACCCGAGTGACGATTCAATTTGGTGATGAGACAGTCACAACCAAGCGAACTCACGGCGGAAGTGTTTTCTCATTCAACCAATACGAGATTCAATGTTCATTCAAGATGGAGCAAGAGGATATTGCTTTGTAGACTTTTGTGCTGAACACAAATTACGTATGGTTAAAGTGCCGATACTGACAAATAAAAAAGGGGAGCTGATGCTCCCCTTTTGGTTTCTACTGATAATGATTTATTTAGGTGGTTTGAGCGTTTTAGCTAACCGCTCTCACTCGGCCTTGTTTAAGGTCTGAAAGAACCTGTGCTTTTGGACCATCTGCAATGATGCAGCCTTTCTCCATTACGATCACTCGATCGACAATGTCCAACATCGACGTTTTGTGTGTAATCAGAATTAACGTCTCGCTTGGTAGCAATTGGTTTAGTTGGTGTTTGATGTGCATCTCTGAACGGTTATCCATAGCACTGGTCGGCTCATCCATTAACAATACTGGCGGGCGTCCTAGGAAGGCTCTTGCAATGGCAATTGACTGACGTTGACCACCAGACAGCAAAGCACCTCCTTCACCCACTTGGCGTTCCAAACCTGCAGGATCTTGTTGAGTAAATGCGGTTACCCCTGCACGGTTTGCTGCATCCATCACGTCACGGTCATCTACTAAAGGGCGACCTAAAGTAATGTTGTCTCTTACCGAACCGTAGAACAGGTTACTGTCTTGCGGCACACAGCCTATATTGCGTCGTACGTCGACATGATGCAGTTGTTCCATATCGGTGTCATCAATGCGTACATGGCCTTCTGTGGGCTTGTAGAGGCCCATAATCAGACGTTCTAGTGTAGTTTTACCTGAACCAATACGACCAATGATTGCCACTTTCTCGCCTGGGCTAATATTGAGGGTTAAGTCTCTGATAGAAGCCAATGGTGAATCAGGGTAGTGGAACGTCACTTTATCTAGCGCGATATGGCCCTGAATAATCGGACGGTGAATGTAGCGTTTACCTTCTTCTTGTTCATCAGGCATCGACATCACTTGTTCAATCAGAGTCATTGATGACTTCGCTTGGTTGTAACGAGTCGAAAGCAAAGACAACTGAACTAGCGGGCCAATCGCTCGGCCGCTCAACATAGTCGCGGCAATCAAGCCACCCATCGTAAGTTCACCTTCTGCTATTAGATACACACCAAAGATGATCATACCAACGTTAGTACTTTGCTGAACAAAGCCGGCGGTGTTTTGGATGCTGTCAGTGATGCGTCGGCTTTTGATATTCCAATTCGCCATGTGAGCAACCGCTTCTTCCCAACGGAATTGGAATTGGCTTTGCGCGCTGAACAGCTTAACCGTCTCTAACCCTGCCAAACTCTCGATTAAGTTCGCGTACTTCTGCGAAGCAAGACGAGAGCCTTCCTCAATGGTACGGCGCAGTGGGCCTTGGATTAGCAATGCATAGACGATCAAAATGACCACGCCAGCAACGGGAACGAATACAAGGTTTCCAGCCATTAGCCAAATGAGCGCTAAGAACATCAGTGCGAACGGTAAGTCGATTAACGAGCCAATGGTTGCAGAGGTAAAGAACTCTCGAATGGATTCGAACTCTTGCAAGTTTTTAGCGAAAGCACCGACAGAAGCAGGCTTCGCTTCCATACGAATCCCCAGTACTTTACTGAACAGCTTGGAGGAAATGAGAATATCGGATTTCTTACCAGCAACATCAATGAAGTAGCTTCTCATCAATTTGAGCAGCAAATCGAATAGGAATACGACAAAGATACCACTCGCTAGCACCCACAAAGTTTCAAAGGCGAGATTGGGTACTACCTTGTCGTACACCAAGCGTGTAAACATCGGCGCGGCTATCGCGAAGATGTTGATCAGAATGGAGGCAATCAACACATCTCGGTAGATGTTTTTAGATTCCCAAATAGTGCTCCAAAACCAATGTCCTTTACGTGTTTTTAGAACCTCTGGTGAACGTTCATCATAGCGGAACTGTTTCTTTACCAAGAAGTAGCGACCGATGAATTGTTCTTTCAGCTCTTCGACAGGAATGATGATTGGCACCATTCCGCTTTCCGCGGTAATGATTTCCGCTTCTTGCTTCTCTAAATCGATACTGTTGAGAACGCACGCCTCACCTTGTTTAAGCAGTAAAACCGCAGGCAGAATCAGGTGAGGGATCTTTTCTAAGTCGGAACGGTTTTCTTTCGCCACCAATCCTGCTCGTTCAGCAGAACGAGGGAATAGGAAAGGGGTTAGCTTTCCATCGGATAGTGGTAGCCCATTGATCAACGCTTCGGGCGAGTTAGCTAACCCGTAATACCGGCTAACGTAGATCAGTGAGTTCAATAGTGGATCTTGCATGTGATATAACCCTTACAACTATTTATCAACAATGAAGCCTTGGAACACTTCTACGTAGTTATCAGACAAGATATCTAGCTGAGTCTGAGTTTCTATTCGAGACGCGATGGTGGTGACGCCTAGGTTGTGAGCGGTTCTAGAGATCGACGTTAAGGTGAACTTCTGTTTTTCGTCATCAAGGTTATGTGTGAACAGGTAATCTAGCTTCACATAGCTTGGACGGTATTCGTTGATGTAATCCAGTGATTGGAAGTTACGTCCGTAGTTATCGACACCAAACACCGCTTCAGCGTTGCGAATGGTGTTACACAATAGTGCCGTGTAGTGCGGAACATTGATGAAGCAGTTTTCTGGAATCTCAAAGTGCAACAGGTGCGCGATTGAAGCATTCTGTTCAAGCGTCTTACCGATCCAACGGATGAAGCTTGGTTGAGAAATACTGCTTGGTGAGATATTAATAGCGACAGGGCTGGTTACTTCTTTTGCATTGAGTTTTTCAACCATCTTCTCGATAACGTATTGGTCGAGAATGTGGCTCATTTCAAGTTGTTCTAGTGCGTATAAGTATTGGTTAGCGCCGTAACGCACGCCATCTTTTTCAATCGCAGAGAACACCTCTTGGTGATACGTTTTACCAAAGGCATTGTTTGCAGCCTGCAGACGGAAGGTAATGAGGTCGTTGATGATTGCTTCTTCAACCAACATACGCCATTGTTGTTTGCCCATTACAGCGCCGTGATCGTCTGCGGTTACGTAGCCGTAAGAAAGCTCTCGGTTCGCCTTGGCACTTGAAAGTGCGTTATCCACCAGCGACATGATTTCAGTACTGGTTTTACGCGTGTTGCTGTATGTCACACCAAGAGCAATGTGTGGGTTCGCAGTGCCTGTTGGGTCTGAACCTAGGCTCTGAATACAGTTTACGATGCTGCTCGCGACAAGTTTCAGTTCGCTCTCATCAATGTTTGGCATGATGAAACCGAACTCGTCACTAGAAATACGGGCGATGGTGATATCTGGTGATGAGATTGAAGCTTGTAGCTGTTCAGCCAGTTGATGAACCAAGGCATCACCTTCTTGATAGCCCTTTTCGTCGTACTCTTCACTAATAAATTCCGCTTTAAGTACCGCTAAACCACCTAAGCTCGACTCTTCTAACCATTGAGTTAACTGAGACATGTAGTAAGCACGGTTACCTAGCTGAGATACAGGGTCGATATACGCTCTTTCACGTAACTTCTGAGCTTCTTTCGCTTGGTTTTTAAATGCCAGTTCAACTTGAGTCGACATGTGGTTGATACCATCGACAACCAAGGTCAGATCTTTTGTCTTTGGACGAGCCAGTGGTTCGCCAAACTGATTCTTAGCGATCTGATCCATCTTAGTAATGATCAACGAGAGTGGGCGTAAAGCACGCTTAAGGATCCAAGAGATAGACACTAAACCGAGCAAGAAGATCGTGCCAAATATGCTCAGTAAGCGGATGAATGCTTGCCAAAGTTGATCGTAGGCAGGGCCTGGGTGACTTACGATCTCGACTTCTGCCAATTGCATCCAGCCACTGGTGATTACGCGACGGTCATGAACTGGCTCGAACAGGTTTAAGTTGGTAAACCACTCTGGTACGCCAGTTGGCTTTACAGGGTATGAGCGGAGAATGTCTTCACCGCTGTCGAGAAATATCAATCGAACGACTGAGTAAGAACTGCCATCAAACAGGGCGTTGATAACAGACTCTACTGCCACCTTGTCCTTTTCTTCTAGGTAAGGGGCGAGAGCCAGTCCAACAGTATTAATGGTATTACTTACCTCAGAGCGTTGCTGCTCCTCTAAGTATCCACGGGTGGTATTGAATTCGATCATAAAAACTGACGTCATCAGCAGTATGAACACTGCAACCATCCCGACCACAAGCTGTTTATATAAAGTCATTGTACCTACTCATCGTAATTGATAATGGGTTTGTTTAATTTTAGAGAGCGCTCACGTGAACGTAAGTCGTTCCATAAGCTCAATCTTGAAGATTTCCCTGCCAACTTGCCGCTGCCTGCTGCCGACTTGATCAACCAAAGGTTTTTACCGTTGAAACTGTAAATTGGTCGTAGATCTGGGCGTTTGGAACCGCGTTTAATTTCAGGGTTTAAGTTGTCCAAAATTAGTGGCTCTGCACTCGGTGTTGAGTAGTACGCCAACACCATGTGGAACTGATTTAGCTCAAGTGCCTTTACGTACACCAATCGTAATTTCTTATCTGGGACGCCCAGTTCAAGTAAAGAGAAGTATTTTGCGATAGTGAAGTCTTCACAATCACCGGCGTTGCTGCCTAAAAATTCCAGTGGTGTTGCCCAGTAGTCATTCTTTCCCCACAGTATGTTGTCATCGACAAAGTACATCTGGTTGAAGAACTGGTTTACCGACCTGAGCTTCTCTTTTTCACTTAATCCGTCGTATGACGTCATATTTGAACGCCACGTTGCCACTCGCTTTCCGGCTCTATCGCCGTAGGTTTTGGTCACCGCATCTATCCACCGTTGGTCGCTCTTGTTGAGCGCCACAGAGGTAAAAGAGGTGAGGACCAGCAGCAATAGCGAAATCCGAGACTTCATAGCCTCTGCTCTTGTCTATTTGCTGTGTATTGAAAGGCGTTATCAAACATCAAACGTCCTTACTCTTTTAGTGCATTGTTTTGAGCGCTTAACAGTGGCTTCAACATGTACTCAAGCACGGTTCTTTTACCCGTGATGATATCGACAGAGGCGGTCATACCCGGAATGATTGGCAACTCTTCGTTCTGTCCAAAATTGTGTTTTTCGGTGCGCACGCGCACGATGTAGAAGCTGTTGCCTTCTTCATCTTGAGTGGTATCGGCACTGATGTGCTCTAACACGCCTTCTAGACCACCGTACTTAGTGAAGTCATAGGCACTGAATTTAACGATGGCAGTCAATTCTGGGCGTAGGAACGCGATATCTTGCGGGGCGATTTTCGCTTCAACCAATAGCGAGTCTTCTGTTGGTACAATCTCAACGATGTCCATACCCGGTTGGATAACCCCGCCGACAGTATTAATACCAAGTGTTTTAACGGTGCCAGTTACCGGAGAAACCACCACGGTACGGTTTACTCTGTCTTCAAGGCCAACGGCCGATTCGGTCATTGCAGATAGCTTGTCTTGGGCTTGATTGAGTTTTTCTTGTTGTTCGGAGCGGAAGTTCAGCGCGGCATCAATACGGCTGAGCATGGACTCTTTGATTGCTGAGCGTAGCAGAGGGATTTTTAGCTCGCTTGAAGTCATTTCTCGGCGAGTGTCGTTCACTTGTCTTTGCAGTTTAAGTAATTCAATTCGTGGTACTACCCCTTCATCGGCGAGAGGTTTGGTGATATCCAGTTCTTGGCGGGCAAATCGGTAACTCTGTCTTAAGTTATCGACACGCGCTTTAATCTCAACTAGGTCTTGCTGTTTCTGTTCAACTTGTTGATCAAAAACGGAAAGCTGGTTTCTCAGATTATTGAGATCTTGACGATATTCTGCTTTTTGACGATTAACCAATTGAGGTTGAAGTTCATAGAATTTAGGTGGGAACGCAAGCTTGCCATAATCGAGAGTGACACTTTTCTTCCATTCTTTTTCAGAGAACTCTTCGTTGATGACAACACTGGTCAGGGAAGCGGAAAGCATTAACACGTTGGCGGTCAAGTTCGCGACTTGTTGTTCACGTTCGCGGAAGTCAGAACGGAATCGTGTATCATCGATCAATAGTAGTTGTTGACCTTTTTGAACGCTTTGGCCTTCTCTAACTAAGATCTCTTTAACCAAGCCACCCTCAAGGTTTTGCACCACTTGGATCTGAGAGGAAGGGATCACTTTGCCTTGGCCAACGGTAACTTTGTCGATCTCTGCCCAGGCAGACCACCCAATAGCAGCAATAAAAAACAGAACGATCACCCATAACATAATACGCGCACTGGTGGGCGTATTGAGGAGCAGTGCCGCTGTTTTATCATCGACATACTCAAGCTCGGTCTCGTTCAATTTGCTGAAATTTTTCTGACTCATAACAGTCCTTGTTCGCTAAATAAAAGTGCAAGCCTATTGAGTGTATTCTTACTTCTGATAAATGTTAAGATTTTGTTCCTTTAAATCTTTGAATTTATATATTTTTTAAGACCTATCGGTTCTTGAAATCCGTTTTATCGAGCTGGTGCTTTCTTAGTTTGTCATACAGTGTTTTTCGCGATACCTGCAGCTCTTGTTGTACCTCTTTTAAACGACCTTGATGGCGATGTAGTGCCTCAATCAAGATAATTTGTTCAAAGCTATCGGTGCGTTGGTTTAACGACTGTTGTTGCTCTTCAATGCTCATATCGAGTTCATTTGGCTCATTAGTATCGCTGTCGAGCGACGGCTGCTTAATTTGAGTCAGCACTCTGAGTTCAGCATGTTGGCGAAGCTGACGAATGTTCTCCGTCCAATGCGTTGCAATGAGTCGCTGAATCTCTTTTTCTGTAATGACGGGTGGCGGCAGTTGATAGCGACTGGCTGCACCACGAGCAAAGTGTTTGAACAAAGAGCCAATATCTTCCGTTCTTTGCGCCAAGGGTAGTAAATTAAATCGGCGCAGTTCACCTGTAATTGTAGTAGGAACTACTGTAGTTGCGATAATGATACAAGTTGCATTGGTCTTGCATGAGTTTTCACGAAGTAGGGTGGGTTTTAAGTTCGCTAACCACTGCCATTGATCTTGAGTTAATGCTTCTGTTTCATGGATATAGAGTGTTCCACCCTGATGCTTCAAGAACAATTGCAAAATAAACTGATGGAATGTCGCTTCGTCACTGCGTGGCAAATTAAATGCTGCGACAGGGCAAAGCTCTGCGGTTTGATGACTGTGTAAATCATGGGTGTATTGTGCAGTGACCCTTTTCCCCGTCCCTAAATCACCAACAAACAATAGAAGTGGGTTGGTTTTGGTATCTAGGGTGATCAATTCTCGGCGCAATGCCTGCATCGATGGAGATTGACCAATCAGTTTTGGGCCAACCTGATTTTGCATTGCCAACTCTTTGCGCAATAGGTTGTTCTCTTCAACCAGTGCTAGTTTATCTGCGGCTTTTTTAACGGCAGTGAGTAGGGCATCGACCACAAATGGCTTTTCCAGAAAATCGTAAGCGCCGGCTTTCATTGCGGATACCGCGGTTTGCACGTCACCATGCCCAGTCAGCACGATGACCTGAAAATGAGGATTTTGGCTCAGTAACTTTTGCGTTAATTGAATGCCATCCATCACTGGCATGTGAATATCGGTGATGACAATTCCGGCTTGCGTGGTATCTATTTTCTTTAATGCCTCAATAGCATTGGGAAAGCAGACGATATCGATGCCTTCAATGAGCATGGCTTGTTCTACGGAGTCTCGAATGGCGGGTTCATCGTCGACAAAATAGAGTTTAGGCATAGAGTGCAAAAGTCGAGTCCTTAGCTGTAGGTGAGATTCGTTTTCTAATCAGCGATAACAACGGCGTGTTAACCCTTATCGTTATATAACGGGATGCTTAGCGAGAATACCATGCCTGAAGGCTCTAACCGGTTCGCGCTGATCGTGCCGTGATACGCTTCAATAATCCGTTTCGATATTGAAAGCCCTAGCCCTAAACCTTCCGGTTTGGTGGTAAAGAACGGGTCGAACAGCTGTTTTAGTTTGTCATCCGGCATGCCAATTCCGTTATCCCAAATGATCAGCTGACAAGAGTTGTGATGCAGTTGCCATTTGATGCCTATCTGTGGGCTAGCCTGTTGGTCAACGCTTTCCAGGTTTTGTTGCTCCTGTAAGATTTTCTGTTCAAGAACTTGCTGTTGCAGCGCTTGAGTCGCGTTGTGAATTAGGTTCACCAGTACTTGTTCGAGTTCGGTTGGATGAATCGCAATATTGATGTCATCTGGCACCGTGCTTAGCCTCAGCGTAATGCCTTGCTTGATCATCAGCGCACTGAGAATGCTGGTGGCATTGTTGACCGCTTGGTGCAGGTTCGCCACATGATGCTCTTGTTTAGTGACCTTGCGAGTAAAGACTTTGAGTCGCGCGATGATGTCGGTAATGGTGTTGTTGAGGCCAATCATTTTCTCAAGATTGCTTTTCACTAAATCGGTTCGTTCCATTTCAAGCAGCTTTAAGCTGTTTTCACTGTAGGTTCGCAAGGCTGCAAGCGGTTGGTTGATTTCGTGGTTAATGCTGGCTGAGAGCTCACCGAGTACCGCTAATTTCGCGGTTTGTGTCAGCTCTTGTTCTGTCTGCTTCAACTTGGACTGCGACTCTTGGTATTGAAAAAGGGTTTGTTGCAGCTGTTGATTGGATTGCTTCAAGTATTGGGTACGTTTATCTACGGTTTGTTCTAGGTTTTGGTTGAGTCGGGTCAACGCCACTTTCGCGAGATAAGTCTGGCGCCACGACCAAGCGATGAGTATCACCAAGCTGTAAATCACCACGAAGATGACATCGATCTGCAAGATTTTAATAAGTTCAGCTCTGGTCTCTTTTAGGGCGACAACTTGGTACTGGTTGTTGCTGATGGTAGCGGGGTAAAGATTAAAAGCACCAAGCTTGAATAACTGGTTGGCGGTGAGCTCTTTTCGGATTTCATTGGATTGAACGTTGCTAGATTGATTGGCGTTGCTAGCTTCTGACTGAGAGCTTGAAGGACGAAAGGCTTCGATGATCGAAATTTCGCTTTGACCGTATTGGCGTTGAAGTGCGATATCCGTTTGTTGTTGCTGCGTTAATGGCAACAATGAATGATAAAGCCATGGAGCTTGGCTTGATAGAAACACCACTTGGTTCGAGTCGAGTACTACGATCTCAAAGTCGTCGCTGGTCAGGATGTTTTCGAGGTTCTCTAAACTCACTTTTACGGTGATAACGCCAACTATTTCCTTGTTGATATACAGAGGTGAAGATAGAAAATAACCGCGTACGTTCGAGCGAGCGCCTAGCGCGACATATTGTGTGTTGTTACCTTGAATGGCAGAAGCAAAGTAGGGACGAAACGAGAAGTTCTCACCTACAAAGGTACGAGGTTGTTGGTAATTACTGGAAGCGACTACAGTACCACTCGGGTCATGAATATAGATGGTGTCGGCTTGGCTTTGATTCGACCATTCAAACAGTAATTGATTGAGCTGCGCAGCGGAAATCTTGTCTGATCGTTGTGATGAATCAAAATAAGAGAGCAAGCGCGGGTCATGGCTGAGTAAATCTGGGATTTGTTTGAATTTATCCAGTTCAGAATCAATTTGTAGATTGGCTTTATTCGCCGCTTCATCGAGTTGCTGAGTGACGATTTTTTCTTGGAATTGCACTGCCATAAAGTGGGTTGCGGTCAGCCCTGCAGCTCCCAATAACAATGAGAATAAAACAAAGGGCGTCATTAGGTTAGGCAGTATTTTGGTCACTCGGATCTCTGCTTGTCATCGGTTTGTATAAAGATTATCAATATGATGGAGAGAGTACCGAGATCTTGTTAACACAGAGCACCTTCTGTGAGACAAAACCATGGCTTAGACTTGTGTTTCAAAGGATTACGGCGCAAAATCACAAAAAAATTAAAAGGAGCAACCAAATGGAACTGACAGATATTCGTCGCGAATACGCTAAGGGTGGATTGAGACGTAAAGACTTGGCCGCAGACCCGATTGAGCAATTCAATCTATGGCTAGAGCAAGCCATTGAAGCGAAGTTGACGGACCCTACTGCCATGACAGTTGCTACGGTTGATGAAAATGGTCAGCCATTCCAACGCATTGTTCTGCTGAAGAATGTTGATAAAGACGGTTTCGTTTTTTACACCAACTTAGGTAGCCGTAAAGCGCACCAGCTTGAGCACAACAGCAAAATCAGTTTGCACTTCCCTTGGCATCCACTCGAGCGACAAGTTCATATTACAGGCACGGCTGAAAAGCTGACGGCTATGGAAAATATGAAGTACTTCTCGTCACGTCCAAAAGAGAGCCAATTGGCCGCGATTGCAAGTAAGCAGAGTAGCCGCATCTCAGCTCGTGGGATTTTAGAAGGTAAGTATCTAGAGCTTAAACAGAAGTTTGCCAAAGGCGAGATTCCTGTACCTTCTTTCTGGGGTGGCTTCCGAGTTCGTGTTGATAGCATTGAGTTCTGGCAGGGTGGTGAACACCGCTTGCACGACCGTTTCTTATTCTCACGCCAAGACAACAGTTGGGATATTGATCGCCTAGCGCCTTAGGCTTGTTGATCGCTTAGCTGCTTAACAGATCCAAAAATGCCGTTGATTAGACTTATCAAATCAACGGCATTTTTTGTCTGCATTTTCAGTTGAACAGTCAATCAGTCACTGTGCAGAACAACGGAGATCTGTTTTTTGAGCAGAGTTTCTGGGGTCACTGAGCCTAATCCTGAATCCAACGCATACTCAATCAATTGGCTTTTACTGCGTGCATCAAACTTCTGTTTCAATCTGGCGACATGACCTTCGACCGTTTTGATTGAAATGTTTAACGTCGACGCGATGTACTGTGGTTTCTTGCCGAAAAGCAGTAAGAACAGCACCTCTGATTCTCTTGAAGTCAGCCGTTTTTGCAGCTTAGACACGCGCGGCTCTGACCCCGCAAGCGATGCCTGATCGCCTTTTGTCCCTGTGGCCTGACAAACCCAATGACCAACCTCTAAGATCGCGGTATCGGTAAGCTCTTGGCCATAGAAGATGGTGCCTTGGACGTTGTCGTCATCATCAAGCCAAGGGGTTTTGGTAAAGATATGGGCGTGCCAGCGTCCGTCTGGATAGGGGTGAATATCGAGAATCTTAAGGGTACTGCGTGTATCCATCACATGTTTGTCTTGAGCTCTGAAATCTTGTGCGCACTCAGTGGTTTGACTGGGCATGTCGAAGTCGGTCAAGCCAGTACAAGTCTCATTGGGGTTTAAGCCAATCAATTGGTTGTAAGCAAGGTTGGCGTACACGAAGACCGAGTCAGTATCTTTGCAGCCCCAGCAGCCTGGAAGTTGTTCGAATAAAGAACGATGTATGGAGTTGAGTGGATCTGGCAAGGTTTTATCTCGTATGCTGAGGTATGGCAATGATATCAGTTTCTTATAGCGCTGCAATGGCAATTAGAGTACGAAAAATAATGGGTGACTGACAGTTAAACGGACTGCTGTTTAACTGTGTCAATCACGGAGAATCGATGGGCATAAAGGGTGATAATCAGGCAAAAAAAAGCCAGCCTGAAGAGGGGCTGGCTAAAGACAAGATATGCCTTGTCGACATGTAGAAGA
>NZ_JADDYK010000048.1:184177-192466 GCF_015163615.1 Vibrio sp. OPT18
TTTTCAGTCTAATTTACGAGGGTCAGGTAAATTAAACTGAGGCATCAATTTGATACCCAGAGTGACTTACTACTCTATCGACGAATCTACTCCTAGGAGTGCTTATGCATAAGGGGGGAATTCCCCTATAAATGCTGCTCAATGTGATAATTGAGAACCTAGAGTAAATATTTGGGATTTTGAGCCTGTGACAGGGAGCCTACAGCTCTCGTACTACTCGGAATCCTAGATAGTTTGCTGCCGTTGAAGGCGGTACGTACAGTTCGTTGAACACCTTTGCCTCTTCAGGAGAGAAGCTCCACGCACCACCCTTGGCTAGGCCTTTCTGAACGGTTGTCCATTCCCATACATTACCCACCATGTCGTAGAAGCCTGTTGGCGTTGGTAGGAATGACTTAACTGGAGATGTGCTAACGTTTGACCAAGGTGTACCCGCCCAGCCAGTATTGGCTTTGCCTGAACGGAATTCATTGCCCCACCAGAAGTTGGTTTCTTGGCCAGCTCTTGCTGCAGCTTCCCATTCTTGTGGTGTTGGCAATCGGTAAGTGAAGCCGGTGTTTTTAGATAACCAACGTGTATACGCTTTGGCATCGTTTTGGCTAACACAAACTACCGGTGAGTTATCAGCTTGCTTAAAGCCTGGGTTCTGCCAGTCTTTATCTGAAACGGTTGTGATCTCTGCATTGACGAATGTATCGCAGGTGTTCATCAGCTCAGCGTCTGTCTGGTAGCCTGTGTTTTTTACGAATGCTTTGAAGTCTTGAACACGGGTTGGTGTTGCGGCTAATGCAAACGGCTGTTTGATCGTCACTTGTTGTGCGTTGTTTTCACCCAGTAGGTAGCGACCCGAGCCGACAACAATCATTTCAGGGCTCTGAATGTCGTTACCCATCGGATCGGCAAACTTGGTGCCGACATTTAATGAATTCTGTTTGGCTTGTAATACGGCTCGTAGGTTGTGATCGCGGGCTATCTTCAATTCTTGGTGGAAAGAAAGGTAGCCTTCTTTTTCGATCGTGACCATGTGTTGGCCCGTCGGTAACATCACTTCAACCGGTGTACTGCCATAGTTCACGCCGTTGATAGAGACATTGTCGTTGTATTGGTTTGAACGAACCACCAAGTTAACCCAAGCAACTTCTTTTTGCTGGTCGTTGGCTTGTTGCTCGCTTTGCGTGAAACAGTTTGATGACTGAATACCAAGTAGACGACAAGGGGTGTTCTTATCTGGACGAGTTTCTAGGTTCGCCGCAATCACCGCTCGGTAACGGTTATCTTCAGAGAAGCCAGAGGATTTCACTTTGTGTTGTAGAACGTGAATGTTCAGCGAAGCAGACGCAAGGTGCTCTTTCACTGTTTTCGATTCAGTCGCGTTGTCCACTAGGCTATGCTGGAACTGTTTTACCGCTTTTTGAAGTGCCAATGTCACCGTTTGGTCTGAACATTGCGCCAGTGTCATATCGCTGCTGCAACGGTTGGTAAAGCTAACGGTTTGCTCTTCCGTCTGAGTGATCTCGTTTCTTAGTCGCTCAGCTCTTGCTCTTAGCTTGTCTTGGTTCAGGTTTGCGATTGAAGCTTCTGCCGCGGCTTTCTCAGCTTGAATAGCCTCAAGCTCCATCACTAAGCCTTGCTGCTTTTGCTCTGAGTCTGAAATCGCAAGCTTGCCCTCTTTTACGGTTTTCCAAGCGTCTTGGAAGCGTTTTTGAGCAAGCGAGATATCGAAATCGGGTTCATCAATCATTCGCGTGTAATCTTGCTCTAGGGTGGCTTTTGCCTTTGCGAGTGTTTGCTCTGCTTGAGCCGATAACTCAGCTAGACGTGCCGTTTGCTGCGCCTGATTGTCGACTTCATTTTGTTTGTCAGCCAATTTCTTCTCAACAGCCGTTAAGTCGGTATGCTTTTCGAAAAGTGAGCTTTCAATGTCGGTGACAGATGACGCGATCGCTGGTGGTGTTGCCTCAGCAAAAATAGCTGGCGTCATTAAGCAGGGAGCAAGTGCAAATAATAGAGTAGGAAGACCTTGGCGCATGATGGGCTACTTCAATCGTAATTTAGGTTAATCGAATATTCTAAACGAGAACGCCATTTCGTCTGCAGCTACTGTTTATAACGATAAAACAAGGTTATAACGACCATACAAGTTTGTAACGATCATACGGTTTATAACTATCAACAAAATGGCGAGTGTTCATTTAGCTTTGTGAAATAGGCACGGCTATCTGATATAGAGCTAAGCGTTTTGTGTCGGCTCAGCTCTATGTAGAAAGGGTGTTTAGCTTTCTTTGCTAGGAAGAAGCTTAACCCAAATCGTGTCGCTGCCGTTGATGGTAACTGTGCGGTTATAAGATTCGTAACCTTGTTTTGAAATGGTTACTTGGTGACGACCACTTGGTAGCGCAACCTCAAGAGGGGTGCTGCCATACTTAATGCCGTTGATGGTTACTGAGTCGTTGTACTGATCAGAACGTACCGTCACGTTAGCCCATTGCTTGTCACTCTTCTTAACGACTGCGGCGTCACTGCCTGTTAAACAGTAGCGAGTAGAAACATTCAATAGGTTACATGCTGCAACTGCTTCAGGTTTTGCTTGAAGTTGAGCTTGCATCTGCATGAAGTAAGAGTTGTTACCAGAGAAGCCGCTCTTGATCGCTTGGCTGTCTTGAACATGGATATTCAGCTGAACGCCTTGCAAGTTTTGCTTCGCTAGTGTGCTTTCTGTGAGCTGCTCAAGTAATTGGCTCTTGAACGTTTGTACGGCTTTTTGATTGGTCAGGTATTTACCCTGTGCAGTACACTCACCCAGTGTCATTGTTGATGAACATGTGGTGGTGTAGCTGGTTTCAAGAACCGCACTTTCACGCAGTTCTGTTGCGATACGTTTTACGCGAGCTTCAACTTTTGACTCTCTCAAGTTTGCCAGCTCATTATTCAGGCGAGCTTGCTTTTGCTTGATTTGAGAAAGGTGAATTTCGCTCTCGTTGATCGCTTGTTCGTTATCTAGCTGAGACGATTGATTCTCTTTAACCGCAGCCCAAGCATCTTGGTAACTTTTCTGGAAAGAGACTAAATCCGTTTCTGGATCTTCAAGCAAGCGACTGTACTGTTTGTCGAGAACAGACTTGGCTCTGTTACGTTTTGCCTTAAGTTCTTCACCTTCGCGCAACAACTTGCTGTTCTTGTTTTGAAGTTGTTTTAGGTTTTCAGTCGCCGATACTTTGGTTGCTGAAATACGCTCAATATCTGAGTTTTTCTCTGTTAGCTTTGCATCGATAGCTGAAACGGGATCGACTTGATTCAGTTCTTCAGCGGATACCGATGCAGATACCCAAAGTGGGGATAGCGCAAGTAAAAGCGCTGAAATTCGAAAGTTAGTCATAGGTCCCTGCAACTTGTAGATTGAAAATTGGCTCGTTAATAAAGTGTCTACTTCCTAGTTGTGAGTCACTAGTTATTAGCAATTAACACAGTACGCGTCTTTATAACGTTTTATTGCTATCCAATCTACTCAAAAGCCAAGTTTCGGTACTTTGGATACACTTTTTACAGGTTTATAGTCAATTATTTGAGCTATATAAGAAAACTTATTCATTATGTTGGCGTGAAGAAGCATTTATTGACCACATGGTTTTTCGTGCTTGTGTGATTGCTTGTGTGATTGCTTGTGTGATTGCTTGTGAAGCCCCTAAACTCGCCGGAACGATTGGTTTTACAATGCCCGTAGTTTGTACACTCTTGATCATCTTTCCGGAGGCATGATCAAGACGATCGCGGTAATGATCTTCTGTTTAAGGCGAGGAAATGACTCTCATGATCATTTACAAATTCATCTTATGCGGATTTCAGAGTATTATTCTTACTATGTCGATCTGAGTATTTTGCTGTCATGCCAAAACCTTTACCCTTTCCAAACCTAGACTTGTCCCCGCTAGGCCTTACTGGCCCTCGCCCTGCGGAGATCATTACTTTGCCTTCGCATATGGATTGTCACGATCACCACTATTCGCAGGTCGTGATTGGTTTAAATGGTCAGGCGGAATTTGAAGTTTGCGGTAAAGGTAATCTTATCGGGCCGGGTCAAGGTTGTGTGGTAACGGCGAGCTCTGATCATGCTTTCGGTGGGGTGGTCGGTCAGTCGGATATCCTAGTGCTCAACATGCCAGTGCCAACCGATGATGACCCTCTGATGTTAGAGAAGATTAACCAGTTAGAATCATCGAACGTCTACTTTCAATTAGACGCTCAAATTCAAAAGCTTATCCATATGTTGGTGCAAGAAATGCAGGCGAGCCCGGATGATCTATTGTTAAGCCGTGCCTGTAATGACACGGTGATTGCTCTGATGCAAAGGCACATCTCGGCATTTGAAACCTCAATTAAAGACTCGCGTTTTGATCTTGAAGCTCTGGATCGCTACATCGAGCAACACCTCGCGAATAAGATCTCTGTCGCTCAGCTTGCGGGCAGCGTGTTCTTGGGAGAAAGCCAGTTCCATATGCTGTTCAAAGAGCAAATGGGCATTACCCCTCACCAGTATGTTCTTGGTAAGCGTATCGACCGTTCTCGCCGCTTAATTGAACAGGGTAACCTTAGCCTCGGTCAGGTCGCAGAACTGGCTGGTTTCTCCGGTCAATCCTCTTTTACTCACACCTTTTCACGCCTTCAAGGCATGTCTCCATCCCAATACAAAAAGAAAATTTCTGTTAAATAGTGAAACAAAACGGCATATTATTTTAAAGTTTCATATGTGACGTTGTGTTTGTTTTGTTAATAAAGCGAGTTTTTAGCAAAAAACTCGGAGTTTTTGACAAGTAATCCTTATATACTCTAAATACACTGCAGCCATTGTAGAGATCCCGGGCTAATTCCGGGTGTGAGATTAAGGAAAACGCATGTTTACAGCTACTGATGTGTTAAAGCCAGAATTCAATGAGCAGTCGCTTACTGATCTATGGTCGCTTATCTCACCATTATATATGGTGGATGAAACCCAATGGCTAGAGCAACTTCTGCCGCTAGCTACCCCTTCTGAGTCAGAAAAGCAGCAAATTACAGAGAAAACGACCTCATTGATCGAAGCTATCCGTGCGGATAAGACCTCTATCCAGATGATCGATGCACTGTTGCTTGAATACAGCTTAGATACTCAAGAGGGCATCTTGCTGATGTGTCTGGCGGAAGCCTTGATGCGTATTCCTGATTCAGCAACGGCTGATGCATTGATTCGCGACAAACTCAGCGTTGCGGATTGGAAATCTCACCTAAAGAATTCTGACTCAGTGTTTGTTAACGCATCTACTTGGGGATTAATGCTAACGGGTAAGGTAGTTGGGCTTTCATCTAAAGAGCAGAGTGCAGGTCAAGCGGTTAACCGCTTAGTGAACAAGCTTTCTGAGCCGGTAATTCGTAAAGCGATGCACCAAGCAATGAAGGTCATGGGTCACCAATTCGTTCTTGGCCGCAGCATTGCTGAAGCGCAAAAGAACGGTAAGTCTATGCGTGATAAAGGTTTTACCTACTCATACGACATGCTAGGTGAAGCGGCACTGACCACTGCTGATGCAAACAAATACTTCAAAGATTACCTAATGGCGATCGAAGCCGTAGGTCGAGATACGTATGTCTCTTCAAAATCGAGCCCAGCACCATCGGTATCTATCAAGCTTTCTGCGCTTCACCCACGTTATGAAGTGGCGAACGAAGACCGCGTATTGACGGAACTTTGCGATACGTTAGAGCAGCTATTGCGCCGCGCAGTAGAGCTTGATGTTGCAATTACGATTGATGCTGAAGAAGCGGATCGCCTAGAGCTATCTCTTAAACTGTTCGAAAAACTGTACCGCACTGATCTTGTAAAAGGTTGGGGTAAATTTGGTCTGGTTATTCAAGCATACTCAAAGCGTGCACTTCCGGTTCTCGTATGGCTAAACCGTCTAGCGAAAGAGCAGGGTGATTTGATCCCGCTTCGCTTAGTGAAAGGCGCTTACTGGGACAGCGAAATCAAATGGTCGCAACAAGCGGGCTTTACTGATTACCCAGTTTACACACGTAAAGAAGCGACAGATGTCGCTTACCTTGCATGTGCGCGTTACCTATTAAGCCCAAGCGTTCGTGGCAATATCTTCCCGCAGTTTGCGAGCCACAATGCTCATACGGTTTCTGCTATTGCCGTCATGACCGACCATAAAGACTTTGAATTCCAACGCTTACACGGTATGGGTGACTCTCTTTACAACCACGCGATGGAAGCTTACCAACAGTCGGTACGTATTTACGCACCGGTTGGCAGCCACAAAGATCTACTGCCATACCTAGTACGTCGCTTGCTAGAAAACGGCGCAAACAGCTCGTTTGTACACCGTTTGGTTGATGCTCGTTGCCCAGTGGCAGAGCTGACTCAACACCCAGTCGATATGCTTCTGGCATTCGATACATTGAACAACATTAAGATTCCTCTGCCTCCAGCGGTATTCCCTGAGCGTAAAAACTCATACGGTGTGAACATTGATATCGAAAGCGAAGCGCATCAGTTTGAAGAGCAAGTAAAAGGCTTCTTAAACAATCAATGGACTGCTGGGCCTGTGATCAACGGTGAATCTCTTGCCGAAAGCATGATCAAGGCTGATCAGAACGTTGAGCAAGTGACTGCACCTTATGATCGTCGTATTAATGTGGGTCAGGTGGCTTTTGCTAACCTTGATCATGTTTCCGCAGCGATCACTGGCGCAGATGCAGCATTCGCTGATTGGAACGCAACATCGGTTGAAACCAAAGCGGCGGCACTTGATAAGTTAGCTGACTTGATGGAAGACAACCTAGCTGAGCTGGTGGCGATTTGTCATCAAGAAGCGGGTAAGACGATTCACGATAGTGTTGATGAAGTGCGTGAAGCCGTCGACTTCTGTCGTTACTACGCAAAACAAGCGGACAACCTACAAAGTTTCGAACTAAAAGGTTTTGATGGCCAAACACGAATTGCTTCTCGACAAGGTCGTGGTGTGTTCGTTTGTATTAGCCCTTGGAACTTCCCTCTAGCGATCTTCCTTGGCCAAATTACAGCAGCTTTGGTTGCGGGTAATACGGTTGTGGCTAAGCCTGCCGAGCAAACAAGCTTGATTGCAGCTCGCGCAGTGGAATTGATGAATGAAGCGGGTTTCCCTGCTGGCACGATTCAGTTACTACCGGGTCGTGGCGCTGAGATCGGCAGTGCGCTAACCAGTCATGATGCAATTGCTGGCGTTGCCTTTACGGGTTCAACACCAACAGCACAACGTATCAACGTGTCATTGGCGAGTCGTAACGCTAAGCCTGTTCCGTTTATCGCGGAAACCGGTGGTCAGAATGCGATGATCGTCGACAGTACCGCACTGCCTGAGCAGGTAGTTCGTGATGTTATTCGTTCGGCATTCGCTTCAGCAGGTCAACGTTGTTCTGCACTGCGTGTGCTTTACATCCAAGAAGACATCGCAGACCGCGTGATTGCATTGATTCACGGTGCAATGGATGAGCTGAGTGTTGGCATTCCACATCTTCATAAAACCGATGTTGGCCCTGTTATCGACCAAAACGCGAAACAGAAGTTGTTGGCACACTTAGAAAACATGACCAATACCCAGAAGAAGGTGGCTCAACTTTCTCTAGGTACGGATTGTGAACATGGTGACTTTGTTCCACCAAGTGCGTTTGAAATCGATGACATCAGCTGCTTGAAAGAAGAACAGTTTGGCCCTGTGCTTCACATCGTTCGCTTCAAAGCGAGTGAGTTGACACAAGTAGTAGACCAAATTAACCAAACCGGTTTTGGTCTAACTATGGGTATCCACAGCCGTAACGAAACAACTTACCGTTGGATCGAGAAACACATTCGTGTGGGTAACTGCTACATCAACCGTGACCAAGTGGGCGCTGTTGTTGGTGTTCAACCATTTGGCGGTCAAGGTTTGTCGGGTACTGGCCCTAAAGCGGGTGGTCCTCACTACCTATACCGCTTTACAGATGTTCATTTTTCTCAATCACAAGACAAGGCATAAGGAGCAGTATCATGGTTCATCAAGTGACAGGTTTTTCTGATGCTTTGTTAGCGTGGGAACAATGGAATCTTACCGACTTTGATCATAAGAGTGCTCAGGTACTTTCATTTAAATCAGAGATCGAAAGCCAATCTGCGCCTTTGGCAGCGGTGGCGACTTATCATCTAGAGCAAGCCTCAGCGCTGCTTTCTGAACATCACCTAATGGCGGGTCCTACGGGCGAAACCAACGAGTTGTATGCCGCTGGCCGCGGTGTGGCTTT
>NZ_JADDYK010000048.1:192522-213880 GCF_015163615.1 Vibrio sp. OPT18
GGTGATTGTTGATGATTGCGAAGAGAAGCTGCTGGCACTGCAAACTGCAACAGCGATGATTACTGCAGCACTATTGGCAGGTAACAGCGTTCAATTGTGCAGTGATGACGTGCAGTTCAATACCTTAATTGCTGATGCCGCGAAACAAGCGAATCTACCAACCAACTTAGTACAGGTTTCCTCGTATGACGCTGCTCAGCAGCTGCTGTCTTGCGATGTACGAAGTGCAGGTTACGTGGGTAATTCACAAACGGCACAAGCTATCAATTTACAGCTTGCTAAGCGTGACGGTGCAATCGTCGGTTTAGTGGCTGAAACGGATCTGGCGACAATGAATGTTGCTAATGATCCACACCTATCGCTGCGCTTCATTACCGAGCGT
The DNA here is from genome assembly GCF_015163615.1 of Vibrio sp. OPT18. NCBI lineage: Bacteria > Pseudomonadati > Pseudomonadota > Gammaproteobacteria > Vibrionales > Vibrionaceae > Vibrio > Vibrio sp. OPT18. Next base: position 192,905 of record NZ_JADDYK010000048.1, read on the forward strand.
ACGCGAACTATAAATATAACAGCCGTGGGCGGTAACGCGACCTTGCTCGAACTTGGAAGCGAAGCTCACTAACCTTCAGTAAAATTGGCTCTAAGCACTTTTGGTTTCTCCATTGTTGGTTCTTTCCATTTTTGGATTTAACCCATCGTGCTTTAGAGCCTGAATACCTAACTCAATGCATTTGCTTGCCTTACGGTGAGTGCCTTGCATTGAATTAGGCATGGAAGGCTTTCTACAAAATGAGGACTATCAAATGATAGAAAACAGTTTTGCAATAACGACGACGTTCATTGCGTATCTAATTATGATGCTAGCGATCGGTGTTATTGCTTACAAACGTACATCTAACTCAACTGACTACTTCCTAGGTGGTCGTTCGTTAGGCCCATGGCCTGCTGCACTTTCTGCTGGTGCATCAGACATGAGTGGTTGGTTGCTACTTGGCCTGCCTGGTTACGCTTACGCTGCTGGCTTTGAGGCATTCTGGCTTGCTGGTGGCCTACTGGTTGGTACTTGGGCAAACTGGTTAATCAGTGCTAAACGCCTACGTACTTACAGTATTACAACTGAATCACTGACGCTGCCTGAGTTCCTATCTCGTCGCTTCAACGATAACTCTAAGCTGATCCAAACAATTTCTGCTTTCTTTATCCTTTTATTCTTCCTTTTCTACACAAGCTCAGGCTTGGTAGCAGGTGGTAAATTGTTTGAAACGGTATTCGGCCTAGATTACACAACGGCGGTAATTATCGGTACCGTATGTGTGGTTTCGTACACCCTGTTTGGTGGTTTCCTAGCGGTATCTTGGACTGACTTGGTTCAAGGCCTACTAATGTCTGCTGCGCTATTGATTGTACCAATCGCAGCAATGAACGGCGGCCTTGGCCAGTTATCTACAGACCTTCATAACATCAACCCAGAGCTACTCACGCTATGGAATGATGCGAAAGGTGAGCCTCTTTCTGCTATCGCGATCATCTCGCTAGCAGCATGGGGTCTAGGTTACTTCGGTCAGCCACATATCCTTGCTCGTTTCAAAGCAACGCGTAGCAATAAAGACCTAACAACCGCGCGTCGTATCGCGGTGGTATGGACTGCACTGTCTATGATTGGTGCAATGCTGGTTGGTCTTGTTGGTCTAATCTACGTGACGAACTCTGGTGCACCTAAGCTAGACGATGGCGAGAAGATCTTCATGCTTCTTGTGAACGCGATGTTCCACCCAGTAATCGCAGGTATCCTACTGGCGGCAATCTTAGCGGCAATCATGAGTACTGCGGATTCACAACTTCTTGTTTCTTCATCTGCAATGGCAGAAGATCTGTATAAGCAAGTTCTGAAGAAAGACGCTACGTCAGAAGAGATTGTTCGTGTAGGCCGTTTCGCGGTTATCCTAATCTCTTTGATTGCACTTGTACTAGCGATGACGCCAGACAGTTCAGTACTTGGCCTTGTGTCTTACGCATGGGCTGGTTTTGGTGCTGCATTCGGCCCAGCTATCGTATTGAGCCTGTACTGGTCTCGTATGAACCGTAACGGCGCTCTAGCGGGTATCGTGGTTGGTGGTGTGACGATTGTACTTTGGAAACAGTTCACGGGCGGTTGGTTCGATGTGTACGAAATCGTACCGGGAATCATCCTATCGACTCTTTCTATCGTTATCGTGAGTCTAATTACGGGCGAGCCTGAAGGCGAAGTTAAGAAGCAACACGCTGAGTTCGAGAAGAACCTCGTTGAGCTAGACTAATTTACATTGTAAAACAGATGTTAATTAGCAAAGAACGTTAGCTAAAAAGAAATTGAAAAATAAAAGCAATAGAGTCACTTCGGTGGCTCTATTTTTTTGCCTATATCTAAATACTTTGACCTTGTGTTGCGTCTGGCAAGTTGAGTGTATTGAGCATGTTTACCTTGTTGGTGAAGCTGGCTAAGTCATACTTCTAAGCTCGGAGCATTTCAGTTCCCACTGCGATACATTACTCTTGCTAAGAGCAGTTAAATAGATGAATAGGAAGTTAATAGTGCCTCAAGTAATCCCGAATATTGGCTTTAACCATGAGAAAACGGCGCAAGCTGAGTTGGAGTTGGTGCCCTTGTCTCGGCTCTATTCAGAAAGCAATACTAACCACGATCCTCAATTGCCACATCGTGTCAGCTTCTTCCTGATTCTGTTTATCGAGCAAGGCTCAGGCTCGCACATGGTCGATTTTGAGGACTACTCTTTTAACCAAGGGAGCGTGTTGTTCATTCAAAGAGAGCAGGTGCACGCCTTTGATTTTAGTAACAAGCCACAAGGCACTGCGGTTTTGTTTACTCAAGCGTTCTTAGACAGCGTTCACGCTAATATGAAGTTGCCAAACTACACGCCTACTCATTTGAACAAGGCGCACTCAGCATTGTTGTCACTAGACGAGTTCCACCAAGAGCGGACGCAAAGTATTATTCAGCAAATTATGACGGAGCTGAATCAGCCAGAATCCGATCCCTTGATTGTGATGTACTTGTTCTCAGCACTAGCCCTGATTCTTCATCGCCTGCGACCAGAAGTGAAGCAAGACGCCTTGAGCTTGCAACAGAACATTAAGTTTGCCCGCTACTTTGAGCTTCTTCAAAACAACTACCTGCGCGTGCGCGATGCAAACTGGTACGCCAATCAAATTAACACCACCTACAAGACGTTGAACCAAGTGTGCAAAGTCGCAACGGGGTTAACTGCCAAGCAGATCATCGATTCTTTTACCGTTTTAGAAATGAAGCGTCAGCTGGTGGTAACCAATGTTACGTCTCAGAAAATGGCATCGGATTTTGGGTTTGAAGACGCCAGTAATTTCGTTAAGTACTTTAAAAATCATACTCAAATGACGCCGAGTGAGTTTCAAAAGAAGTATTCCAAGCCCTCACTCTCTGAATAGCTAGTAGGTCGACACGAATCATCTAAGGTTCGATATCTACCATTTTTCTGCCTAAATCCACTCTGCCGTGAGCCTCTTTCGTTGACTAATATAGTTTCCAAGCCAACGAGAGGACTCAATAATGAAAACAATAACCAACGCATTCCCAACAGCAACATTCAAAGCAGCTGAATCTAAAGCGACGAAACTCAAATCAACACTACTCACGGCAAGCGTACTCGCAGCCTCTATGATTACCGGCACGGTTGCAGCACAAGAGCTGTCTATTCAAGAAAAAGCGGTAGCGGTCATTTCGAGCATTGAAACGGGCGACGCAAAAGCGGTGAGCTACATTAACCCTGAAAAATACATTCAACATAACCTAGCGGTAGGTGATGGCTTAGCGGGCTTTGGTGAAGTATTACAAATGCTTCCAGAAGGTTCAGCGAAAGCACAAGTGAAGCGCTCATTTCAAGACGGTGATTTCGTCGTAACACACACTGAATACAACTTCTTCGGCCCTAAAGTCGGCTTTGACGTGTTCCGTTTTGAAGAGGGGCAGATAGTTGAACATTGGGATAACTTGCAAGAAATTGCCAAGCCAAACGCAAGTGGACGAACTCAATTAGATGGTGCGACTAAAGTCGTAGACCTCGAGAAAACGGATCAAAATAAACAGCTTGTCGATGGATTTGTCAAAGACATCCTGATCGGAGGTGATATGGCGAAGATTAATAACTATATCGACCATGAAGACAGTGCTTACTTACAGCACAACCCAGGTGTAGCCGATGGCCTAAGCGGTTTGGGTGAAGCTTTGGGGGCGTTAGCGGAAGCGGGCATGCCAATGCTTTATACCGCTAACCACAAGATTTTGGGCCAAGGTAACTTTGTGTTGTCGATCAGTGAAGGCCAGTTCATGAATAACCACGTCGCTTTTTATGATCTGTTCCGTGTTGATAACGGCAAGATCGTTGAGCACTGGGATACCATCGAAACCATTCCTGCACGTTCAGAGTGGAAAAATGACAATGGTAAATTTGGCTTTTAAACCTAAGTGAAATTGAAGCAAATATGACTTATTTAAGCGGTACTTTCATCGAGGAAGTGCTGCTTTTTTATTGCTCAATTTGGTGGTTAACATGGGGGAGGTACTGTCGTTATAGGGTTTTACAATGTAAATTGAAACCGAGTGAACTAGAGAAATTGCATGGAAGAGGTTGGACCTTTATGGCGTTTGATGTCAAAAAATGAAACAGAAAAATGGCTATTTTTTGAACTTGGCGCTCACTTTTGTGATTAGCTCGGTGAATTGTTGAACTGAATTGGACATGATGTGTCAATTGTCAGTAACCACTAAAGACCTATAGGACAAAGGTATGCCAGATCTCTATTGCAAAGGATGTAAAAAAACAACACTACATAAGTCTATAATGAAACGTTGTGAGTCAGAGCCCGAGACAACTTCTGGCCGTATGATGCAATGGACATCAAAGCTATTTAGTGGAAATCTGTATTACGATATGGAAACTCAGCACTTCTGCCGCACGTGTAACTGCCGTTGCGAAACAGGAAGTACTGTGCCCCAAGTTGGTTTAGCTTAACTTACAGTAAGCGCTCACTAACTTAGATCAAAAAACCTCCGTTTTAGGAGGTTTTTGCGTTTCTATGCGGCTTTGAGTGCTAGCTCAGCATCAATGGCGTCGCCATCAATCTTCACATCCCAACCGTAGTTTGAGTACTCATTTGCTAGTGCTTGAGCAACATCTTTTGATACCGTTACGTGTGTCCATGAACCAATACCGTAAGGTTTATATGCGAGTTCTTGCGTTTTCATAATAGAGTCATCCTTTCTCTTTGATAATTCTATTATTCACTTTGGCCTATATGCTTTCTTTCGTTTCCGGCTCAACTTATTTGTTAATCGGGTCATTTCTATAATAATTTGTTAATAACCAGAGTTTAATTTATAAGGGTTGTTATCTATTTGTATGTATTTATATTTGGTGTGAATATCATCTGTGCATTTAGTTTTTAAATGTGTGAGCGAGGTTTTCTTCGATTGCTGTTGGTATGGAATATACTGAGCGGAATTTAGAATGTTTAAGGAATGTTATGTCTCAGCATCAGCTCGATCGTATCGATAAAGAGATACTAAGAATTCTGCATATGAAAGGGCGTTTACCTGTTGTTGAACTGGCAAAACAGGTCAACCTTACGACGTCACCTTGCTCTGATAGACTCAAGCGATTGGAGAAAGAGGGCTACATCACGGGCTATCATGCTGAGCTTTGTTCAGAAAAGCTGGGACTCGATGTTCAAGTCTTTATCCATATCCGTCTCGATCAGACTAGCTTTTCGATCTTCGACAAATTTGCCCAAGCGGTAGAAATGATGCCTGAGGTGGAAGAGTGCTACTCACTGTCGGGTGACTTTGACACCATGATCAAGGTTCGAGTGAAAGACATGAAGGCGTATCAAGCGTTTATGGCAACGAAGTTGGGTACTCTACCTGGTGTGATTCAGACACGCAGTGAAGTGGTGATTGAAGAGCACAAAAAGGGCTTTGGTGTGAACCCTGAGTTGTTGGCAACTCTAAAATAGTGGCCTGCTTTCGCCTTACCAAGGTGATTTAGATATAAAAAATGGAAGCTAATAAGCTTCCATTTTTTGTTGAGCGTCAGATAAAGAGCAATCCGATAAACGTGTTCGGCTTACAGCGTAATGGCCGCAGAGATTAAGCCAATCACACCACCGAAGACACCGCCCCAAACCACAAGCCAGCCAAGGTGTTTCTTGATCATGGTCTGAACCATCTCTTTAACCAGCTTAGGTGTCAGTTCATTCAAGCGCTGATCGATGATCGCCTCAATGTTCTCTTTAATTTCATCCATCATCGCAGGCGATTCTAGCTCGTCTTTGATGGCATTTTTTACAGAGTCACTCTTGCTGATTTCAATCACTGATTCTTGCATCTTCTCAACAAACGGCGCTTTCATTGGCTCTAGTGCTTCTATGCCACCAAACATTGCCAACATACCGCCAAACTGAGAGTTCTCGATAACATGCACCAGTGAGTCGAATGCAGGGTTAAAGTCGATCTTCTGAATCACAGGCTCTAGATTGAGCGACTTTCCTGTCATCTCGCTGCTTAGGAAGCGATCGATGTTACTTTCTGTAAAGAATTGCTCCATCATCAGTTGCTTGATGGCTGCCTTGAACTCTTCAAAGCGCGCTGGAATCACGCCAGAACCGTATAGGCAGGGTACTTTCTCGAACAACATGTGAATCGCAAGCCAGTTGGTGATGGAACCAGAAAAGGCGAATAGGCCAGCGTAAAGCAAGTATTGGTTTGCTGTCGCATAGCCGCCAGCAAGCAGTGCTAACGCAATAACGTTAGTTAAGACACTTTTGTTCATGGTTGATCTCTAGAAAGAATATTGCGCGCATTTTAAGAAAAAAACGCCAAGAAAAAAACAAAAGGATCGATGAAGTTTATTGGACAGGTAGCAAAGAGCGCCAAATGGCAGGCATAAAAAAGGCTAGCCTCCCCCCGAAGTCTAGCCTTATTCCAGAACGCGCAAGCGAGGCGTCTTTGGTGTTAATGTCATTATATAATTACGACATAACATTCTGCCATGTGTAATTTACCGCTAATAAACAAATTGGTGTGAATCACATCGCACTTTTAAAATAGAACAAAAATTAAGCGTTCGTGGCTTGCTCAAGGTCATCGGCAATGAAGCCACCGGTCTGGTGGTTCCATAGCTGCGCATAAATACCATTCTGGTTAATCAGCTCTTGGTGCGTGCCTTCTTCTACGATATTGCCGGCATCAAGCACGATCAGACGATCCATCGCTGCAATGGTCGACAGGCGGTGTGCAATCGCAATAACCGTTTTGCCTTCCATTAGCTCAATCAAGCTCTCTTGAATCGCGGCTTCTACCTCAGAATCGAGTGCAGAAGTTGCTTCATCGAGAACAAGTAAGGGAGCATTTTTCAAAAGAACACGCGAGATAGCGACACGTTGACGCTGACCACCAGAAAGCTTAACGCCACGTTCACCCACTTGAGCATCGTAACCAACGTTGCCAAACGGGTCGGTTAGCGTTTCGATAAACTCATGAGCGTGCGCTTGCTTGGTTGCGGCGTATACCTCTTCGTCTGATGCCTCTGGTCGACCGTAAAGAATGTTGTCTTTGATCGAACGGTGCAGCAGTGAGGTATCTTGGGTCACCATACCTATGTTGCTACGCAGAGAATCTTGAGTAACGCTCGAGATCTCTTGGTCATCAATCAGGATGCGACCACTTTCTACATCGTGGAAACGCAGCAGTAAGTTAACTAGGGTCGACTTACCTGCACCCGAACGGCCAACCAAGCCCACTTTTTCACCCGGTTTGATGTTGAGGTTTAGGTTGTTGATCACACCCTTATTCTCACCGTAATTAAAGCTCACGTTATCGAAGTTGATACCGCCTTGTGGAACGTCCAGAGGCTTCGCGTCTTTCTTGTCTTCGATAGCGATAGGTTTAGATAGGGTTTTAATGCCATCAATAACCGTACCTAGGTTTTCAAACAGACCACCGATTTCCCACATGATCCATTTCGACATGCCGTTAATACGCAGAGCCAAGCTGACCGCAATCGCGATCGCACCTACGGTGATTGCGTTGTCTAACCATAGGTAGATAGAGATACCCGCAATGCTGAATACCAATAGATAGTTAGCGAATTCAACGCAGATGTTGAAGCCAGTAACCAAGCGCATTTGGCGATGGACCGTATCTAAGAAGCCTTCCATGCCTTCTTCGGCGTATTCGGTTTCTCGCTTGCTGTGTGAGAACAGTTTCACGGTGGCGATGTTGGTGTAGCTATCAACAATACGACCTGTCATCAGTGAACGAGCATCCGCTTGCTCTGAAGAAACGTCTTTTAGTTTTGGCACGAAGTGCAGTTGAATGCCGATGTAAACGAAGAGCCAAATCAGCATCGGAGCCATCAAGCGCCAATCTGATTCAGCAAGCATGAACAGCATCGCCGTGAAGTAAACCGTTACGTAGACGAACACATCAACCATTTTGGTCACGGTTTCACGCACCGCGAGCGAGGTTTGCATCACTTTAGTCGCGACACGTCCGGCGAAGTCATCTTGATAGAAGGACAGGCTTTGCTTCAAAAGGTAGCGGTGCGCTAACCAACGGATCGACATTGGGTAGTTGCCCAGCAAAGTTTGGTGAAGCAATAGCGAGTAAACACTGATCAAGATTGGCATCACAACCAACAGCAGAATACCGAGCCCCATCAATGTCGACTCGTTGTCTGCTAAGAAAGTGTCTGGGTTGCTTGTTGATAGCCAGTCAACCAATTGCCCCATGTAACCGAACAGCGCGACTTCGATGATCGCGATGGTCATGCTCATCAACCCGAGCAAAATCAATGGTTTTTCGAAACCTCGAGTGTAATGGCGGCAGAATGCCAGTATGCCAGTAGGAGGTTGTATCGGCTCTCCCTTTGGAAAGGCTTCAGTAAAGCCTTCAAATTTCTTGTACATAGATTTCCCTTTATAAACTAGTGCATCTATAAGCGACTGCATCGTTGGTGCAGCTTTGTTTTTATGGTCTTGATTTGAAATTTAACTGTCTTAGTTTGAAATTATATAAGCGCCCATGGGTTCTTATCAGTATTAAGTCATTCGATGGATTTTGTTCTAGCGCCTATTTAGGCACTTGGCTTTAAAACACTAAAACTTTGTCTAAGCTATGCAGGAAAGGTCCAAAGAATGTCTTTCATGACGCTTATTTTAGATTGAATTAGACAGGAAAAGTTAAGCTTATTTCAAACGTAATTGATTGTTATGCAACGGTGATAATCCTAACGTTAAATGGATTAAATTGTAATCAAAACTCGTGATAGGCGAGAAAATGGAATCAGAATATTTATCCATAAAGTAACTTAACGAATATGCATACAGTTGGTTCTTTCTGATGTGCTGTTATCTTGCAGTAAAAATTACCGATTAATCTAAGATCTGCAGTAATTGTTTGGGATAAATATTCAAATCATTATTCTTTTCAGTGAATCTTTTCGTAACAAGTTGTTTACAATTCTGAAGTAAATAAAAGATAGGGACGGTCGAAATGTTAAACCTACACAAAAAATCACTTCATATTACTAATGTTCAAAACGCCAATTGCGTTGTTATGGTGCCGCCAAAAGAGTTTAAATTTAACGAAGAAACGGCACGTGATAACGAATTTCAGCACAGAGTGAATCTGACCGAAGCTGAGGTGAAGGTAGAAACGATGGCTGAATTTAAGGCCATGGTCGCTTCGTTGCGTAAAGAAGGTGTGCAAGTTGTAGAGTTTGATTACCCAGAATTGGGCGTTGAAACGCCGGATGCTGTTTTCCCAAACAACTGGTTCAGTACCTGCAGTGATGGAAGTTTATTCACGTTCCCTATGGCGTGTGAAAACCGTCAAAATGAAGTTAAGCCAAGTGCTCTTATTGAAGCGTTAGAAGCGTCGGGTCGTATTGTTAACCACAGCGAGTCTCTAGAGTCTTACATCGCGCAAGGTTCTTATCTAGAGAGCACGGGCGTGATGGTTATCGACCATATCAACAAGACCATCTATGCTGCGCTTTCTCAACGTTGTGACCGCGAAGTATTGGAAGATTACGCAAAGCGCATTGGCTATTCTCGCGTGGTCTCTTTCCAAACGGCATTACCGTCTGGCCAGCCGATTTACCATACCAATGTCATGATGGCGATTGGTGATAACTTCTGCGTGATCTGTGATGAAGTGATTCCTGAGTTTGAACGCCGCTTTGTGGTGAAGTCGCTTGCTAAAGATAAGCAGGTTATCTCTATTTCAATCGATCAGATGAACCGTTTCTGTGGCAACATTCTGCAACTGGATACTGTGAATGGCGACAAGGTGATCGCGATGTCTCAATCGGCTTACGATGCGTTTTCTCCAGCCCAGTTAGCTCAGCTTTCGACACATGGCAAGCTGCTACCATTTAACGTGAAAACGATTGAAGACATTGGTGGTGGTTCGGTGCGATGCATGTTGGGTGAGGTGTTCCTACCAACGCGAGTAAATCGTCTGTAACAAGCACTCACTTCCAGCAATGAATTTTTGAATACCACTCTTATCGCAGAGTGGTATTTTTGTTTTTATCTATCACAAATAAGAGAACAGAGCTCGATACAGGAGTCAACGCTCAAAAGCTAACGGAAAAAGCTATGAAGCGTCCTTAAAAGCTCGGTGTTCAATGAACTGAGCCGACAGTGTTACGACTTCTTTGGAGTAGACAAGCGCCGTGTGGTTGAGTTTGAGGGCGTAAGTATCCGTTGCTCCTCTCAGGTTGGCGTCTTCGAGTGTGACTGTGCCATCGCCAGGGTTTCTTCCCAGAACAATACGTCCGACTCCGGCGTCGTAGGTACCCGTAATGACGCCAATCGGCACATCAATATCGTAGTCACCCAAGCCATCGCTTAAGATCATTTTGCTCGAACCAAATATAAATCCAAGCCCATGATTCGACAGTGTTTTGGCGATAGTTGCCCCATTGTGCGGCGTGCCTGCGGTAATAATGCAGGTGTCTGCAAAGTCGGGTTGGTAGAACTTAAAGTAGTGGCGAATCAGCAAGCCACCGAGTGAGTGACCAAAGAAATAGACCTCATCGTACTCATTAAAGCGAGCATTCACGAAGCGATTGAGGCGTTTGGCTGCAGAAGGGAAACGCAGCGAGTTGTAGGCAAATTTGTGCGTTGTAAAGCCGCGTTTTTTGAAGTTTCTATCCAGATATTGCATGATCAACGCAGGCATATATAGACCATGAATTAAAACTATATGTTTGTTTTTATTATTCATTTTTGTCCTCCGTCTGATGATGTCTCCAGTATATTTAGTCGCAAATCTAAACTCAATAAAACTTGCTACTAATGGGACACAAAAGGCAGAGGTGTAAGTTATAAACAGAGCGTTCGTTATAGAGCAAGGTTGGGTTAGTCCGATCTCACTCCACCATACACATCTATGGTTAATCCGCCTTGTTTAGCGTAAGTATTAGGTGTTAGACCGATGGTTTTCTTTAGGTAACGAATCAGGTGCGGTTGGTCGCTAAACCCAAATTGAAAGGCGACGTCCATCCAGTCGATGTCATCCAAATTTCGCTTATACAAGTATTCCAACATCGCTTCGAGTTTGTTCATCGATTGGCACTGTTTTAATGTCAGCCCTGTTACCTTGTTGAAGCTTCTTTCTAAAGTCCGTTGCGAGCAAAACAGCTTGTCTCCAAGCTCTGCAATCGGTGTTGTACTAAGCACTTCTAACACCTTGCGTGTGAGTTCGCTGTGCCTATCCGTTTTAGCTGTCGATAACCAAGGCAGCAGTAAATCATCTAACTGCTGACAGCAGGCCTCAGCATCGGTTTGAGCGAGCTTGATCAGCGACATTGCTTCGGCATTAGGATTATCTAACAAACTCGCGAGATCGATAGGGTTGACACTGTCTAGGCTGGGGTATGGACAGTCTGGAATATCTAACGTGTACAAGGCTCCGACATGGAATTTAATACCTAGGTGAACAAAGGGCTTTGAGTGATCCAATTCGATGGCTTTATGGTGTGGTAACAGCAGATGGCAGCCAACGCCTTGCTCGATTTGTTGCTCAATCGTGTAGTGATATGCCTGCTCGCTTGGCGATAAGATCAGGTGAGCCGATGGATCGGGATTGAGTATCGGAAATTGATGAGTTTGAGCGTCGGGCGTCTTTTCAATTAGCCAGTAGCAATCAATGAACTGAGCGACTTCAGCGGATTTTGGAGACTGTAACCAATTGATCATTAGACCTTCTATTCGAAATGACTGCCATCCGCAACTATATGTGTATATCGCTGCAGGTGACAGTTTTTATCTGTATCTATTGTTAGAACTGAACTTTCAGCTTAGTTCTGAAATTTAGTCAAAATCAAACTGCAAGATACGATGTTTTGATGGTAATCCTGCGCGTGTGATGGCCTTTTGCGCGCCAATGTTGCTGCTTTCTGTAGAACAGATAGCTTCTAACCCTTGGCTTTTAGCGAGCTGCTTTAGAAAGTTAAGAACACGCGTGGCTAAGCCTTTACCGCGTTCTTGCTCAGCGACAATCATGCCTAGGTCGGCAAACTGCGTTTGGTGTTCATCAAATTTCCGACATTCTCCTGTTGCGAGAACATTGTTATTTTCCCAGTAGCCCCATAGCTCTTGTCGAGCAATTAAGTTGCTGTAGTAACCGGTCAGCCACTCTTTTGGTGCGCCAATTGCTGATGAAGCAAATTCGACTAGTTGATCGAGTTGCTCTTCCTTCGCGAGAGTCATCTCGATGTTTTCAATGCTGTTTTCGACGGCTGTTGGACGCTGGCGAAACATCAGTGCGTTGACTTTGAAGGACTCAGTATTGTCCAAGCATAGTGACAGATATTGTGGTTCAGCCGTGCTCACGAATGCGCCTTTCACTTCACCAACCACAGAGCTGTTGTTTTCTACGATTAAGGTGAACAAGTCTGCAATATTGGTGTTGGCGGTTGGTGCTAGATAGAATTGAAGTAAGTAGCCTTCACCATTCAATACGCAATAACCGACAAGCTTGCCGTTTTCGTAAAAACCAAAATGGTCAGACATTGGTACAAAACCGAAATGCCACATGCCATCGAGTGGAGCTGTTGACTCAGCAAAGTAAGCCGTTTTAAGTTCGCTCAAGTCGCTAAGTGTTGTGATTTTTTTGATGTCTAACATCGCGTTAATTCCTGTTGTTTCAATAGCTGCAAGTGTAGGCGACTGCTTTAAGAAGGTATTGAATAAAAGCGACAGTTTTGGCTAGAAAAAAGGGACTCATAAATGAGTCCCTTTGGTTGGAATAAGTATGGGTTGCTCTTTGACGCTAGCGACACGCAGCGAAGATATCTTGGTTCTCTCGGTATTCTTTGGTTTGTACATCCATTAGGCCAAGCAAAGAGTCGAACAGGTTGTCTTGGGAGAAGCTCTGTTCTTTGCCTGCCTTTCTTAAGCAGGTCTGGTTTATCCCTTTCTGCTCGGCGAAACCATCAGACATCCACATGATCATAGGCACATGGGTTTGCTCTTTCGGTGCCAATGAATAAGGCATGCCATGTAGGTAGACGCCGTTTTCCCCTAAAGATTCACCATGATCGGAAATGTACATCAGCGCCACGTTGTACTTATCGGTGAGTTTCTCTAGTTTCTGCATAGCCTGTGAGAGAAAGAAATCCGTGTACAAGATGGTGTTATCGTAGGTGTTAACTACTTCTTCTTTGGTGCAGTTTTCAATATCGGCGCGAGCGCAATCAGGCGTAAATTTCTTATGTTCTTCTGGATAACGCTCAAAGTACGTTGGGCCGTGGGATCCCGAAATATGATAGAAAATGATGCTATCTTGCTTGAGACCTTGTGTATCTTGTTCGAAGTTCTCTAGCATCGCTGTGTCGTAGCATACGTCTTTATTGCACAAAGGATCGCTGTCTTTGGCTACGAGCGTCATCTCTTTGATTCGGTGTGCGACGGCTTTGTCTCCACCATCATGCTCCCTCCAAATAGAGTGAATGCCCGCGCGGTTCATAATGTCGACCACGTTATCTTGGTTGTAGGCCTTGTCGCGATCGTAGTTGCTGCGATTCATGTTCGAGAACATGCACGGCACAGAAACTGCAGTGGCTGTTCCGCACGACTGAACATTAGAGAAAAATATCGGGTTATAAGGCTTGGTATGAGCGTTGGTTTCTCTCTCATAGCCATAATATTGGTAGTTATACACGCGAGCGGTTTCGCCAAGCACAAACACCAATAAGGTCGGTTTGGTTGCCGATTTTGCTTGTGGTTTGAGTTGAGCATCTAATCCCAATTCTTGATAGGGGATGGGCTGTTTGATGTAGGTGTTATTGATGTATTTGACCGTTGATGCCACATACTCGGTCGGAATGATCATCTTTTTGATGTGCGAATTATTACGACCAATCGAGACATAATCTTTGTAAAACAGCCCGGCAATAATCGCAATGGCAATCAAGGAACAGAGCAAGCCAATCGATTTCCAGACCAAGAAATCCTTCCAAGATTCTTTTTTAAGTTTGGTAAACAACAGGATGATCGATGGAATACCGCCCATAGCCAGTAGCCATAAGATCGAGTGACCACTGATATAACTGGCTGCTTCACCGCTATTGGTCTCAAACACATTCTCTATCATGCCGTAGTCAACGAATATGCCGTAATTGAACATGCTGTAGCTGACTAAGGTTGAGGTGATCAGCAATAAGATGAAAAACGGCTTAGAGAAGATAGGCCAGTTGAAGACTTGGAAGATGAAGTTAAAGGCAGCAAGGAAGAAGATCGGAATGGAGATAAGAAACGCAATGCTTTCAGATTTCGATGCCTGAACAATACTAAACAGTTCTTGGGAGAGAGGGATGTTGACGACAAGCAGATAATACACGGCCAACACAAAAGGCAGCTTGTTTATCGACATGTTTAAGCTTGGTAGATTCATAGGTCTTGTTTTCCTGCGTCTCTTATCCCTTTATTTTAGTCTCGCTACCAAGAAAGCTCTAATATCAACGCATAAAGCTCAATAAGTGATGGTGAGCGATAAACCGGCTAAAGTGAAATGACGCGATAGGGCGTGTAGAAACAAAAAATTCACTTTACTGAGTGACCTTCATGACAAGGTGGAACAGCAAAGTGAATTAGTATGTTCAGCTTATTCTATGTGGTTCAATCACATTAGAAGTTGTATGAACCACCGAAGCTAATGCTGTTGAAGGCAAGAGTGTGGTCGTCTTTATAAGAACCGTTATAGTTCTCAACGCTTACCGCATCTGCTTGTGAGATTAGGCGCAGTGTTAGGTGTTCGATTGGCGTGTATTCAACACCAACACCAAAATGGAAACCGGTACCGCTATCGTCATCATACAAAGCTGCGCTATTTGCATGTAGATCAACAGAACTTAAACCAGCCAATACGAATGGACGGATTGTGTTGTCGAACGTATAACCTAGGTTTGCAGATACAGATACAGAGGTCGGCGATAGTTTGGTAGTACCCTGCTTGTAGTCTGCGTAATCGTTGTAGCCAAGTTCAACACCAACGATGCGGTTGAATTGGTAGCCGCCGTATAGGTTGTAGCCCATGCCATCTGAATCTAAGCTACCGTGGCCGTCTGTATCAGAATCTTGGTAGACACTAAGTCCGCCACCAATGTATGCACCGCCATCAGTACCTGCAGCTAAAGCTGGAAGAGAAACTGCGCTGATTAAGCCCAGTGCTAATGCTGATTTTGTTATCTTGTTCATCTTTGTTACTCACTCTGTCATGTCTTCAAATGTGATTGTCGGTCACTGTCGATTTTTAATCGTTGTTGGTTTTTGGCCTCTCGACCGTTGTTGACAATTATCCCTGAGTCTTTTGCTCATTACTGTATGGCTTTGTAAGCTGAATCGTTACATAGATACAAAAATTCACTTTACTGTGCTGCCTTATCACAGGGCAGAGTAGCAAAGTGAATTTGAGCTACTTATTTACGACGTAGTCGTTTGGGGAGAATATTAGAAGTCGTATGAACCACCGAAGCTCACACTGTTGAATGCTAAAGTATCGCTACTGTATGTCTTGCCACCAATCGTATTATCTACACTTACCGCATCAGCCTGAGAAATAGCTCGAAGTGTTAAGTGTTCGATAGGTGAGTATTCAACGCCGACGCCAAAGTGGAAGCCAGTGCCGCTGTCATCGTCAAAACCAGAACCACTACTTGCGTTTAGGTCTACGGAACTCAAACCTGCTAATACGAATGGTCGAATGGTATTGTCGAATGTATAACCGAGGTTTGCTGATACAGAGATAGACGTCGGAGATAGGTCTTCGTAGCTATTTTTGTAGTCTGCGTAATCGTTGTAGCCAAGTTCCACGCCAACGATACGGTTGAATTGGTAGCCGCCGTATAGGTTGTAGCCCATGCCGTCTGAATCCAGACTTGGCGCGCCATCAGTATCCGAACCTTGATAGGCACTCAGTCCGCCACCTACGTATGCGCCACCATCGATACCTGCTGCAAAAGTTGGAAGTGAAACTAAACCGATTAAGCCGAGTGCTAATGCTGATTTTTTCATGATAATACCTTGTTTACTCATCCTGTGATGTAAATCACGGTATCTCTGATAATTGATTTATAAAACCCTCACAAATGAAACCTATTTTTTCATTGATATCGTGATTGTCTTCGGTCCTTGATTTATCAAGGGGTAACAGAGAATTTTTTGGTTATATTGTTTATAAATAAAATTCATATATTGACAAATGGTTAAATTTGCTAAATAAAACGATGTTTTTTAAGGTTGGAATGAGTTCGTATTTATCTAACTAATTGAAAAATAAAACATAAGAAATATTATATTTGTTTTATTGTAGTATTTATTGCGGTGTTTATTGAGAGTAAAGCAGTACGCTGATTCTAATGATGACAAGGAGAGTTGGATGTTAAACAGAGCAAACACAGGTTTGGTGGTTGTGGACGTGCAAGGTAAGCTCGCACGCCTTGTTGATGACAGCGATGCGCTGATTGCTAATTGCGGAAAGTTGGTTCAAGGAGCGCAGGTTTTGGGTCTGCCAATTATTCGTTTGGAGCAGAATCCAGAGAAGCTAGGTGCTACGGTCGACGAGCTGAATGACCTGCTGAGCGATGCTAAGCCGACATCGAAATTTACGTTTAACGCTTGTAACGAGCCCAAGTTTGTTGAGGCAGTGCAAGCTAAAGATGTTGATACGTGGTTGGTGTGTGGCATTGAGGCTCACATTTGTGTCTATCAAACCGCAATGGGGTTGTTAGATCTTGGGTACAAGGTTCAGGTAGTTGGCGACTGTGTTAGTTCGCGAACGGCACTCAACAAGGATCTGGCAATCCGTCGACTAACCGATGCTGGTGTCCAAATTACGGGATTAGAAATGAGCTTGTACGAGCTAGTGAAAGATTGTCGCGCACCAGAATTCAAGCCGATCTTAGGCTTAATTCGTTAACTTGGGTTTCGTTACGGCCCGATTCGTTAATTTTCCCTTTTGAAGAGGTTTGTTTGAATAATCTAATCGTATTTACCGGTGGTCCGGGCTCAGGAAAAACCTCGGTTATCGATGCATTGAAAAGTCACGGCTATCGCTGCGCACCAGAAGTAGGGCGTAAAGTCATTCAGCACCAAGTAGCACGACAAGGGAGTGCCTTGCCATGGTTAGATAAAGTGGCTTTTCGTGATGAAATGGTGCGAGAAGAACTAGCCAACTACCAAGCGTTCGAATCGAGTGAGCAGCCGGTTTTCTTTGATAGAAGTATCGTTGATTCATACGGTTACAGCTTGTTGGAATCTTTGCCGATTTCTGAATCTCTGTTGAATCAATGCAATGAGCTTGAATACAACAGCAAGGTATTTATCTTCCCGCCATGGGATTCGATTTTCATCAATGACGAAGAACGTAAACAA
The DNA here is from genome assembly GCF_015163615.1 of Vibrio sp. OPT18. NCBI lineage: Bacteria > Pseudomonadati > Pseudomonadota > Gammaproteobacteria > Vibrionales > Vibrionaceae > Vibrio > Vibrio sp. OPT18. The sequence goes on from NZ_JADDYK010000048.1 coordinate 210,328, forward strand.
GACTTCAATGAAGCGATCGCCACTTACGAAAAGATGGTGACAGCTTATACCCAGTTTGGTTATCAGCTGGTGGAAGTGCCCAAGTTATCTGTTGAGGAAAGAGTCGACTTTATCTTAGCTTCGATTGACTCAGGCGAGTGATTTCCAGAAAAGCCACAACTAAAAAAGCCCCGCAGTATCGACTCGATTGAGTGAATACTGCGGGGCTTTTTATTCAAATCGACTAGTTGATGACTTAGTCGTCTTAAACATTAATCACCGAGAGGCTGTCGGTCGCCCCCACCTCGGTAGGAATCTAACGCAACCTTCAAACGACGCAGCTTGTCGCGCGAACGATTCTTATGATTGACTGCGATCCCCATAGAAAGCACATCCACTAACGCCAACATGGCGTAGCGAGAAGCCGACGGTTTGTAGATGAAGTCAGTTTCCATATGCTTGATGGGTAGCAAGATATCGGCAATTTTTGCCAGCGGTGTATCTTGTGGCGTAATCGCGATGATCTTAAGTCCATACTGCTTAGCCAGCTCTGCGGTTTCAGTGATCACAGGCGTGAAACCGGTCGCGGAGATCATCACCATCACATCATTGGCATCTGCTGTCGCAGCAACCATGCGTGACATCAAACCATCGTTGTACGACACCACGGGATAGCCCAAACGGAACAGTCGGTGTTGCAGTTCTTGAGAAGCGATGGTCGAGCCACCACCCATGCCGATAGCGATGATCTGTCTGGCGTTATGCAGCCAGCTGACTGCGGTTTCAACGTCTTGCTCTTTGAACAAGGTGCGGTTGATGTCTAGGCTCTGCTTGATCGATTCGTAGATACCTTGATAACCCGTTTGGTCAACCGGTTCGAGAATAAAACGTTGGCCGACTGTAAGTGTTTGAGCAAGCTTTATCTTCATATCACGTACGTTGCTACAGCCGATAGCCTTAGCAAAGCGCGTAATGGTGGCTTCACTCACTTGAGCGCTTTCAGCAAGCTCTGTGATGCTGGCATTGGCAGCAAAATCAATGTCGTCCATGATCAGCTTAGCGACTTTTTTCTCTGCATCACGAAGAGCGGGAAAACGCTCCGTTATCTGTGAAATGATATCTACTTCTAAACTCAAGAATCCTGATCCTTTGTTGATGGGGCTAATCGATATTACCTAGTTATTAAGAATCTAGCTCTTTAGCTTTTTATGAGCACTAATCCATTTAAAACTAAGCCTTAGCCCCGTTAGTATATCTTATTGCTTCGCTGATTCTAGCTTATCGAATATTCAATTTAGAAGCAGGTTTCCACCCAGTTTGTTACCTGATGGTCGTCATCGCTGATGGCAATGTAGCGCCATTTATCGAAAGTTAAACACGGGTGTGAAGTTGAGAATGCAATCATGTCGCCCACTTCAATTTCAGAAGAGCCGTCCGTTTCAACAAAGGTATGCTGGTCCATCACGGCGGTAGAGGTTAAGCCTTTCACTGAGATAGCTTTGCCATTGCGATAGCCGCGTTCGGTAATAGGTAAACCCGCATCAAAGGCCACATCACGCTTGCCTAACCCAACCACTAATTTGGTAGGCTCCGGACGAGATATTACATACGCCCATACCTCAAGTGCCGATTCCAGATCTCCACCCAATTCACACGCGTAACCTTGGTTTACTTGGGCACGCTGCAACACTTTGCTTTGAGCGTCTAGGTAGATCCCTGTGTCGTGAATGGCATAACAGCCCGGGCGGATGATCGCCAAGTAATCGGTTAGGTTCGCTAAACATTCTGCAACCACGTCATACCAAGCAGAGCCGGCACCCGTGATGATAGGTTGCCCTGCAATTAGGCCATCTGATGTGAGGCTTTCGACCGAAGTCAGCGCCTGTTTCAAGAAGGTGCGAATGTCTTGTTCTGCGTTGTCACCGTGAATCACACCCTCATACACCTCAATACCCGCGAGCGAAAGGGCAGGTGTGTCTTGGATGGTTTGAGCCAGTTCTAGAACTTCTTGTGGTGAACGACAACCACAACGACCGCCCGGCACACCAAATTCGATCAGTACTTTTAGTGTCTGCTTTGTATTAGCGAAATATTGGCTAAGTTGCTGCACGTTTATCGATGAATCCACACAACAGTAAAAGTCGACATCAAATTCACTGATCAGCTGTTCAACGATCGCCATGTTGGTTTTACCCACCAACTGGTTGGCCATGATGATTCGTTTTGCACCCGCCATAGCGGCAACTTCTGCTTGTGCAGGTGTCGCTACTGTAATACCCCAAGCGCCATTTTCTAGCTGCTGGCGGAAAAAAGCAGGGGTCATTGATGTTTTGCCATGCGGTGACAATTTAACCTGATGGTGATCGGCGAATGATTGCATCCAATTCAGGTTATTGGTCAAGGCAGATTGTTTGATAATTGCTACCGGAAGCGAAATATCTTCATCAACCAGTCGGTAAATACCGTTCTCAGATTGTGATACTGCTCTCCCTTTTTGGCCTTTTTCAGTCAAGACGAAACTATCTTTTTGATACTTTATAACATCTTTTTGTGCAGGGTTATGTTTCATTGCTGATTCCTAACATGATTTAAGTTGTTGTTATTTAATGTTTAAATATATCTGTAATCTAATTTGTGGTAGAAACTATCACACAAATTAAAATATTATGTGTGTTTTGTCACTGAAAATAATCGGCTGGATTCTTAATATAGCTCCATCAACACAGTGGATTGAGAGAGTGAAAAATGTTGTTCGATACGATAATCAAAAATGTAGAGGTGTTTGACGGCACCGGCGAACAATCGTTTTGTGCCGATGTAGCAATCCTTGATGGAAAAATCGCCGAAATTGGTCAAATCGATCACGAAGATTGTGGCCAGTTGGTTGAGGGAGCAGGCTTAGCATTGGCTCCTGGATTTATCGATGTACATACACATGACGATACCAACGTAATTCGTTACCCAGACTGCCTACCGAAGATCAGCCAAGGTGTGACAACCGTGATTGTTGGCAACTGTGGCATCAGCGCATCGCCAACGGTTTTGGCTGGCGATCCACCTGACCCAATGAATCTTTTAGGTGAGCAGGCTGATTTTAAATACCCAACTTTTTCGGCGTACGCACAAGCGGTAGAGCAAGCTCAACCCGCAGTAAACGTAGCAGCGTTGGTTGGCCACACCACACTGCGTAACCAAGTGATGGACGACCTGCAACGCACCGCAAACGAAGATGAAATTGCAGCGATGCAAAGCAACCTTGATTTAGCGATGGCGCAAGGTGCATTAGGTTTGAGTTCAGGTCTTGCTTACGCAAGTGCGAAACAAGCGAATGCCAACGAAGTGATGCAGTTAGCAAAGGTACTGTCTAGCCACGGCGGCATCTATACCACGCACATGCGTACCGAATTCGAAGAGATCTTAAGCGCGATGGAAGAAGCGTTTGAGACAGGACAATACGCGAAAGTGCCAGTTGTTATCTCCCACCTTAAATGTGCAGGTGCGGGCAACTGGGGCAGAACCGTTGAAGTGCTTGATTTGATGGATAAGGTTTCTGAGCACCAAGATGTGTCTTGTG
>NZ_JADDYK010000048.1:213935-284640 GCF_015163615.1 Vibrio sp. OPT18
ACTGCTACCCATATTCAGCGAGCTCTTCAACACTGGATCTGAAACAGGTGACGGACGATTTCGATATCTTCATCACTTGGTCTGAAGCAAAGCCAGAACATGCAGGAAAAACGCTTAAGCAGATTGCTGATCAAATGAATCTACCTCTGATGGATGCAGCGAAAGCACTTCAACCAGCCGGTGCGGTGTATCACTGCATGGATGAGAACGACGTAAAGCGCGTTTTGAAATACAAGTTAACCATGGTCGGTTCTGACGGTTTGCCGAATGACCCGCATCCACACCCAAGATTGTGGGGCACCTTCCCGAAAGTATTGGGTCACTACTGCCGAGATGAAAAACTGTTCTCGTTGCCAGAAGCAATTCACAAAATGACCGGAATGTCGGCTCAGCGTTACAACTTAGCGGGCCGAGGCGAAGTTCGCTGCGGTGCATTTGCCGATTTAGTTTTATTTGATCCAAAGAATATTAAAGACACAGCAACATTTGAAAATCCTATTTCAGTTGCTAAGGGAATAGAAAGCGTATTTGTAAATGGTGAGTTAACTTACCAGCAAGGAAAAGTGAAAAATAATCGTTCAGGCGTTTTTATTTACCGAAACTAGAATTTAAATTATTTATTAAATTCAGATAACTATAAAAACGGCGAATTAATTTAAATATATTGGAATAGAAACTGTTTTATCTATAAAGCCAATATTATCTATAAATAAGTGGAGTTAAAAATGACTATTAAACGTTACGGTGTTGAAGGCGGTACAGGTACAGGCGGACAACATTTACCATTTGCACGCGCAACTGAAGCGGGTGGTTTCCTGTACGTTTCTGGCCAGACACCGATGACAGATGGTGAAGTGGTTGAGGGTGGCATTGTTGACCAGTCTCGCCTAGCGATCCAAAACTGTGTCGATATCATGACTGAAGCGGGCTACGGCCTAGAAGACGTAATGCACGTAAAGGTTGTGCTAACGGATTCTCGTTACTTCCAATCTTTTAATAAGGTATTCAAAGAGTTCTTCGGTGCTAACCCTCCGGCACGCATCTGCATGGTCTGTGACCTAGTGGTAGACGTGAAAGTTGAAGTAGATGTGACTTGCTACCGCGCTGATCGCGTTTAGTTATAACCTAATCACAATAACCTACTTAGAGAGTATTAGGGGGAAAGCATCCCTGTTATTATCCTTTAATACTCTCACCCTACATTTATAAAAATTACTTTAATTAAAAAATATACAAAACCAATAAAGTAATTATATGAAATATAAAATGAATGAATCATAAATAAAGTTCAGGAATGAACTTAATATTTCACTGAGAGGTGTCAAATGAACAGCACACTTTTTCTTACAGGCTTCGGCGTGTACGTATTATTTTTAATTTGGTTAGGCTGGTTTGTCTCGCGTAATCAAAAATCTGGCGAAGATTTCTTATTAGGCGGCCGTGGCCTGCCATTATTCTTAGTTCTGGGTACAACCGTCGCGACTATGGTCGGCACGGGCTCAAGTATGGGGGCGGTTGGCTTCGGCTACGCGAATGGTTGGGCTGGTGCTCTGTACGGAATTGGCGGTGCTATCGGCATCCTATTGCTAGCCCTTTGGTTTGCTCCAGTTCGTAAACTGAACTTCATGACCATGAGTGAAGAGCTGGCTTACTACGTAGGCGCTAACCGAATCGTGAAAAACGTGGTTGGTCTGCTTATCTTTATCGCGTCAATCGGTTGGTTGGGTGCGCACATTCTAGGTGGCGGCATGTACCTAGCGTGGATTGCTGACATCGACCTTAACCTTGCGAAGATTATTATTGCTGCGGCATTTACTATCTACGTGGTGATCGGTGGTTACACAGCGGTTGTATGGACCGATACTATCCAAGCTATCATCCTTTTTGCTGGCTTCATCTTGATGGCGGTTATGTCTGTGGATCACATCGGTGGCATGGATAACCTTTACGCTGCGATGGACCCTGCTGCTACGAGCTTTTTAGCAATCGATAAACTGGGCATTCTGCCTGCTGTGTCTCTGGCTGTGGTTATCGGTGTGGGTGTACTGGCGACGCCTTCATTCCGTCAACGTATCTACTCAGGCAAAGACGTTAAAACCATTCGTCGCTCATTTGTTGCATCGGGTGTGTTGTACCTTTTCTTCTCAATCATCCCTGCAATCATTGGTATGGCTGCACACGCAATCGACCCATCATTGGATAACCCGAACTACTCGTTCCCTTACGTAGCTGCAACGGTTCTTCCTGTTGGTGTTGGCATGATTGTTCTTATCGCAGGCCTTTCTGCAACCATGTCGAGCGCAAGCTCAGATGCGATTGCGGGCGTGTCTATCCTACTGCGTGACGTTTACGTGATGTTCACAGGCCGCGTACCAAACAAAGAGTCAATGCTGAACTACTCTCGCTTGGCACTGATTGTGGTGATTGGTTTTGCATTGCTGTTCGCGCTGACGTCGAACGACATCATTGGCTACATCACTAAGATGATTTCAACGGTAATGTCGGGCATGTTCGTGTGCGGTATGTTGGGTAAATTCTGGAAACGCTACAACTGGCAGGGTGCGCTTGCAACGCTAGCAGGTGCTTCTGTGGCTTCATTCGTAGTGATGCTAAACGCTGATTACACGGCTTTCTGGGGCAACCCTGTGATTCCTTCATGTCTGTTTGCTCTAGCAGCAGGTGTGGCAGTGAGCCTATGTACTCCGGCTAACCAAGTAACACCAGAAATGGCGAAAGCGATTCTTGATGATGAACGCGCTCTGATGGAAATGTCTGACTCAGGTGTAATTGAAGAAGACGCTGCACCTCAACGCCCTGCAAATCAAACAAGCTAAACCTAGTCTCCACAACTGGTTTGTTTAATCCAGGCCCTGCTTAACGGTAGGGCCTTTTCTAAAGTCAATTATCTCTATTTTTAGGAGCGGCTATGTCAGCATCTTCTCTGTTCAATATTGCTTTCTTCGGCGAATGTATGGTCGAAATAAGCGGCTCTCCATTAACTAAAAAATTCGGTGGCGACACGCTCAATACCGCGCTTTACCTTTCTCGCTTAACCCAACATCAAAACTTGTCTGTTCATTACGCGACGGGTTTAGGTAGCGATGAACTGTCTCAAAATATGATTGATAGTTGGCAGCTAGAAGGTATTCAAACCAATTTCGTTGAACGTATCCCAAACAAGTTACCCGGTTTATACATGGTCGAAACCGACGAAACGGGTGAGCGACATTTCCACTACTGGCGCAACGACGCGGCAGTAAAATCTTACTTTCAAATCGATAACTTAAACAAGCTTGAAATCGCCCTGACAGAGAAACAAGTCGACGCGGTTTACATCAGCGGTATCAGCATCGCGATCTTGGATGATGCCTCTCGTGAGCGTTTATTCAAAGCCATTAGCGTGTTCTCAAATCAAGGCGGCAAGGTGATTTTCGATAACAACTATCGCCCACAACTTTGGAGCACCGAGCAAGCTCAACACTGGTATGCCAAGTTACTGCCATTGGTAGACATCGCACTGATTACCGAAGACGACGACCTGCTTGTGTGGGGCAACTCAGAAAGCGTTCAACAACGCTGCCTTCGTTTAGGTTGCCACGAGATCGTTATTAAACGTGGCTGCGAGCCATGCAAGATTGTTCAAGTTGAACAAGGCGATGTTGTTGAGAGCTATGTATCAGCGACTCGTGTTTCTAATGTGGTCGACACCTGCGCGGCGGGCGACTCATTCGCAGCGGGTTATTTGACGGCGCGCCTTACTGGTGAGAGCGCCATCGACGCCGCTGAACTTGGCCACCAACTGGCTTCCACTGTTATCCAATACTCTGGCGCCATCATCCCCGTGAGCGCTATGAGCCAACTGATTAAAAAATAAAATTAAAAAGCGGAATTATTATGTCTCAAGAAATGATCAACAAACTTAAGCAATTCAAAGTTATCCCTGTTATCCAAATCAACAAGGTAGAACACGCGATTCCACTGGCAAAAGTTCTAGTAGAAAACGGCTTGCCCGTTGCTGAAGTGACATTCCGCACTGAAGCGGCAGCAGACGCGATTCGTGCAATGCGCGATGCATATCCAGAGATGTGTATCGGTGCCGGCACAGTATTAACTCCAGCACAGATCGACTTTGCGAAAGAGTCGGGTAGTGAATTCATCGTGGCTCCGGGTCTGAACCCAAACACCGTAAAACGTTGCCAAGAGATCGGTATGCCAATCGTTCCGGGCGTAAACAACCCAAGCCAAGTGGAGCAAGCGCTAGAGCTTGGCCTTAACTTCTTGAAGTTCTTCCCAGCAGAAGCGTCTGGTGGCATCAACATGGTGAAATCTCTGCTAGCGCCATACGTTGATCTGTCTTTGATGCCAACGGGCGGTATCGGCAAACACAACGTCAATGATTACCTAGCCGTCGATCGCGTGGTGTGCTGTGGCGGTACTTGGATGGTATCTCCGAAGATGATTGAGAATGAACAGTGGGACGAGATCGCGGAGTTAGTTCGAGAAGCGGTCGCTCTTGTGGAATAAAGATAAGCGTTTGGAATAAAGATAAGTGTTTTAAATAAAGATAAACAACAGCAGTGGTTGATGGTTCTGTTTTGTGAATTGCCTCCGATAAACAAAACAGAACGCCCGTTATATAGGAAAACTAATAATGAAAAAAACTATATTATCCCTATTGATTTCAGGTTCAGTAGTGTCCCCAATGGCGTTAGCAATGGCTCCAAATACCGATCTAAATTTAATGCCGTACCCGCAAACGGTCGAGCTGCAAGCTGGGCAAGTGAAGGTCGACGGTAACTTCAAGGTTTACATCAAAGGCTTTAACTCTGACCGTGTTGAATACACGGCGAAACGCTTTATTGATCGCCTTGAGCGTCAGACAGGTGTGCCGATTTTAAACTGGCAGGTGGATAGCGCAGACCAAGCGAACTTGATCATTGATATCGATGCGGCGCCAAAATCTGAAGTACAAAATATCGACTCTGTAGAGTTCTACAAAATTACCACTCAGGGTGATCAAATAACGCTGAGTTCTCCAAGCCCATACGGCACTATTCACGGCATCGAAACCCTTTTGCAGCTCGTTGAAACGACAGCGACTGGCTACCACATTCCTGCTGTCACGATTGTCGATGAGCCTCGCTTCCGCTGGCGTGGTGTTTCTTACGATACCTCACGTCACTTCATTGAATTCGATGTGCTGATTCGCCAGTTAGACGCGATGGCTTCGGCGAAGATGAACGTCTTCCATTGGCACTTCTGGGACGACCAAGGTATTCGTATTCAAACGGAATCTTGGCCGCGTTTGTGGTCTGAAACCGCTGATGGTAATTACTACACCAAAGACCAAGTTCGTTACTTAGTGGAATACGCGCGTAACCTCGGTATTCGTGTGATTCCGGAAGTCTCTCTGCCGGGTCACTCTTCTGCGGTTGCTTATGCTTACCCGCACCTGATGTCGGGCGGTGAAAGCCAAAGCTATGAGCAAGAGCGTGGTTGGGGCGTGTTTGAGCCACTAATGGATCCATTGAATCCAGAGCTCTATGAAATGCTGGGCGACGTATTTGATGAAGTGACCGAGCTGTTCCCAGATGAATACTTTCACATTGGTGGCGATGAGCCGAACTATGCGCAGTGGAAAAACAGCGAGAAGCATCAAAAGTTCATTGAAGAGAACAATATCGATGGCGAGCGTGGTCTGCAGTCTTACCTCAATGTAAAAGTTGAGAAGATGCTCGAAGAGCGCGGTAAGAAGATGACGGGTTGGGATGAGATTTGGCATAAAGATCTGCCGACTTCGATCGTGATTCAAAGCTGGCAAGGGCACGATAGTATCGGTCGTGCGGCAAAAGAGGGCTACCCAGGCATTCTGTCTACCGGTTACTACCTAGACCAACCTCAGCCAACCAGCTATCACTATCGCAATGACCCAATGCCAAGTGGCATCACGGTTGACGATAAGCTGCACAGTGGCGAAAAGTTCGTGACGTATCAATGGGAGAAGCCACGTTCAAAAGGCGGCCCACGTAAGGGAACACTGACTATCATTGAAGCGAAAGACGGAACCTTCCGCGCGTTCAGTGATTACAACGGTAAGTCTCGTGAAGAGATCTACATCCTTGATTATGTGCCGGGTAAAACCTTTGTTGGTCACTTCGATAACTTCATGTCTTACACTGAATTCAACTTGAATCTGAATCCAAATGGGTTTGCTGAAGGCAGCTACCAGTTGATAGGTAACGTGCGTTGGCCAACCACAGGGGAAGTGATCGCGAGCAGTGATGTTGAAGGCAGCGTGATTCCTGAACCAAATGGTGGTTACCCTGCGGAATTAACAGATAAAGAAAAAGAGCTGATTTTAGGTGGCGAGATCACCATGTGGCTAGAGAACAAAGACAGCCTCACGGTTGAAAACTACCTATGGCCACGCAGCTATGCGATTGCAGAGCGCTTCTGGTCTGATGAAGAATTGACGGACGAGCGCAGCATGTACAAGCGCATGAAGGCAATGGACACATGGTCTGAAGTGTCGGTTGGCCTGCGTCACCATGCGGATGCCGACATGTTGTTAAAACGTATTGCTAAAGGGCAGGATATCCACGATCTACGCGTGTTAGTGAAATACACCGAGCCAGCACAGTACTATGCACGTAATTGGGAGAAGTGGAACTCTACGGAACCTAAGGGCACTTTATACAGCCAGTACGAGCGTCTAAATCGCTTCGTTGATGCACTGCCAGTGGAAAGCTACGCGGTGTATGAGATGCAAGACTTGGTCAATGAAGTCGCGACAGGCAATAAACAAGCACTAGAGCAACTTTCAGGGCATTATCAGCAAGCTAAATCGGCTGCACTTGCCGCTGAAGCAATCTTCGCTGGTAACGTGTCTTCGGTCGATACCGTGGTGGTTGCAGAGAAAACCGTTGAAGTCGCAGACTTGGCGTTAACCTTGATTGCTAAAGCACAAGCAGGCGAGAAAGTAAGAGCAGCAGACGTGAATGCCTACCATGCGATACTGTCTGATTCGGCGAAAATCTACGACGAATCGATCATCGCGATTGTTCGCCCAACAGAGCTACTGTTGAAGCAGTTGGCTGAGTAAGTCGCGAACTGATTAACTGATAAGTCACACGCCAATAAGTGAATCAAAACCGCCCTCTGTGGGCGGTTTTTTTGTTCTGGCTTCTTTATGAGGTGCGATTTAATGCTTTTTGTTAGTAATTACTTACTATCTATATTCTTCAGCGTTAACGTGAATGTCATGCCTTGGTCTGAGTTGTTCTTCGCTATCAAGGTACCTTGCATATCGCGCACGTTGTTTGCGGTGATGGCTAACCCCAGCCCCAAACCTTCGCCCATTTTTTTGTTGGTGTGGAAGGGTTCGAAAATGGTGTCGAGTTGGTCTTCTGATACACCGCAGCCATTGTCTTGCACCTTGATGATCACACGTTGTTGCTCGGCATGTGCACTGATAACAATGGTCGCGGGTGTTTGATTCTGAGTAGCATCGATGGCGTTTCTAAGCAGGTTACCAAGCACTTGGCGAAGTCGTGCTTCTTCTCCCATTACCATCGAAATATTGGAAGCGATACGCACACGAATATCGACGCTGTCTAGCTCGGTTTGATGAATACGCAGGGTTTCTTGCAGTGCGTCTGTTAGGGAGACAGGATAAGGTTTCTCAAGCCTTTGAAAGGCGAATGACTTCAGCTGGCTAGTCATGTTAGCCATTCGGTCGATTAGACTCATCACGAGATTCATGTTCGCTTTCAGCATCTTGGTCTCGCCTCTTTCCATCAGTAATTGATTACTTGAAAGCAGGGTTTTTAGTCCAGTAAGCGGTTGATTTAACTCATGAGTAATCGCACTCGACATCCGTCCTAGTGCAGCCAATTTGCTAGATTCGACCAGTTCTTGCTGCGCATCTTTCAGATCTTGAGTTCGCTCTTCGACTCGCAGCTGCAGCGTTTTATTGGCGTTTTGCACCGCAATTTCGGCTTTCTTACGTTTGCTGATATCGATTACGGTACACAGGTAGTAAGTCGTTGCATGCCAAGGAAAGGCGCTAATAGAGAATAAAACAGGGAAGTAACTGCCATCGCTGCGTCTTGCCATGGTTTCGACGCTGGTTATCTCGGCCAGTTCTTGATGCTGTTCTAAGTTCTTGAGCAGCTGTAAGGTGGTTGAATTCGGGTTACCTGCCTCAAATAACTGCCACGCCTTGATGTTATTGATCATCGAATTGGATAAGGAAAAGTAGTTCTTCGCCATCAGGTTGATATCGTGAATGCGTCCGTGTTTATCGATCAGTATTAGCCCTACATGGGTTTTGTTGATCATCCCAGACAGTCGTTTCTCAGACTCCTCGATAAGCTTTTGGATTCTCAGATTGCTGAGCTTTTTCTGGCGTCTTTGATAAAGAATAACCAGTAATAACAGGACGAAAAGACAGCCAACCGCGACACTCCAGCTGATCCAGTTAGTGGTTTGGTTGAGGCTAGTTAATGGGGTGAGGTAGGTTAAACGCCAATTAAGGTCATCTAACTTGATTGACTGAATCAGGTAATCTTTATCTTGCAGTCGCCACACGCGTATATGGGTTTGGTCGTACAACTCGCGTTTTGTGGCTGTAGGCTGAGAGTTGAAAGTGTCATTGAACCAATCGGCACTCAGTCGGTGATCACTTGAGAGAAAGAACTGATCGCGAGGGTTTTGGAATAGTATCGCTTCACCATCGGCAAACCATTGATCGGTGAGTAACGATAAGTCGATTTGCACCGCCACAATACCGACTATATCTGACGCACGATAAACAGGCGCCGCAATGAAGTAATCGGGCGTTACGCCTTTGTTTTTTGTCACCACCGAAATCGCCCCACCTTGCTGGTGGATCTTAGACACGAGCGTGCTGGCGTTCTTTTTGCTCAGCTTGCTTCTTTCTACGCTAGAAACCAACAGTTCACCGTTACCAGAAAGCAGATACCAGCCCTTAGTGTTGGCAGCTTTGTCCAATTGAATCAGCTGCTTCTTGATACGTTTTTCGAGTAGTTGTTCACCATCAATAAAACGGACGCTGGTCTCATCGTTGGTCACCAGATAGGGCAAATAATAGAAACGTTTAAGCGTGCGCCTTGCTTCAGCAATGTATCCAAGAAAGCGTTGTTCCGCATAACGTTGCGCTTGTTCAAGCTTCCATTGGCTGATTCCATTCTTGGTGGTGACCTGCACTAAACCAATCAATAAACAAGCACACAGGAATAACCAATATCGATTGTTACTAACCATTCTTGATTAAATCCTTTTAAAATTAGTGGCTTGTCTCTTTGAAATCAGCGAGATGCGAAGCTTCGCTGCTTCACGACTTGGAAGGTGAAGTGTGGGACAAATCGAAGCTAACAAACATTATAAAACTGTTAAAGGAGTGTTATTCAAAGTGGGAGCTAGCTCCTTTTCGACTGCGGTTTTTTTGCATACCGTGGATGACATTAATCAGATGTAGAGCGGCGGAACCAAACTATGCAGCGTATTGCTTTAATTGAAGATGACGCGATTGTGCGTCAAGCAACCAGCCAATGGTTGCAGCTGGCGGGCTTCGATGTCACCGCATTTGAAGTAGGGCAAGATGCGTTAAATGCCGTAGATCAGGGTGATTTTCAGACCATTATCACTGATGTTCGTTTACCTGATATTGATGGTGTTGAACTGCTAGGGCGTTTCAAATGTCTTGTGCCAGAGGTGCCTGTTATTTTGATTACTGGACATGGCGATGTCGACATGGCCGTCAAGGCCTTACAGCAAGGTGCCTATGACTTCATTGAGAAGCCATTCGATCCAGAGCGTTTGTCTCAAACGGTATCTGAAGCCGTCGACAAACATCAAAGTGGCCAAGATAGAATCAGTCGCCAAAGTTATCTAGATAATTTGAAAGGCATTGAACAGGTGCTGATTGGTCGCAGTAAGGTGATGTGTGAACTGCGAGAGCAAATCCAAAAAGTCGCTTCCATAGACACCAACGTGATCATTTATGGTGAAACCGGCTGTGGTAAGGAGTTGGTCGCCTCTTGCTTACATGAATTCAGCCAACGTAAAACCCATCCGTTTGTGCCGCTCAACTGTGGTGCGATTCCAGAAAACCTCTTTGAAAGCGAGCTGTTTGGTCACGAAGCTGGGGCATTTACTGGCGCTGCTAAGCGACGCATTGGTAAGCTTGAGTTTGCCGACAAAGGCACCGTGTTCCTTGATGAAATTGAAAGCATGCCACTGTCGATGCAAGTCAAAGTGCTGCGTACTCTGCAAGATAATATCGTGGAACGCGTCGGCGGTAATCAGCAACAAAACGTCGACCTGCGAGTTGTGTCTGCCTCGAAAAGCGATCTACTGAATCACCCCGATTTTCGCCAAGATCTTTTCTATCGTTTGAACGTTGCACAGCTGCATTTACCTCCACTCAGTGAGCGCGAAGAAGATGCCTTACTTTTGTTTGAACACTTCACCCAGGAAGCCAATCCCGAAACACGAATCGCCAGTGAGGCTGATCGCTATGCCTTGTTGTCTTATGCATGGCCGGGCAATGTGCGCGAACTACGTAACGTGGCGATTCGTTTTGCATTGGATGAAAGCCTGACTGTTGGCGATATTTTAGCGTGCCGCCCGAACTCTGTCACAGAGTCCACAACGGCAGGCATTCCATTGGCGGTTCAGGTACAAAGCTTTGAAAGGAAGGTCATTCACGATGCGCTAGTGCGTTATCAAGGGCGCATCAATGATGTGATGCAAGATTTGGATTTACCCCGCCGAACATTGAACCAAAAGATGGTGCGTTATGCGTTGAACCGAAGCGATTATGTCGATTCGTAAGTGATGACGAGATGAGAGGAGCTGTCTAAATCAATGAGCAAAAAATGGCTCACCTCATATTTGTTACTTTATAAATATTGATCACATAAATATGACGCAGTGTGACTCAGCTACCTTTAAATAGATGTTAAAGCTTGCTTCGGATAAGCAAAAAACAGCTCATCCAATAGCGACTAAATAAGCAAGAAATAGCTCACTTTAAGTGGTTGTTAAAATAAAGTTTAATTAAAACAAATGGTTAAATATTGGCATTGCGCTTGCTATCTAGCAATTGTTGTTAACAAAAATATAACGTGAATAACTCTACATGGAGAGTAACAATGAAATACAACAAGCTAGTTAAAACTTTAGCAATCGCAATGGCCTCTATTGGCCTTATCAGTAACGCCTCAGCTCAAGAAGATCGCAGCTACATTTTAGCGACGGCTTCAACGGGCGGTACTTACTATCCAGTGGGTGTGGCTTTAGCGACATTGAGCAAAGTTAAGCTTGCGCCAAAGCAGCACTTTTCTTTGGCGGCGATCAGTTCTGCAGGATCGGGCGAGAACGTGAAACTTCTCAATGAGAACGAGGCACAGTTTGCCATTCTACAAGGTCTGTATGGTGCATGGGCGTGGCAAGGGCTTGGTCCATATGAGAAGTCAGGCAGTCAAAAACAACTGCGTTCAGTCTCAATGCTATGGCAGAACGTGGAACACTTTATTGTGCGCTCTGATCTGACAGAAACGGGCACCATGAGTGATTTAGAAAATCTCAACGGCAAAAAATTCTCTATCGGTAAGAAGAACTCAGGCACAGAGAATTCAGGACGCCAGATCATGCAAGGCCTGTCGGTTAACCCAGAACAATTTAAACTTGCCTTTATGGGTTACGGCGGCAGTGCCAGCGCACTACAGAATGGCACGATTGATGGTATGAATACGCCTGCTGGCGTGCCTGTTGGTGCAGTAACTCAGGCATTTGCGGCCTTGGGTGAAGACATTCAAATCCTGTCGTTTACTGATGCACAGATCAAACAAGCGAACGGTGATTACAATATCTGGACTAAGTATGAGATCCCAGCCAACACTTACCCAGGTGTTGATAAGCCGATCACGACTATCGCACAACCTAACTTCCTAGCCGTTCGTGAAGACATCTCTGAAGAAGATGTGTATGAGCTCACCAAAGCGATCTATGAAAACCTACCTTTCCTACAAGGTATCCACAAAGCAACTAAAGCAATGGCACTCGAGAAAGGGATCGCAGGTCTACCTGTTCCGCTTCACCCAGGCGCAGCACGTTACTACCAAGAAGTGGGCATCGATATCCCTTCTGAGTTGATCGTCAACTAGCTGTTTGCCATCAACTAACCCCTTCGTGACTTCATTGCTTGGTGCACGCTCGCTCAAGAATGTGTTCGTGCACCACCTCACTTTATGGATTTTCTCTGCGCGTTTGCTGTGGAGAGCAGGAGTTTTCTATGAGCGATTCGCTGCAGCAGGAACTGAAAAAATTTGAACTGCCGACCCGAACGGATTTTCCGTGGGTCGGCAAAGCGATAACAACAATGGGAGTGATACTCTCTCTACTACACATTTGGTTTAATACCTTATCGACCTTGCCAGAGCTTTGGATCTCTGCGACTCACTTCGCGGGCTTTGCGATCATTTGTGCGCTTTGGTATCCGGCACATATCTCATTGAAAAGAAGCAAAATTGCTTTGGCAGTGGACATCGGGATCGCCTTGGCGGCTCTGGCTTGTCTTATCTATATCCCCTTTGCAGAAGATGCCTTGTATGAGCGAGGCGTGAAGTTTGTCGCCAGTGATTGGTTCTTCTCTATCTTGGCGATTGCTATCGTTATTGAGCTGATTCGTCGTACCATGGGTTGGTTTATTCCGGTGCTTATTTTGGTGTGTTTGAGCTATGTGGTGCTGTGGGGGCAATGGACTAGCGGCATCTTCCACTTCCCAGGTTTGAGCCTTGAAACACTGCTTTATCGAAGCTTTTACTCATCGGAAGGGATGTTCGGTTCTATTTCTAGAATCAGTTGGACGTTCGTGTTCATGTTCATCCTATTTGGCGCTTTCTTAGTGCGTTCGGGTGTTGGTGATTACATCATTGATGTGTCTCGCGCAGCGGCAGGCAAAGTGATAGGTGGCCCCGGCTTCATCGCGGTAATAGGCTCTGGCTTGATGGGCTCAGTGTCTGGTTCGAGCGTAGCAAACACCGTATCGACGGGCGTGATCAGTATTCCTTTGATGCAAAAGGCGGGCTTCCCTTCGCGCTTTGCTGCGGGGGTTGAAGCGGCTGCGTCGACGGGCGGGCAGTTGATGCCACCAGTGATGGGTGCGGGTGCGTTTATCATGGCGTCATACACGCAGATCCCTTATGTCGACATCATTGCTGTTTCCTTCTTACCGGCGCTTATCTACTTTTTGTCTGTGGCATTCTTCGTGCGCATCGAAGCAAAACGCAGTGGTGTGCAAAAGGTGACTTCTGGCTGTGAACCTCTATTGAAAGTATTGCTGTCGGGTTGGCATAACCTGATCCCGTTAGCGGTGCTGGTGACTCTGTTGGTGAAGGGTTTCACGCCGACTTACGCAGCGGGTATCTCGATCCTGTCTGTTGTGGTGGCCTCATGGTTCTCTAAAAATCACAAAATGGATCCAAAGGCGATCATCGAAGCACTGTCTCAAGGTGCGAAAAACATGGCGACCACGGCGGTATTGTTGGTCGGCATTGGCCTCGTTATCAACGTGATCAGCACGACGGGGATTGGTAACACCTTCTCGTTGATGATCAACAGCTGGGCGAATGGCGACTTGCTAGTCATGATTGCCTTGATTGCACTGGCGTCTTTGATTCTGGGTATGGGCTTACCAGTAACCGCGGCTTATATTGTGTTGGGTACTCTGTCTGCACCAGCTTTGTATAAACTGATTGCTGAAAGTCAGTTGCTCGACCTGTTGGTTTCGGGACAGTTACCTGAACAGGCGAAAGCTATCTTCATGTTGGCTGCGCCAGATAAGCTTGATTTGCTGAACGCGCCAATGGCACTTGAAACAGCCAAAGAGATGATTGCGTTAGTCCCTGCTGATTTTGTGGAAACCCTGCTTGAGCAAAGTCTGGGCTTGGAAGCGATCAGCCTTGCACTGCTTTCTGCCCACTTGATTATTTTCTGGCTATCGCAAGACAGCAACGTGACGCCACCTGTTTGTTTAACTGCATTTGCAGCTGCGACCATTGCGAAAACCCCACCGATGAGAACCGGTTTAATGGCATGGAAAATAGCCAAAGGCTTGTATTTGGTGCCATTGCTGATTGCTTACACCAACTTGGTAAGTTGGGATGTGACCTCCGTTTTGGTTACGGGGGGCTTTGCTATTATCGGTACGTATGCGTTTGTAGCAGCGATTGAAGGTTACTTAGAAAGTGAAATCAATCTCGCTCTTCGAGTCGTGTTGATTGCGCTGGGTGTCGCTTTGGTTTGGCCTGATGTGTCAATTGTGATTCGCTTGGTTTGTGTGGCTCTATTTGTGAGCATCTTCATCTACAGCGGTCGTAAATACGACATCAACCAAGTGAAAAAGGAATCGGAAGACGAGCAAGTATCTTTGCCTCAAACCGAGTCTGACACTGTCGCGTCTTCCCTATAATTAAAAGGATTGAATGTAGGAATATTATGAACTCAATATACGACTATATTATCGTTGGTGGCGGCATTGTTGGCGTGTCGACGGCATGGCAATTACAGCAAGCTCACCCTGATAAAAGTATCCTTTTAGTCGAGAAGGAACGTGGCTTTGCGCAGCACCAAACAGGCCATAACAGTGGTGTGATTCACGCTGGCGTTTACTATGCTCCGGGCAGTTTAAAGGCCGATTTTTGTAAGCGTGGCGTCGAGCGCACCGTAGCCTTTTGTAGTCAACACGATATCCCCGTCGAAAACTGTGGCAAGTTGTTGGTCGCGACCAATGAGCAAGAAGTCGAGCGCATGAACGCGCTCTATCAGCGTTGCCACGATAACGACATTGATGTCGATCTGTTGGATCAAGCGCAGCTCAAACTTGCCGAGCCAAACATCACGGGTTTGGGTGCGATTTATGTCAAAACCACCAGTATCGTCGACTACAAAAAAGTCACCGAAGTGATGGCTCAAGAGTTTGTTGAGGCGGGTGGCAAGCTTAGCCTTGGTACGGAAGTGATCATGGCCGATGAGCAGGAAGATGAGGTGCAGTTGACGTGCAAAGTCGATGGTCAGACTCTTCAACTCAATAGCCGATTCTTGATCACGTGTTCTGGCTTGATGGCCGATAGAATGACCAAGATGTTAGACATCGAAACCGACTTCCAAATCGTGCCTTATCGCGGTGAGTATTATCGGTTGGACGCCAAACACAACCAAGTGGTGAATCATCTTATCTACCCGATCCCTGACCCTGAACTGCCATTCTTGGGCGTGCATTTAACACGTATGATTGATGGCTCCGTAACAGTAGGGCCAAATGCAGTTCAAGGCTGGAAGCGAGAAGGTTATGGCAAGCTTAACTTTAGTTTTAAAGACACTTGGCAGATGCTGAGCTTTGCCGGTTTTTGGAAGGTGACTGCGAATAATCTGAAAACCGGTTTGGTTGAGTTTAAGAACTCGTGGTGGAAACCGGGTTATCTAAAGTTAGTGAACAAATATTGCCCGAGCATTACGGTGTCAGATTTCAAACCATACCCAGCGGGCATTCGTGCTCAAGCAGTACTCAAAGATGGTACCTTGGTTCATGATTTTCTGTTTGCCGAAAGCCCAAGAAGTTTGCATGTGTGTAATGCACCATCGCCTGCAGCGACTTCGGCAATGCCTATTGGCGAGTACATTTGTGGCAAGGTAATGAAAAAGACGGCTTGATGATAATTGAAGATCATTAAGTTGAGATGCTCTCCGAAGACAATAAAAAATCCGCAAGCTCCAATCTGTTTATGATCGTGGGCTTGCGGATTTTTAGTTTTTACCGTGTTTGCTTGGCTTAATTGTTAGTCAATTAACCAACCTTACAGCCAAGCAGGGACGAAGTTAGCGACGATAGTGACATCGCTAAAGTTACGGTAACCGCGCACCATGATGCTGAATTCACCCGCAGGCATGTCTAACACACACTGTTCGTTGCTGCTGTTCTGGTATGGACGGCAATCGTAGCTTGCTTTCGATACGGTACCATTGTGTTTGACATATAAATCCGCATCACCACTACGAGGGCCTGTTAGTGTTACTGTTAACTGACCTGCACTTTCCGTCGTAAATGTGAAGAATTGCTCTTCACCATATCCTGCAGTAAGACCTTCAACTGGCACGTCATTTTGCAGCTCTTTAGGACCTGCAACCGGTGAATCAAGGCTGGTTTCGACAAGGTAAGCAATCGCCAGTTTGGCGAACTTGGTCGCGTGTGTCGCCGTTGGATCGGAGTTCTCAAGCGTATCGTGCTGGGTATGAATACTTGGGTTATAATCATTGAACATGCTCTCGAATGGCATGGCTGCTGGGTAGCCAACATTGTGCCAAGAGGCGTGATCAGAACAGGCATAGCCGCAATCATCAAAACCGTAACTGATCTCGCTCGCGTAAGTGTCGATCAGCTCGCTTAAGTAGGCGGTGAGGTTGCTGTCGGTGTAGTCCGTGATGAAGGTGATATCGTGCGCTGAACCGTTGTAGTTGGTCATGTCTAATTGCAATACGGACACAACGTTGGCTTGCTCATCTCTTAAAGCGTTGGCGACATCTTGTGAACCGCGCAGCCCTACTTCTTCTGCAGCATAGCCATAGAACTTAATGGTTTTGTCTGGCTGAATACCACTGGCGATCATTAGGCGAAGCGATTCTGTTACCGTTGCAATGCCAGACGCATCATCATCGGCTCCCGGTGAGATGGTGCCTTCGCTTGTCCAAGATCCAACGGTCGAATCAAGGTGTCCACCAACAACGACGATCTCTTCAGGGTATTTAGCGCCAAGCAGTGTCACTTCAACGGATTTTTGCGGATACTCGGCATGCGTGATCTGGCGTGCAGATGCATAAGGTACATCTTTAATTTCTGTTTCCCAACGTTCTAAAAGCCAATCTGAAGCAGCGACACCAGTAGAAGTAGTATAAAAACGGTTGGTGAAGTTGGTTAGATTTTCAATGGTCGTGACCATGTTGTTTGGCTCGACCTGAGCGAGTAGGTCGTTCACTGTGTCTTGATGGCTGATCACCGGCTTTTCGAAGCTGCTCATTGTCAGTGGCATCGCTGCGGCTTTGAGTGCGCTTGCCTTATCTTCATGCACCATATAGCCACCGCAGCGGTGGGTTTCTTCGTGCATGTGGCTGGATAGTTTAGCGAGCTCTTTCTGGTTGATTTTCGCGATGATGGAATGCTTGTTTCCTGTCACGCCTGGGTAAACCGTCGCGCCATGCTGAGTCATTATATGCTGCGCGTCCGCATCGGTGGTGATCCAAACCTCTTCGTTCGCTAGTGGTGTGATACCTAGGGATGCGTAAGCCGTAGTACTGTTGATTAGGGTTAAAGATCCCCCTAGTACAGCCAAAGCTAGCATGCTTTTTTGAATAGCCATTTGTCGTCCTTTTTATGGTGAGTATTTTTATGTTGATGGGTGTGAATTTTGTGTAGATGTTTCATTTTCTGAACAGATAATCGCGAAAAGGGCCCCTTTCGGAGCCCTGAATTTACTATGGATTATTGTGTTTTAATGAAACGGTAGTGCTTGGTTTCTGAACAGGCATCGCTTGAGGTACACACTTGGTACTCCACATCTACTGTTCCGTTATGACGGAACTTGTCGACGTATGAGTTGAAGTCTGTTGCACCAACATTCTTGCCATTGCGCTTAATCACAAAGTAGTCGTTGGTCTCGTAATCCCATGCCAGCTTAACGCGAGCTTTGCCATTCGGATTTTTGTTACCAAACTTCAGTTTTAGTGGGAAGCCTTCCGCTGAATCACCTTCAATTGTGATCGACTTGCTGGTTGATGTCGCAACACCTGCATCGTCAGTCACGGTTAGCGTAACCACGTAGTCGCCAGCTTCAGCATAGGTATAACGAGTCACTTCACCTGTTTGCGTGTTGCCATCACCTAGGTTCCATTGGTAAGAAACAATCTGGCCATCGCTATCCGAACCTGTGCTGCGTAGCTCGACTTCTTTACCGACAATTGTGTGTTCGAAAGAAGAGACGGGCGGCACGTTAGCGCTGCCAGATTCGTACGACGCTTTCAGATTTGCACCTGCATAATCTGAGTAACCTAGAACGTTAACCGTGTAACGACCTGCGGTTGGGTTTTCAATCACACACACTTCATCGGTCACGGTTTCGCTCTTACAGATATTCTCTTGAGAGCTTGGCACATAATCTAGGCCGACATAAATATCTGGGTCACCCGTAGACACAGCAAGATCAATCGTCAGCTTCTCTTGACCTGATGGTACTTCGATATCAAAGTAAGTTTTCGAACCTGTTTCACCAGCAACTGCGGCTTCAACACCATTTTCAAGGCGTTGGTATTCCGGTTCTGGTGGAAGTGGTGGTTCGCCACACGGTGACACACCCACTAAGTTGAACGCAGAAACAACATCATCGGCACTGTAGCCAAGGTCGGTTGCTGAGTTTTTCACGCCACAAGCGCCCTGCCAAAAGTCACTGTTTTCAGACCAGTAGATCTGGTTGGCTAGCACGAACAGTTCGAACGCTTTTTTGGTGTCCCAACCTTGTGTGGTTGCAAGATGGTAGAACGCTTTGTTGAACACGCCCGAGCTGTAGTGCACGTTTAATCCATCGTAGTACTCGGATGCATTGTTGATTGAAGAGCCATCGCGTGATGGATCGTCCATGTAACGCAGCGCACCTTCGCCTTTGAAGATATTGCGCCCGACCATCCAGTCGTTGGTGCCTTTCATATAGTATTCTGCGGCTTCACCGGCCATGTCTGAAAAGGCTTCGTTCATACCGCCCGATTGGTTTGCGTATATCAAACCTGAGTTTTGCTCAGTGAAACCGTGGCTCACTTCATGGGCTGATACATCTAGGCTAACAAGCGGATAAAAGAAGCTTTCACCATCACCAAAGGTCATGGCTCTGCCGTCCCAAAATGCATTCTCGTAGTTTTCACCGTAGTGAACACGCATCATGAGCTTGAAGGAGAGTGGCGCTGTGTCGAACCAGTTTTTATACATGTCGAACACGATGTTACCGAAGTAGTGGGCATCGTTGAGTGGTGAGAATGCACCGTTCACGGCTTTATATTCGTTACGAGGACATTCATAGCTGTAAGTGGTGTCGCCGTCGGTCGCGCCATTAAGGTCAACTGTGACCACGTTTTCCGATTCCATTACACACTCTGTGCCCACTTCTTGAACATCAAGGTAGTGGTAGTCGGTGCCGTATTCGTACATGCCTGTTTTTTCGTTACCGCCAGGGCCAGTACCGATCTGAGCGTGGGCAATACCTTCCCAGCGGTCGATGACCTCGCCTGTGTGCGCATCTAGCATGGTGAATGGTCGAGTCGGCTGTTCACTGCCTTCTACTAGGTAAGAGACAACGTACACTAGTCGTGTTTTATCTATGCTTTGTTGTCCGACGCCTTGCTTTACAGAGCCTTGATAGATAAATAGCTGATGTTGAACGTTGTCTAGAGATTTGCTGGTTAAGCCTTGAGTCTTTAGCTCTTTACTTGCGAGTTCAACCGCTTGAGCGCTGTTGATTGATGGTTTAACGAAAGAACGCTCTAGGGTTGTTGTTTTAAGGTAGCGACCTTGAACGGACTTAAGTGCGCCACCTTGGACACTTTGGGTTGCATTTAGGTAATGTCCCCATACCGGGGTACCCCAGATGTTCTGCTGGATCTTAACTTTATAGATACCACGCTTTTTCAGGTTTACTTCTTTCACCATCTTGAAGCTAGAGGCGTTACTGAATCCTAACTGAGCGTTTAACCCAGAGAAGTTAGTAAAGTTGATCGGTTGATCGATTTGAACGGATTCACTTGCATGCACTGACAAAGACATAGCACTGGCTATAGCAACGGCAACTAAACGCTTTCTTATTTTCATTGTTGTTTTCTCTTTCCATGTAAAATCCAAGAAAACGTAACAAATTAATCACAGCGAATTTACATCATTCGATCTGATTAATTAGTAGCATGGTAACGATCTCTTTTATTCATGAAACTTATATTTCTCGTATTTACAGATAGTTATCATTTCTGTTTATTTTTGAACGCACCCATATGTTTTATTTATAAAATCGTGACACTTTTATTAAGTGTTAATTTCTCTTGGAAATTAAGATTTTCGAGTAAATTGATCTGTGCCTCAATTAACGGATTTTGGGTTGATAGAAGGATCAACGATTTGAAAGTGTCACTTTAAGCAGAAGGCCATTTAGCGAATTTAGGGGCAATTTTGATAAGAAATCGAAGACTTTTCGGCTTATTTTTCGAATTGTTAGTTAAAAGAGGGAAGGGGAATCGGGCACTTGTTTGGCACAGAGCACAAAACCGGCTGGATGAAAAAAGCCAGCGACGGGTCACTGGCTTAGATTAACTTAGTTTGTGCAGGCTACTGAATATAGGTAGGCAACTGCGACACTTAATTATGGTACGTGGCTAACGTCACTATAGCGAATTACTGCTTTTTACCGCCAACTTGAACGTAGTCGATACCGATAATACGGTTGATGATACCCAGAACAGAGCTCGTATCAGAGTTTGTTGAGCGAATCGTATCAACCGTTGCACCTTCAGGTACTAATTCCATTGCGCGGTCTTGAGTATTACCTGGAACTTGGAAACCGACAATGTTGAAGCTTTCAGCGTGCGCTGTGTACACTTCTTCATTGTGGCTAATACCAGAACAACCCGCTAGAGAAACAATGCCTAAAACGACTAATAACTTTTTCATACAAACACCTTAAGAAAGATTGGAATTTAGATTCAATAAGTTCATTGGGAGACAGCATCTCCCGACCGATGTTGAACATTATTCCAGAGGTGTTTTGTAGTTACTGTATGGGTTTGTCAGCTGAATCATTACATAGCTGAATGGTTATGGTGAATACCGCACCCTTTAAGGTCTGGCTCTGACCTACCTCCACGGTTGCGTTGTGTTGAGTACAGATCTTCTCAACGATAGAAAGCCCTAAACCATGGCCGCTCTTGGCTTTGTTACGCGCTTTGTCGCCAACGTAAAACGGTTCAAACAGGTGAGCTTGATGCTCCTTTGCCACGCCATCACCATCATCATGCACCGCGATCTGTAGCTTATCTTGATGCACGCTTGCTTCAATTGACACTTGCGAACGTGCGAATTTCATTGCGTTACGAACGAGGTTATCTAGTGCTCGGTTGAGTAGCGTTTCATCTGCCATTATCGAGCTAGGTTGCTCTGGCAGTGATAGGTCGATGCTGAGCTGCGTGTCCTTGTTCCAACGCGTCATTGCGTGGTCGAGAAAGTCTCGAATCTCTAATGGTTGTTGTAAGTTTTCTAGGTCAGTGCTATCGAGTTTGGCGTAATACAATAGCTCATCGACCATCTTTTCCATCTCTTCCGTGTCTTCGACAATACTCTCTATCGTGCTCTCTTGTTCTGCGTTTAGCTGGGTGTCTTTCAACATTTCAGCTTGCCACTGAATACGGAATATTGGCGTGCGCAGTTCATGAGCGACAGCATTAGTGAGTGAGCGATTACTTTCTACTAAGCGATGAATTCGATCGGCCATTAGGTTGAAGGATTTGTTCAGTGAACCAATCGCAATACCACTTGAAGTCTCGGCTCGTGTCGAGAGATCCCCTTCCGCAAAACGCAGAGTGGCCGCCTCTAGCTTTTTAACTCGGCGGAAGATAATAAATAGATGACATAAGCCATATAAGATAAAGCTAGCTAAAAAGAACAACCAAATGAGGTCATCCTCCAATTCTATTTTTTGCCTAACGAACGCTTCACTGTTGGGGAGGTAGTGATAGGTATTGTCACTGCTTGTTAAGCGAAACCATAGGTCACGTTCATCATCGTGAAAAACAAAGGTATTCGGGTTCGTGCTGAAGAACTCTGAAACGGGACTAGGTATTTCATCGTCTGGGCTGAATGTAACCAATTTATTTCGTGTGGTTTCTACAAACTGGTTTATCGCTTGATGGGCCGCTTCAAGGCCTTGATTTTTAGCGATATTCTCGATCAATTGCTGGTGGGCAGCTGCTTCGTAATCTTCCAGTACATATTCGTAGTCGGTATTGAGCTGATAGACGCTAATCTCGTAGGCGACAAGGCCAGCCATAAAGCAAACTAACAGCCCTATTAAGGACTCCAAAAAGATACGTCGCATAATCGCTCTCTTTTATTACGCTCGTATTGAGCGAGGTTAACGCCAGGCGGTCGAAACAAATAAGTAACCCTTCCCGCGAATGGTCTGAATTTTCTCTGCTGGTGTGTGGTCGTCGCCAAGAATCTTTCTTAGGCGCACTATTTTATTATCAATCGTTCGATCGATTCCGTCGTACTCAATACCACGTAGCGTTTGTGTCAAATAGTCACGTGATAGCGGAGTATCAGGGTTACTCGCTAATAACCACAACAGGTCAAATTCGCTGTCAGTTAGTGATAAAACGGCACCTGAAAGTTCACACTTCTTATAGGTGTTTTTCAGAACCAGTTGATCAAACTGAAGGTTGTCTGAGTCATCGACTGAAGCTGTATTGGTGTCTTGGCGGCGTAATAGTGAACGAACTCTGGCCAGCAGAACTCTTGGTTTGATTGGCTTGGTGACATAGTCATCAGCGCCTGTCTCTAAGCCTGCAACGTGGTCGAAATCATCATCGCTGGCGGTGAGCATTAAAATCTTACCTTTAAAGAGCGTGCGCGTCTGTCGGCATATTGTCAGTCCATCGGTTACAGGGAGCATTAAATCCAACAACACGATATCAGGCTGTTCGGCAAGGATGGTCTGTGCGGCATCACTGCCATCATCGAGTGTGGAAACATCAAAGTCCTGCGTAACAAAGTAATCCTTTAGCATTCGCTGAAGTTTCAAATCGTCTTCTACGATGATCATTTTAGGTTTTGTCATTCCATTATCAGCCTTGTCGTGCGTTTCATTTATTGAGATTACGTGAGGGAGCCTTTTTGAGTATCTAGTTATTGTGGCATACCCAATTTACAGGCCTTACGTAAAATACCTGACATGAATGATTAAACACTTTGCACGCTAGTTCAATGATGTTTTTGGATTTGTGTGAAAATAAAAAACAATGTTCAAAACGATATACATTCTCATACATTCGCACGACAGATGTTTTGGTCTTTAAATAATAGAATTTTCCCATCAAACATTTTGGGAATAACTGTATGAACGACTATAGAAATGCATTGCTGGCGTTACCTTTGATTCTGTTAGCGGGCTGTAATTCAAGCTCTAACTCAGGTAAAGCTGCCACCAAAGCGCAAGAAAAACCTCAAGCGGATTACGTATTTTCATCAACGAAACTGGGTGAGTTGTATAAAGAGCGACAAGAGGTCCAAGAATCCATAAAGCTTGATTACAACGGCGTGCAGTATGAAACCGTTCTGTTTGCGGAAGATATTAGTGATAAGCAAAAAGTGGTTAGGCTTGCGGATAGTTTAGGTCAAAGTGTGGATCTGTACCTCCCTGATGCAGGGGCTGACGATTGTGCGATTTACCACGAGGGTCATTTTTTTGATTCATTTGATTGTGGTGTTGCTCAACGCTCAATCGGCAATGACACCACGTTAATTAACACGAAGACAAATACCCATAAACCGGTCGAGCTTGAGTATCACAATGAACTGGTTCAATACGTGACTAGCCTTGGGTCTACCATTTTGAGTAAATCTAAAAGTGGCAACAAGGTAACCATCACCACATCGTTTGCTTTCGACGCTTTTTACCGCGATGTGCTCAACGAGACTGGCGCTGTTGATCGAATTCGGTCGACTCTGGGTGCATCAACCTATTCTCAGCTTTTTGATATCGTGAAATTGTATCGAGGCAGCGAGATGACATTGAAGTTTACCAACCATATTGGTGGCAGCGCTGACGATGATATCAATATGTACACCGGGCGCATGATCCACAGTAACAACATGACGACGATCGTAACGCCTACGGGTTCGGTGTTCTCTGGCGGCACGGATCTGTTTGCTGCGGGTAACCCACGGGTTTTGCAACGAGCAGATACCACTAAAGCCATTGAGCTTAATAAACAGGTTGGTGTGCACAGTTGGGCTGAGGATGATAAAACAGCCAAAGATTTCCCATACACAAATGAAAGCCATCGCAAGCAAGCGACCTACTTTAAAAAGGTAATGGGAGATACAGGAATCGATTTCTATATCTTCACGTTAGATTCTGCTCCGGCTTCTGGTGAACACTGGGTGACGAAGGCTGAGTCAGATAAATACGGTTTCATTACACGCATTGAGTAGCTTAGGCTCGAATTAAAGTTAGTAACGACTAGAGAAGGTTGGTGATGACGCTGTTGTCACCAACCTTTTTTGTGTCTGCTATTTGGCTCGTTGGGCTATTGCTGCCTCTATTAGTCGAATTCCGATGTCTATTGGTGAATAAATACTGCATTTAAACTCGATATAATAATCAATTTCCGCAGATTTTGTTTTTAGAAAGCGCGATCGCGGCACTTTTTTGTCGATAGTATTTATTATCCGCAACCTTACTGGCCAATAGGTTTCTATAATCTAACGATGTAAGGAGCATGTGAATGACTAATAAGGACGATCATTTATGCAGTTACTGGCAGGCACTCTGACACACTACGCTAATCCCCAAGCACGCCGTGAATTGGAATACTCAAGCGAGCAGCGTGACATTTTAAGTGTCGCGAACTCTCAACAGGCAATTAAAGATATTTCTCAATGGCCAGGTTACTCTGTGACCCCTTTACATGAACTGAATGCTATCTCTGCTGAGATCGGCGTGAACAAGTTTTGGTACAAAGATGAATCGCAGCGTTTTGGCCTAAAGAGTTTTAAAGCTCTGGGCGGTGCTTATGCGGTGGCTCGTCAGCTTCAGATTGAGATCGCTAATCGCTATGGGAAGAATCCGACCATCAGTGAGTTGCTCAACGGTGAATGGAAATCAGAAGTTGCTGAGATCGTTGTTAGTTGTGCAACTGACGGAAACCATGGCCGTTCAGTGGCATGGGGCGCTCAGATGTTTGGTTGTGGTTGTGTGATTTATATTCACCGCGATGTGTCTGAAGGGCGCAAACAAGCGATGGAAGCGTTCGGTGCAGAAGTGGTTCGCATTACAGGTAATTACGATGAATCGGTTCGTTTAGCTGATTCTGAAGCCAAAGCGAAAAACCGCGTGATTGTGTCGGATACCTCTTATGAAGGTTACATGGAAATCCCGAAGGATGTGGCACTTGGCTACACAGTGATGTTGGCTGAAATTGTCGAGCAATTGGATGGTGAAATCCCAACACATGTCTTCGTACAAGGCGGTGTAGGTGGTTTGGCATCAGCCGTCTGTGGTTACTTCTGGGATTTGTGGGGTGTTGATCGTCCACGCTTTGTAATCGTCGAACCTGAACAAGCTAACTGTTTGCAGAAGAGCGCTCAAGCGGGTAAACCGATTGTGGTAATGGGCGATCTAGAGACGCTGATGGCTGGACTTGCCTGTGGTGAGGTTTCGAGCTTGGCATGGACGATTCTCCAAAATGGCGCTGATGATTTTATGACACTGAGTGAAGAAGCGATCCCGCAAGCGATGCGCATGTTGGCGAGTGGCGAGAAAACGGAAGTGGCAATAGAAGGTGGCGAATCTGCAGTTCCAGGGTTTGCCGCAGCGATCATCGCTAAACAAGAGCCGAATTTTGCTGAAAAACTGAATTTAACTCAAGACAGCCGAGTGCTAGTAATTGGCACTGAAGGGGCAACAGACCCGGATCTCTACCAACAAATCATCGACAACAAAATCTAATAACGAAAAGCTCATAGTTAGCAGTTAAGAGCTAATCGCGAACAACGAATAATAAAGTAAGCCCCAAAGTTGGCGGTATGTAAGGTTTCTTCATACCGTCTTTTTTTCTCTCTTTTTGACTTCATCTCATGACACGTCTTGCTTTCTAGTCGATCCGTTCATCAATCGCGTTGCTCATCAATCGGAATAGTCAGCCCTACCTTGACGTTATCCATCACCACATTGGTTTGAAAGCTTTTGATATTGGCATTATCGAAGAAGGCCTCACGAGTAAAGTTGTCATATCCCTCCATATCTGCAGCGGTGACGATTAAGATAAAATCAGAGCTGCCAGTGACGTAATAGCATTGCTGAACAGAACGGTTCGAACTCATCTCTTTTTTGAAGTTATGCATCAAATCCACACGCTCACGTTCAAGTGTTACCTGAACGATAAACGTCATTCCGTGACCGACCGCTTTGGGATTAATCACTGAGACATCAGCCTGAATCACACCTTGTGCTCTCATACGTTTTAAACGGCGCTGAACGGCAGCGGGAGAGAGCCCGACCTTTTCTGCAATCTTGTCTGATGTCGCTCTATTTGAGTCTTGTACGATGTTGAGGATCTTCTTGTCGAAACTGTCGACTACCAATGCAGGCTGTTGTGTCATACCCATACTTCCCAGTATTAATTTGTAAATTAATTGTTTCTTTTATGCCAGTGTGTGATCGAGTTAAAGGTATTTGGCTCCAACAATTAATCACAGAGGATTGAGAACAAAAAATCACTATAACGCAATAAAAATGCGGAATTTCCGCACAATAAGGCATTCGTTTAATGATAATCCTTAAAGTTATCGGTGCATTATTAACCTTGTGAACGAAATGTAAAGTTCAAAGTGACAGAGTTTGAAGTTTACATGATACATGTTGTTAACATTTGTTGAGTGTTGATATTGGCAGCTCAAGGAGTCGGAAAGTATGAAATCTGCAACCGCTACTTTACAGTTTGAATTAGAAAAATTGGCACCAGCAGGACGCGTCGGTGTGATTGCGTTAGCGACAGATTTCAATATTGAGCGTGATTTAAACACGTTGTTTCCAGGCGATGTGCAGTCGTTCACCAGCCGAGTTCGAAACTATAATCCATTGACGATAGAGAACCTGCGGAAGATGGAGCCAGGAATCGCTGCTTGCGCTGATACCATCCTTCCGGGCACCGAATTGGATGTGGTGATTTACGCTTGTACCTCTGGCACCGTAGCGATTGGCAGCGAACGAATTACCCAGCTTATTCATCAATCTCGCCCAAACGCTGCGGTAACGAATCCTGTGACCGCGGCCTTAGCGGCTTTCGACTGCTTTAAAGCGAAGCGTATCTCGGTATTAACGCCTTATACCGAAGCTGTGAATCAAGACGTCGCAGCATTTTTCGAGTCGCAAGGCATTGAAGTGTTGAGCATTGCTGGTTTTGGCTTTGAAGATGACACCGCGATGACGTTCATTGATCCAATGGACATTAAACATGCCGCACTACAAGTTTGCGACCCTGAAGCGGATCTTCTGTTTATCTCTTGCACGGCACTGCGTGCAGCATCGGTGCTTGAATCCATTGAAGCGGAGCTAGATAAACCCGTTGTCAGCAGCAATCAAGTGTTGGCTTGGCACTCGCTTCAATTGATGAACTACCCCTCGCCCATAAAAGGTTTCGGTGCACTGTTAGAGCACCATCTTGAACCACCCTCAGATAATTGCCGAAGGTCGCAGTCGTTGTAACGACCTTCGATTAAAGCTGCTCGCTTCGCGTTTAAATTCAGAGCAGCCAAGCTAACTCCACATTTACGTTAATACAAAGAATTACACTTTGGGACTACTACTATGCCGTCTACTTTCTCGATCAAACCAGACCAACTGTCTTCGCAGCTTATTCAAAGCATGACGGAGTGGCGTCAACATTTACATCGTTTCCCTGAGTGTGGTTTTGATGTGAATCTGACCTCCGATTTTATCGCTGACAAGTTACACAGTTTTGGTATCGAGGTGGTGCGTAACATCGGTAAAACAGGATTAGTTGGGATACTTCGTTCAGGATCGAGTGAAGCGAGCATTGGTCTGAGAGCTGATATGGATGCTCTGCACATTCACGAGCAAAACAACTTCGCACACTGCTCACAACACGATGGAAAGATGCACGCTTGTGGTCACGATGGACACTCCGCAATGCTGCTTGGCGCTGCGAGCTATCTAGCCGAGGCCCCAACCTTTGATGGCACTGTGTATTTCATTTTTCAACCCGATGAAGAGCACGGTTGTGGCGCACAAGCGATGATTGATGATGGCTTGTTTGAGCGATTCTCTATTGATGAAGTGTATGGCGTGCATAATTTCCCCGGCTTAGCGGAAGGTGAATTGATGGTTCGTCCCGGATCATTAATGGCTAGTGAAAGTAGCTTTGAGATTACCATCAATGGCGTGGGTGGACATGCTGCTCTGCCGCACCAAGGCGTCGATCCTTTAGTCGTTGGTTCGCAAGTCATTCTTGGTCTGCAAACCATAGTATCTCGCAACCTTAGTGCGATCCACGATACGGCTGTAGTCTCTGCGACCGAGTTTATTACTGATGGCACGGTTAACGTTATCCCGACCCAAGTAACCATCAAAGGTGACTGCCGCTGCTTCACTGAGTCTTCTCTCGATCGAATCAAGCAAAGTATGGAGCGAATCGTAGCGGGCATTTGTCAGGCGGCAGGTGCGACCTACGAATTTGAGTTTATCAATACCTTCTACCCAACCATCAACAGTGAGCAACAAACCCAATATTCGGTTGCCGCCGCGCAGAAGGTGCTCGGTGTCGAGAAGGTTAATGACGCCTGCGATCCACTGACAATTTCGGAAGATTTCTCAAGCATGTTACGCGTTAAACCGGGCTGTTATGTGCTGTTGGGTAATGGCACGGAATCGGTCGGTGGCTGCGCATTGCATAACCCAAAATACGACTTTAACGACGGCATCTTAAAGCTCGGTGCGAGCTACTGGATTCAGTTGGTAAACGACCGTTTAGCAAGATCAATTTAGAAACGGCTCAATTAGAAGCAACAAGTAGAGAAACAGATTCAGCAGTGACGGATTTGGCACTGCAAGATGGCTGACTTTAAACGGAGTTTATTGTCGATACAGCCAAACTGAAGCGCGTGAATTGACCAAAGTCATCAGCGTGAAATTAGGATAATAAAAGGAAAGACAGGATGAAACGATTAGGCGTAGCACTGCTAAGTTTGAGCATGGTTTTTGGCGTTCATGCCGAAACATGGAAGTTTGCTTCAGAAGAGGACAAAACAGACGTTCAAGACATCTATGCGCAAAAATTTGCGGAAGTGATTAAGAAGGAATCTGATGGCGATATCCGTGTTCGCATCTATTACTACGGACAATTGGGCACAGAGAACGACATTGTAGAATTGGCTGCTAAAGGCACTATTCAATTCGTGTCTGTAGGCGCGGGTCACTTAGGGTCTTATGTTCCCGAGGTTCAGGCAGTGAGCTTACCTTATGTGCTGGGTACTAACGAAGCGATTACGCATAAGGTCTTAACGGAAAGCCCAACCATCTACAACAAGTTGGCACCCAAGTTTGAGAGCGTAAACCTAAAGCTGTTGTCGATGATGTCGGAAGGCGAAATGGTTTGGGGCGGTAATAAACCTATTCGTACTCCTGAAGATTTTGCGAACCAGAAAATCCGTACTTTCACTTCAACCATTCCTGTTGAAACCTACAAAGCGTTTGGTGCAACACCTACCCCTCTTTCTTGGGGTGAAGTGTACGGCTCACTGCAACTTAAGACTATCGATAGCATGGTTAACCCTATCTACTTCATCTACAACGCGAAGTGGCATGAAGTTCAAGACTACTTGATGTTCCCAGGTCAGCAACCTTATGTGAGCACCGTTTCGACCAACAGCAAGTGGTACAACGGTTTGTCAGAGGAGAAGCAAGCGATGGTCGACAAAGCGATCAAAGCCGCAGATCAAGCTGCTTATGACTACCAGATTCGCATCAACAAAGAGAACATGGACAAGATCTTGAAAGAGCGTCCAAACATGCAAGTGGTTGTGTTAACTGAGGAAGAGCGTGAACGCTTCAAGATCCTCAGTCAAAAGCTGCACACGACTTACTATGACGTGGTAGCAAATGCGTATCCTTCTGGTGAGCAAAGTGAAGCGCGTGAGGGTGCGAAAACCATTCTCGAAGAAATCCTAGATGAAGTGAAGGCTGCTTCAGCGACGCAATAGAAAGCGTTGTTAGGATGAATGCTATTCGCTGTTTATTGGCATCGGGTAGCTTATCCCCACCTTCTCCAAATTGTGGCAATGGACCCCTGTCACTGAACGAAGTATGGAGCACTGCCTGTTATGAAAGAACTGCTACATAAGATAAGCGTCGCGACAGAAAAGCTAGAACGCTTTTTAATCATGACCGCCATTCTCGCGATGATGATCAATTCCACGGCCAATGCGATTGGTCGCTATGCCTTTAACAAAAGCCTGTTTTTCTCAGAAGAACTCAATCAGTTTTTGATCGTCTCAGTCACCTTTATCGGTTTCGCTTATGCGGTGCGCCAAGGTCGAAACATTCGCATGACCGCAGTCTACGATTCATTGAGCACTAAAGCTCAGAAAGTTCTCACAACCATCATTGCGTTATTAACTGCAATGCTGATGTTTTATCTCACCTACCACGCGTTCTTTTACGTTAAAGAGCTGAAAGACATCAATCGGTTAAGTCCAGCCTTACAGTTCCCTGTGTATTGGGTATACGCGATCATTCCAATTGGCTTTTTCATTGCCGGATTGCAATACAGCATGAGTTTTTTGATGAACTTACTGCACAAAGAGATCTACGTGTCATTTGACGTGATTGAAAACAGAAACACAAAAGTAGGTGAGTTCGAATGAGCGATGTTGCACAGTTTTTCTCGGACATTATTGCCGGCGAATTAGATATTTATGTCATCACATTTACTCTTGTTTCTGTGATGGTGATTTTGCTGTTTTTGAGCTTCCCGATGATTGTACCGTTAGCGGTTGGAGCTTTAATTGGCTTGATTCATTTCTCTCAGGTAGAGCCGGGAGTACTGATTCAGCAGATGGTCACGGGCATTTCGCCGAACGCATTGATTGCGGTACCCATGTTTATCTTAGCAGCCGATATCATGACGCGCGGCCACACAGCCTATAACTTACTTGGCCTGATTCAAGCGTTTGTCGGACATCTGCGTGGTGGCTTGCCGATTACGACGTGTATCAGCTGTACTTTATTTGGTTCTGTTTCCGGTTCGACCCAAGCGACCGTGGTGTCGGTTGGCCAAATCATGCGTCCGAAGTTGCTGCAAGCAGGCTACAAAGACAGCTTTGTGATGGCACTGATCATCAATGCCAGTGACATCGCGTTTCTTATCCCTCCGAGCATCGGCTTGATTCTTTACGGCACCTTAGCCAACGCCAGTGTGGGTGAATTATTCATTGCCGGTATTGGCCCAGGTTTAGTGCTCGCGAGCCTGTTCTCGTTATACAGCTATGCCTACAGCGTAAAACACAGCGACACCATCACTTTGGTTGAAAAAGCCAACACCGCAGAACGCATTGAAGCGATCAAGAAAGCGATTCTTCCTCTTGGTTTCCCTGCTTTGATTATCGGTGGTATCTATTCGGGCATTGTCACGCCAACCGAAGCGGCTTCATTCGCAGTGCTGTATGCGATTATCGTTGAGTGCATTTTCTATCGCAAACTTGGCGTGAAAGACATCTGCGATGCGGCGTTAAATACTGGCTTGATTACGGCGGTTGTCTTTGTGCTGGTGGGTGTTGGTCAGGCGTTCTCTTGGTACATCTCGTTTGAACAAATCCCTCAAGAGTTGTTGGCTCCTCTCAATCTAGAAGATGCTTCTCCCGAGTTCATCCTGTTTGTTATCGCACTGACTTTCTTTGTCGGTTGCATGTTCGTGGATTCATTGGTGGTGCTGCTTATCTTGACGCCAATCTTCATGCCGATTGTTGATGCAGCAGGCATCGACCCAATCTTGGTCGGAGTGATGGTAACGCTACAAATGGCGATTGGGTCGGCAACGCCGCCATTCGGTTGTGACATCTTTACCGCAATTGCGATTTTCGAGCGTCCTTATATGGAAGTCATCCGCGGAACATTGCCGTTTTTCCTTATCTTGATCTTGATGTCTGCTTTGTTGATTTTCTTCCCAAGCATCGCTCTGTTACCAAGAGACATTTTATTCAATTAATCCGTCGAGTTACCCTTATTTAATCAAGGATAGAGATATGAGTATATTGCCGTTAACACCTCCGCAGAGAGGGTTTGAATCAGCAGAACTAGAGCAACGTACTGTCGAGTTGCAACAACGTCTTCGCGCGCAAAACATCGATGCTGCGTTTTTCACGACCGAGCCTGAATTCCGCTATTTCAGTGGCTTCAAATCGCAGTTCTGGGAAAGCCCAACTCGACCTTGGTTTTTGGTGGTGCCAGCGGTTGGTAAGCCGATCGCTGTTGTACCAGAGATCGGTGTGGCTGGTTTTGACGAGACATGGATTGAAGATGTGCGCAGTTGGCCGTCACCAAGGCCAGAAGATGACGGTATCTCTTTGTTAGCTTCTACGCTATCTGAAGTCTCCAAGGGTTTTCGCCGAATCGGCTCGATGATTGGCCCGGAAACACATCTGCGTATGCCTGCCACTAACTATGCGTTGTTACAGCAGAAGCTGAGCCAACACAGTGTGGTTGATGTATCGCTGATGGTTCGCGATATGCGTAGTGTTAAATCTCAAGCGGAGATCGATAAAGTACGCTTCGCTTGCCAAGTCACGGCTGCGGGCTTTGAGTACCTTCGTCATCATCTCGCGATAGGGATGACAGAACGACAGGCGTGTAAAGCCATGCATTTGGAGATGCTGCGTTTGGGTGCCGATGCGTGTCCTTACTTGATCTCGGCATCCGGCCAAGGTGGCTATGACAACATCATCATGGGGCCAACGGATCGTGTGCTCTCTGAAGGGGATGTTTTGATCATCGACACGGGCGCTAACTTTGATGGTTACTTCAGCGACTTTGACCGGAACTATGCGTTTGGGCATGCGCAGACAGATACAATAGCGGCTTATGACGCGGTATATCAGTCGACAGAAGCGGGGCTGGCGATTGCAGAGCCGGGACGCACCACTGGAGACGTGTGGCAAGCTATGTGGTCGGTGCTCGAAAAGAACGGTGCACTTGGGAACGATGTGGGGCGAATGGGGCACGGCTTGGGCATGCAGCTAACCGAGTGGCCATCACATGTGCCTAACGGTGATGTGATTTTAAAACCCGGTATGGTGTTAACCCTTGAGCCGGGCATGGCATTTGCGAAAAACCGCATGATGGTGCATGAGGAAAACATCGTCATCACAGAGTCTGGCTGCGAGATGTTGCACCAAAGAGCATGGCAATCTATGCCGATTATTACTCAATAATCGGGTACTCGTCGCTTTCTAGTTACATCCCCCACTCAAATAAAGGTCGCGAATAAATCTGCGGCCTTTTTCAAATCAACTTCATTCTCAAAATGAGAATTTTCAACTAGATAATCATAACCTTCTGTTAAATATAGTTTTATTTTTCGGCACTATACTTGCTCCATTCCTCTTTACACGTTTATGGCTAGCTGAAAGAGGGAACATAATGAGAAATTGGAATTCAGTCATACTGCCCAGTTGTTTAATGCCGTGTTTTGCGATGGCGCTGACAACTGCGGATCTTACCTTTGAATCTGGAGCAGATGCGTCAAACTATTCAGCAAAAGGTAAGCCAAACAATACCTACTCGATCGCCGATTCACTCCCACAAGATGTCCTAACTAATGTCTATTCGATGCTCCCTGAAGGCAGTACGGTCAATAGTGCGTTTATTGCGCCCGAGCGTTATTCGAGCATTGATATTGACGACGAGTTGAATGGTGCGGAGTACGCAACGGCGAAAATCACGTTCTTGAATGAAGGGGCGGGTTATCGAAATTCTCTCGGTTACTTTGTGTTTGATACCAACAACCCACCGGCGACCAAAGACGACATTAATGCGCATGTGATTGTGTTTCCCAATACGTCCGTTGCTAGTGTTGGTGAGATGCAGGAAGGCGACACGATTGATTTAAGTGTCCAACTTACCGCTGGCCAAACATTGGCTTTTTTCATTATCTCTAATGGTTGGGGGTGGGAGGGTTCTTATAACAACATCCCGTGGCTTGGCGGTTGGGGAACACCTTTTTACAGCTATCCATCGCTCAACCCAGAGGCGACCGCTGAATATCGAAGACACAATGTTGCTTTCCTCGATACAGAAAATGAGTTCCTAGTACTTGGCTTTGAGGATATTTATCGCCCTACCGGAGACAACGACTTTAATGATTTGATCTTCACTGTAGAAGTGACGCCATTTGCGGCTGTTGATGGGGTCAATGAAGATGGCACGACAGATTCCAAATACGAAGTGCTTGTGCAAGAGAATAATGAGGATGTGACAGTGACGTCGGTCTACCCAAGCTCGAACAGCTACGCAACGATCGCATTTGAAGATAATTGGCCCTTAAAAGGGGATTATGATTTCAATGATGTGGTGTGGCGTTACCGAGTGACAGAGCAACTCAATGGACAGCGAGAACTTAAAAACTTAACCATAGATTACACACTTCAGGCGATGGGGGCTGGCTACTCCAATGGCTATGCCTTGAAACTGCCGAACGTTCTGCCTGCTAACGTGGCATCAACAACGTTGACTCGAAATGGCGTTGCCGTTGGCCATACCATTCTCAAAGAGGGGAGCAGCGAAACGATTCTGATGGTGTCTGAAGATCTGAGAGTGGAGCTAGAAAACCTAGGTGAACTCACCGAAAGCTGCGTCTTCTACCGAACACAAAGCGCATGCTCTGAACAGCAAAATGCTGATGCTCTCAACTATCAATTGTACGTCGAGTTTACGTCTCCCGTATCGCGTGATGATATCGGCTATCCACCTTATGACTCATTCATTTTTGCGGCTGAAGATATGTACCACGGTGATTTTGTTGGCACTCCTCCAGGTATGACATGGCAAACTCACCTCAAAGCGTTTTCTGGCACCAGTGACATGAATAATGCCTTGTTCAATAGTCACGATGACCGTTCTTCGGGTTCTGAATCGTTTAAGACTAGCAACAACATGCCTTGGGTGATTAACATCCGTGACGAATGGGACCACCCTGTTGAGTACATAGACATCAGTGAAGCTTATACGTCGTTCCCTACATGGGTAACCAGTAGCGGTGAGACAGATGGTGAGTGGTACAAGGCATCGACCACTAATAAAGTTATTTCAGCGACGGACGAGTAGGAGAACACCATGAATTATACAATCAAACTATTCACTATCAGTTCTCTGCCTTTGTTAGTCGCTGCTTGTGGTGGAGGAGGAGGAGGCGGAAGCACAAGTGCTGCGCCAGCTCAGACACCATCGGCCACGCCAACACCGGTTCAGACGCCCGCTTCTCCTGCTCAGCCAGCCGTTGCAGCGATAACCGACACTTCGGAAATTGTTGCACAAGCAGGGTTTTCGTTTGATGTCGGTGAGAAGATCAGTTTGTCGATGGACTACACGGGAACGACGGCAGGGGCTCTTCATTTGTACTCTGAGTCAGCATTTGTCATGAGTAACGGTGATGTTGTCGCTGACCCTTTGTCGAGAATCACCACGGTGTACCCAACTCAAATCGATGTGGTGGAACTAGAGGTGAATGGGAACTGGGATCAAATCTACGCTCGTTGGGTACCGATGAGCAGCAGTGAACAAGAGCAAAGTTGGGTAATTTCACTGGATCAATCGAGCAATAGTTACCACTTGGCTTTTTAGTTGAACCAACCACATTTTATTATCTCAATATTGGCGATAAAAATGAGAGCACCGAACTTATTTGTGGTGCTCTCTTTGTATCTGATTTTCATTTTTACTCTTCATCAATCGCATCATCGACTTTCCCTACCAATATACAAATAACGATGCCTATTCGCTGTGTCTCGTCCTATTTCGGCACAGAAGATAAGCGGTTGAAGTTTGTTCAGAACAAGCAAAAACATTTGACCAATAACTATCACACCTCAAATCTTTAATTGTTTTCGTTAGTGCTCTAAATGATATTTAATCTATTGTTTTATAACGGATTTTGTCGATTTGAATGCTGTGTTGTTACGAGTTTGTTTTAAATAATCATTTGAACCCTAACTAAATTTCTGTCATTTTATATTTAACTGAACGTTCAATATAAAATAAAAGGACTGAGAAATGCCGAAGGTTGGGATGCCTGATATACGTAAACCACAGCTTGTTCAAGCCACCATGACGGTGATTGATCGAGTGGGTTTGCATGCCGCGAGTATTGCGTTGATCAGCAAAGAAGCGGGAGTCTCCACTGGCATTATTAATCACTATTTTGGCGGGAAGCATGGGCTGCTCGAAGAGACCATGCGTGAAATCCTTCGCCAACTTTCTAATACCATCACCACGTCACTAAAAGCGCTTCCTGTTGATGCTCACCAACAGAGAATTAACGCGATCATCGATGGTAACTTCGAGGGTTACCAGGCAGAAAATAAGGTCGCGAAGGCGTGGTTGGCATTTTGGTCATATTCAATGCATGACGAGCAGCTGAAAAGACTGCAGCGTGTGAATGAAAAACGTTTGATTTCACACTTACGTCTTGAGTTGAAAGGTATTTTGAATCATGAACAAGCGGATCTCGTTGCTCACGGGATTGCGTCTCTGATTGATGGTTTGTGGCTGAGAGGCACACTAAACCCAGATGGTATCGATGCTCAAAAGGCGCGTGCCATCATCAATGATTATCTAGATAAACAACTTACGTTCTACTCGTGCAGTACCAAATAGAACGCAGTGTTAGGACTAGAACAGCACTAGAACGACCAATACTCACATATAGACCAGTAGAGTCTAATAACAATAATTAAGTCAGAATCTCAAATGGAAATGAACTCGTTATACATTGATGGCGCAGCGGTTAAAGCAACCTCTGGTGAAACCTTTGATAGCATTAACCCTGCAAACGGCGAACCTATCGCGACGTTAGGCCAAGCATCTTCAGCGGATGTCGACAGTGCTATTGAATCTGCGAAGCGCGGATTTGCGGTATGGTCAGCAATGACCGCTGTGGAACGCAGCCGCATTCTTTTGAAAGCAGTGGAAATACTTAGAGCTCGAAATAATGACCTTGCAAACCTTGAGGTTGTTGATACGGGCAAGCCGCTGCAAGAAGCGATTGAAGTGGATGTGGCGTCTGGCGCTGATGTTATTGAATACTTTGCTGGCTTGGCACCAACGCTACAAGGCGACCAACAACCGCTGAGTGAATCTCAATTTTTCTACACTCGCCGCGAGCCGCTAGGCATCTGTGCGGGCATTGGTGCGTGGAACTACCCTA
This sequence comes from Vibrio sp. OPT18, assembly GCF_015163615.1. Classification (NCBI taxonomy): domain Bacteria; kingdom Pseudomonadati; phylum Pseudomonadota; class Gammaproteobacteria; order Vibrionales; family Vibrionaceae; genus Vibrio; species Vibrio sp. OPT18. The sequence continues at coordinate 251,253 of NZ_JADDYK010000048.1, forward strand.
TCCAAATCGCGATGTGGAAATCGGCTCCGGCACTCGCTGCGGGTAACGCGATGATTTTCAAGCCTTCAGAAGAAACGCCGCTAACGGCGCTCAAGCTTGCTGAGATATTTACCGAAGCTGGTCTTCCTGATGGCGTGTTCAACGTGGTTCAGGGCGATTACCGTGTTGGTCAGATGCTAACGGCGCACCCAGATATCGCGAAAGTATCGTTCACGGGCGAAACCGGTACCGGTAAAGCGGTAATGGCAGACAGCGCTAAGACGCTGAAATCAGTCACCATGGAACTTGGCGGCAAGTCACCGATGATCGTGTTTGATGATGCGAAATTGGATGATGCAGTGTCAGCTTCGATGGTCGCAAACTTCTACACTCAAGGCGAAGTGTGTACTAACGGTACTCGTGTTTATGTACATGAAAACATCTACAACGCATTCATCGACCAACTTAAGACTCGCACTGAGAAGCTGATCATTGGTAACCCAATGGATATGGAGACTCAGATCGGCGCGTTGATTTCTAAAGAACACCTTTCAAAAGTCCTTGAAGCAATTGAGCTAGCTAAACAGTCGGGCGCAACCCTGCTGACGGGCGGCTATCAAGTGACAGACAACGGCCTCGAAAATGGTAATTTTGTTATCCCAACCGTGTTTGTGGATTGCGAAGACAACATGCCTCACGTTCAACAAGAGATCTTTGGCCCTGTGATGTCAGTGTTGAAGTTTACCGACGAAGACGATGTGATTCGCCGCGCTAACGACACCAAATATGGCCTTGCGGCTGGCGTGTTCACGCAAAACCTTTCTCGTGCTCACCGCGTGATCCATCAAATGCAGGCAGGTATTTGTTGGGTGAACACGTGGGGCGACTCACCAGCAGAAATGCCGGTTGGTGGTTACAAGCTTTCGGGTATTGGCCGTGAAAATGGACCAGAAACTCTACTTCACTATACGCAGACTAAGAGCATTCTTATTGAACTTGGCGACTACGCCAGCCCTTATGCCTAACGCGTAACACTCAATTTTATGGGTTAGCTTAACAGAGCTAGCCCTACTGACTCATCTCAGGGAAATCAAAACATGGAACAACGCTACGATTATATTATCGTCGGCGCGGGTTCGGCCGGCTGTGTGTTAGCGGATAGGCTAACGGAAAGCGGTGAACATAGCGTTTTATTACTGGAAGCTGGTGGAACGGATAAGAGTATTTTTATCCAGATGCCAACCGCGCTTTCTTACCCAATGAATACTGAAAAGTACGCTTGGCAATTTGAAACAGAGCAAGAACCGGGCCTTGATGGACGCGAACTGCACTGCCCACGTGGCAAAGTGTTAGGCGGCAGCTCATCAATTAACGGCATGGTTTATGTTCGTGGCCACGCGTGTGATTTTGACCAATGGGAAGAAGAGGGCGCAGCGGGTTGGAACTACCAAGCATGCTTACCTTACTTCCGCCGTGCTGAATCATGGAACAAAGGCGGTGATGAATACCGTGGTGACAATGGCCCTGTCGGCACTTGTAACGGTAACGATATGGAGCTCAACCCGCTTTACCAAGCGTTTATCGATGCAGGTAAAGACGCAGGTTACCCAGAAACCAACGATTACAACGGCTACCAGCAAGAAGGCTTCGGCACTATGCATATGACGGTAGATAAGGGTGTTAGAGCCTCAACCTCTAACGCTTATCTACGTCGAGCATTGAATCGTTCAAACCTAACCTTAAAGAAAGGCATCGTGGCGCGTCGTTTCCTACTTGAAGCACAAGACTCAAATGGTCAATCGGGCTTGAAAGCGGTTGGTGTCGAGTTTGAAAAGTCAGGCAATACCCAAGTGGCGGTAGCGAACAAAGAGGTGATCTCTTCTGCGGGTTCTATTGGTTCTGTTCAACTGCTTCAGCTTTCTGGTATCGGCCCGAAAGCCGTGCTTGAAAAGGCGGGTGTTGAGCTGAAACACGAACTCAGTGGCGTCGGTGAAAACCTTCAAGATCACTTAGAAGTGTACTTCCAATATCACTGTAACGAACCCATCACGCTCAACAGCAAGCTTGGCTTGGTAAGCAAGGGCATGATTGGTGCCGAGTGGATTCTGACTCGTAAGGGTCTTGGTGCCACTAACCACTTTGAATCGTGCGCGTTCATTCGCTCTCGTAAAGGATTGAAGTGGCCAAATATTCAATATCACTTCCTACCAGCAGCAATGCGTTACGACGGACAAGCGGCCTTTGATGGTCACGGTTTCCAAGTACACGTAGGGCCTAACAAGCCAGAGAGTCGCGGTACGGTTGCGATCACCTCTGCTGATCCGCATGCCAAGCCAGAGATCATTTTCAACTACATCTCAACCGAACAAGACCGCCAAGATTGGCGCGATTGTATTCGCTTAACCCGTGAGATTTTGTCGCAACCTGCGATGGATGTTTACCGTGGTGAAGAGATTCAGCCGGGTCTAAGCATTACCTCCGATGAAGCAATTGACGAATGGGTTAAGCAGAATGTTGAAAGTGCTTATCACCCTTCTTGTGGCTGCAAAATGGGCGCTGATAACGACCCAATGGCGGTGCTTGATGAAGAGTGTCGCGTTCGCGGTATCGACAGCTTACGTGTTGTTGATTCGTCGGTTTTCCCAGTTATTCCAAACGGCAACCTGAACGCCCCGACCATTATGGTGGCTGAGCGTGCTTCCGATTTGATTTTGGGTAAGCCAATGCTCAAAGAGCAGGACGTTCCAGTGTGGATTGCACCTGAATGGCAAGAGAAGCAAAGAATCAATAAACCAGTAAGAGAAGCGTAAGCCTCTGTTATTGAGATAAAAATAATAAAAAGTAACAACCAAAATTAGTCAAAAGTCAGCAAAACTGCCCTGATTAGTATGAGTTAGGGCAGAAAAAGGAAAGATAAAAAGGAATCATTATGACGACTCAACATAAACAAACCGCTACAAAAAAGGTATTAGCAACATTAGCCATCAGTTCATTTGCATTTGGTGCTAACGCTTCTATTGAACCGCAGCAATGTGAAAACGTTCGCTTCGCTGATGTAGGCTGGACTGACATTACCGCAACAACCGCCGTTACTTCTGAACTATTAAAAGGCCTTGGTTACAAAACCAAAACCGACCTACTTTCAGTACCGGTGACTTACTCTTCAATGGCGAACGGCGATATTGACGTATTCCTAGGCAACTGGATGCCAACCATGGAAGGTGATATTGCTAAGTATCGCGAAGAGGGTACTGTTGAAACCGTTCGTGCCAACCTTGAAGGCGCGAAATACACACTAGCTGTACCAAAATACGTGTACGACTCTGGCGTGAAAAGCTTCGCCGACCTAGCAAAACATGCCGACAAATTTAAAGACCGCATCTACGGCATCGAGCCGGGTAACGACGGTAACCGCCTAATCCAATCAATGATTGATTCTGACGCGTTTGGCTTGAAAGATTTCAGCCTAGTGGAATCAAGCGAAGCGGGCATGGTGTCTCAAGTGTCACGCGCAGCACGCCGTAGCCAATGGATTGTTTACCTTGGTTGGGCTCCGCACCCGATGAACAGCAATGTTGAGATGGAATACCTTTCAGGCGGTGACGACTTCTTCGGCCCTAACTACGGTGGCGCGAATGTTTACACCAACGTTCGTTCAAACTACCTGTCTGAGTGTGTAAACGTCGGTCAACTTCTACAAAACCTAGAATTCACTCTAGAGATGGAAAACCAGTTGATGGAAGAGATTCTTAACCAAAAAGTGAAGCCAGAAAAAGCGGCTCAACAATGGTTGAACAACAACCCTCAACAAGTTGAAGCTTGGTTAGACAACGTAAAAACGCATAAAGGTGAATCAGCGACCCAAGCCGTTACTGAATACCTAAAGCAAGTTAAAGCTTAGTTCTACCTATCTCAACAGCTACATAAATAATAAAGGTGGGCTGACCAATTTATCGATTGGTTTGAAGTAGCCCACCCATAATAAAAGGCAATATTGTGAATTTTATTACGGAAAACAAAATCCCTGTCGGACAGTGGATGGAAGCGGGTGTTGATTGGCTAACAATCAATGCAGCAGGATTCTTTGACGCTATTTCGATTTTTCTAGAAACCGTCATTATGTTTTTAGTCGACGTATTTAAGTGGATGCCGCCTGCACTGCCAATCGTGATTACTGCTGCGATTGCATGGTACTTACACCGTAAACCTTCGCTAGTGATCTTTGTGGTCGCGGCACTGCTGACTATTCTTAACCTCGGCTACTGGCAAGAAATGCTGGAAACCTTTGTTCTCGTCTTTGCGGCGACAACGATTTCCGTATTAATTGGCGTACCGGTTGGCATCATGGCTGCTCACCGTCCTTGGCTCTATACGATGTTGCGCCCAATTCTCGATTTAATGCAGACCGTTCCAACTTTCGTTTATCTGATTCCAACTCTGGTTCTATTCGGCTTGGGCATCGTTCCTGGCTTAATCTCGACCATTATTTTCGCGATAGCTGCGCCGATTCGTTTGACTTATTTAGGGGTAACGAAAGTCCCTGAAGAGTTGATTGAAGCGGGGAAAGCCTTTGGTGCAAGTCGCATGAAGTTGCTATTGAAAGTAGAACTGCCAGCGGCTCTGCCAAGCATCATGGCGGGTGTCACCCAATGTATTATGTTGTCGCTTTCGATGGTGGTTATCGCCGCTCTTGTTGGTGCTGACGGGCTTGGTAAACCTGTTGTTCGTGCATTGAACACAGTGAACATCTCACAAGGTTTTGAAGCCGGGTTAGCGATTGTTTTAGTCGCAATCATCCTTGACCGCTTGTGCAAAACACCAAACCAGAAGGAAGCTTAATCATGTCTATCTCTCAGGAACAAAAGGCAATGGACGCGATTACCATTAAAAACCTTGATGTTGTGTTTGGTAACAAAGCCAATCAAGCGCTTGAGCTACTCGATCAAGGTAAAACTCGCCAAGAGATCATCGATGAAACAGGTCAAGTTGTCGGCGTAGACAATGTGTCGCTGACCGTTGAAGAGGGCGAGATCTGTGTATTGATGGGTTTGTCTGGTTCTGGTAAATCATCTTTGCTTCGCGCAGTTAACGGTTTGAATGAGATCAGCCGTGGTTCACTAACAATCAAAGATGGTGACCAACAAGTCGATTTAGCACAGTGTGATGAAGCGACTCTGCGTCATCTTCGTACTCACCGTGTATCAATGGTTTTCCAAAAGTTTGCTTTGATGCCATGGCTTAACGTATTAGACAACGTGGCGTTTGGTCTTGAAATGCAGGGTGTAGCAAAAGATGTTCGTCGTGCAAAAGCGCGTGAGCAATTGGAAATGGTCGGCCTAGCCGAATGGGAAACCAAATTCCCGCATGAGCTTTCTGGCGGCATGCAGCAACGTGTTGGTTTGGCACGTGCGTTTGCAATGGATACTGACATTCTATTGATGGATGAACCGTTTTCGGCGCTTGACCCACTGATTCGTGCTCAACTGCAAGATGAACTGATCACGCTGCAAAACAAACTCAACAAAACGATTCTGTTCGTGAGTCACGACCTAGATGAAGCACTGAAGATTGGTAACAACATCGCGATCATGGAGTCAGGCAAACTGATTCAACACGGTAAGCCTGAAGAGATCGTATTGACGCCAAAAACAGAATACGTAAAAGACTTCGTGGCTCACACCAATCCATTGAATGTGCTTAAAGGTCGTTCTTTGATGCAGCCTCTTGATTCACTGACGCAAGAGAATGAAAGCTGGAAGATCTGCGATTCTAAAGATCTCTGGATTGAACAGAATGAAGGTGCTTTATCTGTGAAAGGTGAATCTGCTTTGGCGCTTGTCGAGTGGAGCGAGTCTGACGACCTAACCGCGATCAGCGAGTCGAGTGTGGTTGTGGCAAGCCCGGAAATTGGCATGCGTGATGCGATTAAACTGAAACAGCTAAGTAATCACCCGATTTTGCTGGTGGAAGACAATCAACTGGTCGGTATTCTGGATAACAGCGAGTTTTACAACGCACTAACGGGTAATTTTCAGATGAATACAGCCGCGTAAAATTTCGTTTTCCAGCTTGGCGATTAGGGCTGGTTTTTTATTAGGTGGAGAGGGTTAAGTCTCTCTACCTCCATGATTATTAAAATATATTATTGTTTGAACTTGTATTCTCTGACTCACTATTTTTACTTTCATTGAAGCTTTCATTTCCCCTTCAATAAGTAAAAGTGCCGTACCACGCAAGTTTAGTGGTATAGAAAAGATTGAGAATAGTATGAACATCAGTACAATGCGGAAAAATCAATGAAGTAATTTATCAATTTACAGTGTAATTCGAGCTCACCTGACGTAAATAATCAGGACATATCATCGCTTCGACGCTGTAAAACCATTCACAGTATATTAGTACAAAGGTCTGCATCTTGGACAAACATGACGAAATCCTGGTCGCTATTCGCCAAATTATTCGCGCTATCGATTTACATTCGAAAAAGCTGAGTAAAGAGTATGGTTTGACTGGCCCTCAATTAATCTTAATGAGAGCAATCCAAGAAATGGGTAATGTGACGATCAAAGAATTGTCTAATCACACCAATGTAAGCCAAGCCACCACAACCACGATCATCGATCGCTTGGAACTGAATGGCTATGTACAACGCGTTCGCAGCTCGTCAGATCGCCGCAAAGTACACGCAAATCTGACTGAAAAAGGTCAAGAGTTGCTAAACAATGCGCCACCACCGCTGCAAGATAACTTCGTTAAAAAATTCCAAAACCTAGAGCCGTGGGAGCAAAGCTTACTGCTTTCTTCAATGCAGCGAGTATCATCAATGATGAACGCAGAAGACATCGACGCCGCTCCAGTACTTCAACTTGAAGGCATTGCAAACGTAGCCAAGAGCTAACGTCAGTTTTAAATTGTTCATTTAAAACAAAAACTTAAATTATTATCAAATGGTCGCACTAAGCGGCCATTTTTGATCCTGCCATTTAAAATTCTCTATTTGCCTTGCGTGTTAGCTACGCCTTCTTATTTTAAATCCCCCTGACTTTTTGCCCCGTTTGTAGCCGCCTCATTGGATTGTAATCAAAACTCCATTGACGATTCTCTGACAATAAAATACTAGACCGACCGGTCTGTTGTGTATTATTGTGTGTTCATCTTAACCACGAGGTGATGTATGAAACACGAATTGACGCCAACACAAATGACCATGACGTTGAACAGCATGCAGGGAGCTTTTGCACAGAAACCGATGCCAGCGATATCGGAGAGAATTGAGCAGCTGCTCGCACTTAAATCTGCGCTAATCGATTACACAGATCGTTTGTGTGTAGCCGTGAGTGAGGACTATGGTCACCGCAGCCGACAAGACACTTTGATGGCTGACATATTGCCTTGTATCGGAAATATTGATCACAGCATTGAGTGTTTGCCTCATTGGTCGACATCTTCGATTCGTCATTCCGGTCCATTACTTTCAACCTCTCGTGTGGAGGTGGTTTATCAACCTAAAGGCGTTGTAGGGATTATTGCCCCGTGGAACTTCCCGATCATGTTATCCGTCGGCCCACTTATTTCGGCGCTGGCTGCAGGCAATCGCGCCATGATCAAGATGAGCGAATTTACCCCAGCGACGAACCAAGTATTAACAGCGCTATTGGCGGAAGTATTCCATGCCGATGAGGTGTGCTTGGTTGAAGGTGAGGTAGAAATCGCAGCCGCATTTTCGGCGTTGCCGTTTGATCATCTTCTGTTTACGGGTTCAACCCAAGTGGGTCGCCAAGTGATGAAGTCAGCGGCTGATACGCTAACCCCAGTCACGCTAGAGCTGGGTGGAAAGTCGCCGGTTATCGTGGCAGAAGACATGCCGATTGATATTGCGGTAGAGCGAATCATTTATGGCAAGAGCCTAAACAACGGCCAAGTCTGTGTCGCTCCAGATTATGTGCTACTCCCTGAAGATAAGCTCGAAGCCTTCATTCTGGAGTACAAAAAACAATACCAACAGCTGTTTGATGAAGGGATCTACTCTGAGAGTTTAACCTCGCTCATTAACCCTCGCCAATGTGATCGTATTGCTGGTTTATTGAATGAAGAGCAGGAAGCAGGGACACGAATCGTCGCTTGCCATGATGAAGCGATGGACCTAGATACTCATCGCTTGGTGACACATTTGATCGTTGAACCAAGCCTGTCATCCAAGGTGATGAACGAAGAAATTTTCGGCCCATTATTGCCCTTGATTACGTATCGCAATGTCGAAGAGGCGTTCCAAGTCATCAATAGCAAACCAAGGCCGTTAGCACTCTACCTGATGAGCTTTGATTTGAGCTTACAGGCTCAGGTTAAGCACCAAGTTCACTCCGGTGGCATGTGCATCAATGACTGTGTGTTCCATTTAGCGGTTGATGACGCGCCGTTTGGTGGCATTGGTGAATCAGGTCAGGGCAACTATCACGGTAAAGAAGGTTTCCTGACTTTCTCCCACGCCAAAACAGTTTTGGAAACGGGGTTAGATCATCGAGTTAAGCATCTGTTTTCAAAAGAAGACAACGAATTAAAAACCGCAGTGATGGGCATGCTTGGCCAGTAAATCACTGTTGGTATGACATTGTTTATTTTTCAAAAAGTTATTTTCACGAAATTATTTTAAGAGGTTACTTTTATGTTGGAACGTTTTTTTGAACGTACGATCAAATCGTATTTGATGATTACAGGTTTCTTAACAGCGACGGCTTTTTCCACTTTCCTAGCGCCAGACTGGAGTATGCAGACGCTGTTCTCGTACAACGATACCATGATGGAAAACAAAGAGTATTTGCTCGGTACTTATCAACACTGGGGTGTGATGGTTGGCTGTATTGGTGTGTTGTTGATGTTCTCGGCGAAGTACAAATCGTTGCGAACCTCGACCATGATTTACAGCGCATTTGAGAAGTCGATGTTTGTTGGTATCTTCTTATACAACGTGTGTATCAACGATTATGAGTGGTTCTATGGCTGGAGCGGCGTGTTTGCGCTCGATGGATTTGTGACCGTTTATTCTTTGGTTTATCTGTACTACTACCTCACTAGAGATAAGAGCAAGGTCCCAGCTCACCTTCGTTAATCGTTAACCGTTTGTGAGTTGCTCAGGGTGAGTCAATGACACCTCCTTAATGATCAATAGCTTACTTATGACAATAGCCCGCATTTGCGGGCTTTTTCATTTTGGGGCAATGATCCATAAAGATCTTAATTGACATATCTTTGACATTTACACTCTAGACCGACCGGTTTGTTTTGGTTATTGTTTAGTCATCAACTAGAAATGAGGTAAACACCATGACAACCAATAATTTTAACTTTCAACTTAAAACCATTGTTCATGCTCAAGAGAACGGCATTGAAAATATCCCTTCTCTGTTTGGTCGCTTAGGTGCGCAAAGAGTCGTGCTCTTTTCTGATAAAGGTTTGGAGTCTCTTGGCTTTGTTGAGCAGTTCTCGGCGTTGTTTGTAAACCAGAATGGGAATCAGGAAGCGAACCAACAAGCGGTTCAGCTTGTTGGCGTGTACACCAATATCGCGCCAGACGCGACTTGCGACAACATCAACGCAGCCATTGAGTTTGCAAACAGCGTCAATGCTGATGCGATCTTGTCTGTTGGCGGCGGCAGCGTGATTGATGCTTCTAAAGGTGTGAAATACGCATTTCATAAGAAGATAGATGACATTCGCACCGTAATTGCAGGTGGTGGTCATATGGATGTGTGGCCAAACAATGAAGATATTCGAGTGCCCCACATTGCGGTTCCGACAACGGCTGGTACGGGCGCAGAAGCTTCTCCTATTGCTGTTTTTTACAACGAACATGAAAACATTAAGGCAAGCCTAGTTGCATCGGGATTGGAAGCCGATATCGCGATTCTTGATCCAACGGTGACCACTAAGCTGCCAGCTCACCTGACTCGTTCTACCGCGATGGATGCACTAACACACGCTGTTGAAGCAATTGTCTCGCCAATGAGTAATGCATTCACCGACGCTTACGGCATTCAGGCGGCAAAACTGATTGTTGAAAACTTACCCTTGGCACTTAAAGAGCCAGAAAACCTAACAGCGCGCGGCAATCTTCTTCAAGCAAGTACCATGGCGATCTCTGCTTTCTATTCGTCTTTGGGCGGTATTCCGATTCACAACTGTGCTCACGCTTTTGGTGCGATTAGCCACATTCCACATGGCGATGCCAACACGGTACTGATGCCGGTTGTGATTGAAGCGCTGCCGGAATTCTATATGCCGAATGCGGCGAAGTTAGCTCAAGCATTTTCTGTCGACACGACGGGAACCGATGAGATGGTTTATCAGAGAGTGTTGGATTTCTTAAACAACTTCCAAACCAGTGTCGGTGCGATGAAGCGTTTCAGCAGCTGGGACTTTGATGAGCAAGAGAAGAGCAACATTGCAGAAGCGATTGAAAAAGACATCTGTTTTCAGTTCTACCCAATCTCGAAACAGACGATTGAAACCATCATTGAGAAAGCAATTTAAGTCTCTGTCTTAATCGGCTGAATCTTATGACCATTTAGTTCAGTTCCTGATTCACTCACAACTATTACTCGAGAGCCAATTATGAAAATTGAAAACGTATTGCTATCAAGCTTGTGCATCATCGCGCCATTCCTGCTTTTCACCTAATTCATTCGACAGGGACGTTGTGACCTTTATTCCCGAGGAGGAAATAAATGATCAATAAACGTTTAACTACCGTGATTCTGACTGGTGTTTTGGCTGCTCTGTTTTTTGCCAAAGCAAGCGTTGGAAGCGAAAGCTCTAAGAACGCAGCCACCATGGATCAATCGCAGAAGCATCAAGATGTCGTGCAATTGTTGGATGAGGCTTACCAAGGGCAATTGGATGCCCAGCTCTCTGTCGCTTACTTATATCTGAGCGGAGAGGGCGTAGAACAGAATGATGAAAAAGCCGCGGAGTGGTTCGTTACCGCAGCCAATAACGGTAGCCCTGAAGCTCAAACGCAGCTTGGGTTGATGTATATCTCTGGAAGTGGCGTTCAAGCCAGCCAAGCGGAAGCTGTCACCTGGATCGGCATGGCAGCAGCTCAAGAGTATGACCCTGCGCTCGACTTATTACATTGGATGTCGCAAGCCGCGCACTAATTCAAATCCTAACTCAGGTTAATCACAGAAAGGTTAACCACAGAAAAAGTTAATCACAGAAATTGGAGAACGTCTTATGCAGACATTCAAGAAATCTTTAGTGTTCACTGCAATGGCCGCGGCAAGCAGTGCTGCTCTTGCGACTGAATCAGAAAAACCGAATATTGTTGTTATTGTTGGCGATGATGTGGGTTTTGCCGATACACAGCCTTATGGCTCTGAAGCGGATACCCCAAACCTAATGGCGCTGGCTGAAGAGGGGGTTAAGTTTACTAACTTTCACGCGTCACCAACTTCATCGGTAACGCGCTCTATGATGCTAACCGGAGCAAACAGCCACGAGGTTGGGCTAGGCACCTTCGACTATGCCGTCTATCCGGGCGCGATTGGTAAGCCGGGTTATGAAGGTTACCTCACCAAGAAAGGTGTTACGGTCGCCACGCTGCTTGAAGAGAGCGGCTATAACACTTACCTCTCTGGTAAATGGCATTTGGGACACGAAGATGGATTTTTACCGGATGATCGCGGTTTTGGTGAGAGTTACGGTATTTTAGCGGGCGGTTCGAATCACTTTAACCGAGATATGATGTTCCCAGCCAAAAACGCTGCGACAGCGGATGCGCTGCAAAAAGGCGATATTCCAGGTGTTGAAGTTGAGCCAACTTACCGCAACGGTGAAGTGGTTGAGGATAAATACAAAGGCGAATACTCAGACCAAGTTTACACCAACGAGATCATCAAGATGATCGACAGCAAAAAAGACGACGGTAAGCCTTTCTTCGCTTACGTCCCATTCACCGGTATTCACCTGCCACTGCAAGCGCCTGAGTCTGCTTATCAAGATAAAGTCGATTACTACGTTGAACATGGTTGGGACTCGGTTCGAGAAGATCGTTTCGAACGCATGAAAGAGATGGGCGTGATTCCTAAAGAGGCGGAGATTTCAGGACGTAATTCATTAAGCCGCCCTTGGGACTCACTCTCTGAGAAAGAACAAAAGTGGTACGGCAAGAAAATGGCTGTGGCGATGGGCATGATGGAAATGCAGGACCAACAAGTCGGTCAGATAGTCGATTATCTGAAAGAAATCGGGGAATACGATAATACTTACATCATGTATCTAGCGGATAACGGCCCAGAAGCGGCGGATATTACCGGTGAAAACATCAGTGACCTGATCCGAACGTGGACCGCTCATCACTTCGATAATTCGACCGAAAACTTAGGTAAGGCGAGCTCCAGTGTGTCACTTGGTCCTGAATGGGCAAGCGCTTCAACCGGCGGCCTATCTTGGTACAAAGCTTACACAGCAGAGGGCGGTATCCGTGTGCCGTTTATTGTTAAGCCAGCCAAAGCGCTTTTAGAAGGTGAAGATGCGTTGCAACCGGGAACTCAAACAGACGACTTATCCCAAGTGAAAGACATTGCAGCCACGATTCTTGAAATTGCAGAGGTAGAGCATCCAGGAACGGAATATCAAGGTCGAGAAGTGGCGCCGATGAGTGGTGTGAGCTTGTTGCCTTACTTCAAAGGTGAAACGGCAGAGGTGCACAGTACCGATAATGCGATTCCATTTGAATTGTTTGGTAGCGGGATTTTGCTAAAAGGTGATTACAAGATCATTCGAATCTCTACCGGTATGGGCGGTGACAGCGAGTGGCACTTATACAACACCAAGAAAGACCCAGCCGAGCAACATGACTTGAGAAATCAAATGCCAGATCTGTTCCTTAAAATGGTCGCTGAATATCAAGAGTACGAAAAAGCGCAAAACATCGTCCCGGTTGACGAAGCGTGGAACCCGTTTGAAAACGTGAAATAGAGGAAATGAACCACTCGGCCAGCCTAATGCCATCAAGCTTGGTTGGCCGGTGAACACCGTGTAAAGGAATTACGAATTGTTTTAGCTAATACAATAACTTTTACATCGAGGCACTCTTCATGACGACACTATCGCTATCAAATTTGAGTTCAATTCCGCAGTTCAATGGTAAAGCACACAGCAAGCTTCAAGCGCTAGCAAAACCGATTGGGGCGGTGTGTAATATCAGTTGCACCTACTGTTATTACCTAGAGAAACAGCAGCTGCTTGAATACCCAAAAGGCTCTCAATATACGATGGATGAAGTCCTGTTAGAGCGTTATATCAAACAGTACATAGAGGGGCAGAACACGCCTGAAATCATTTTTTCTTGGCATGGTGGAGAGCCTACCTTGTTGGGGATTGAGTACTTTCAAAAGGTCGTCGAGCTGCAGAAAAAATATTGTCCTAGCTACAGTAAGATCAGCAATGACCTTCAAACCAACGGCACTTTATTGAATGATGCGTGGTGCGAGTTCTTCAAAAAGAATGACTTTATCATTGGTGTGAGCATTGATGGCCCAGAGCACTTACATAATCACTACCGAACCAACCGTGCAGGCAAAGGAACCTTTTCTCAAACAATGCGTGGTATTCGCTACTTGAAGCAACATAACGTCGAGTTCGCGACCCTAAGCTGCGTGAATGATGTGACAGGAAAGTATCCATTAGAGGTCTATCGCTTTCTACGCGATGAAGTGGGTTCGAAGCAGTTGCAGTTTATTCCTGTGGTCGATAAGCGCGAAGCTCACACCAACAATAAATGGTTGAGCAACCAACAAGCGATCATTCCCGTATCAGGCGAGGTTGAAGCTTGGAGTGTCGATTCTGTGCAATGGGGAGAGTTCCTCAATACCGTTTTTGACGAGTGGTTTGAGCACGATTTTGGTCGGGTATTAGTGCCGTACTTTGAAAATTTTGTCGGAGTGTGGATGGGCAGAGAAAGCACCATGTGTACCTTGAGTGAGATCTGCGGCAAAGGGTTAGCGGTTGAGCCCAATGGCGATGTGTATTCATGTGACCATTATGTCTTTCCTGAATTTCAGTTGGGTAATATTCAGGCACAAGCACTTTCAACTTTAGCCTTCTCGCCAAAGCAGCAGAGTTTTGGGTTCGCCAAACAGAAGTCTCTGCCGAAACAATGCCAAGCCTGTGAGTTTAAATTTGCATGTCATGGCGAATGCCCCAAAAACCGTATCATCACAAGCCGAGATGGTGAGGCGGGGTTAAATTATCTCTGTGAAGGTTGGCTGAGCTTCTTCAAGCATATCGACCCAATTATTAAGGGCTTACTCAAAGCCAATAATATTGCGTCTCGTCTGGGGTAATGGAGTAGGCGTGAATGGATTCAATCAAGATTTAAAGTTAGATAAAAGGCTCGCTAAATTGTGCGAGCCTTTTGGTATTTGGTATTTGGTAACGGGCACCTAGTCAGCTGATTCTTGTGCTGGGCTCATGGCAAGAATGGTTTCATCCATGGCATTGTTTAGAATCGAACGGTTACGCTGCATAGCGGCCATGAGCGTTGAGCCAAGCCATAAACCATAAAGCGTTCGAGATAGCGATTCTGGCTCTGCGATAGTGAAATCACCTTCGGCATTACCTTCTTCAAACAGCTTCGCCATACGCAGGATGATCTTTTCTGCACCTTCTGCCATGGTCGATTGCAACGGGTTAGCAGACCCAGATACTTCTCCCGCCAGTTTTACGACAAGACATTGGATATTGAAGTCTTCAGTCAGTTTCGATGCACACCAAAACTCGAAATAGGCTTTAACGCGATCACGACGAGAAAGCGACTCATCACTTAAAAAGTCATCCAGCTTAGCGAGATGCTCATCAAAGTAGTTAGTAAGCAGGATCTCACCAAAATGTTCTTTGGATTTAAAGTAGTGGTAAAAAGAACCCTTCGTGCCTTCCGCTTGGTTGATGATTTTCATCAGGCCAACACCAGCAAACCCGTGTTCATTAATAAGGCTAAACCCTGCATCGAGCATAGCTTGTCGCATGTCTTTCATTGTTCTTACTCTTTATGCTGAGAATGAGGAATAGTGTAACCAGCAACATACCAACCGTCCAGTCTAGCGCGTTAGGACGCGGTCAATAATTGGCTCGTTTCGTCAAATTGATTTTTCTCTTGCTTACACTTCTAAGCGACAAAACTTTTTTCAAGATAAGCGCATGCTATAAAACGAAAATAACAACCTTAAAGAGCTTGTTTGGTGCCTTAAAATGACCAAATTGGGGTGTTTTAAGTTGCTGTTTTTGTTGGTTTTTAATTTGATGTTTTCTTCAGGTCGCAATGGTAGTCTTAGCGTAATTTCTTTAGGGGGCTAAATGGACACTAATAACAGCACTTACAATCACCACAGTTTTGCTCAGCAAAATTTATCAGAGCTTACATTTACAGCCTGCACGTTTATCCGTTGTGATTTCAGACGTTCGAACTTACGTGACGCAACGTTTATTAACTGTAAGTTTATTGAACAAGGCGATATTGAGGGATGCCACTTTGATGTTGCCGACTTACGAGATGCAAGCTTCCAGAATTGCCAGCTGGCGATGGCGAATTTTAGTAATGCGAATTGCTATGGGATTGAGCTACGTGAATGCGACTTGAAAGGGGCTAACTTCACTCGTGCTAACTTTGCCAATCAGGTAAGCAATAGAATGTATTTTTGCTCTGCGTATATTACGGGCTGTAATCTGTCATACGCCAATTTTGAACAAGCTTGTTTAGAGAAGTGTGAGCTGTTTGAGAACCGTTGGATAGGCACTTACCTTGGCGGCGCGTCACTGAAAGAGTCTGATCTCAGCCGAGGTGTGTTCTCGGAAGACGTATGGGGTCAATTCAGTATGCAAGGTGCTAATTTATGCCATGCTGAATTAGAAGGGTTAGATCCTCGCAAGGTAGATACATCGGGGATTAAAATCGTCGCGTGGCAGCAAGAGCAACTGCTTGAAAGCATGGGTATTGTGGTCATGCCCGATTAATAGAGGCAGTGAGGTAGAGTGAGTCGATAGTGAACGCTGTTGTTTTGTATTATTAATGCCTGTTACACTATAGCTTCGCGGCTGCACATGTTTATATTCAGTTTAATCTAGAGAAAATTATGACTATAGAAAATGTGCTTCCTGAAGATTATGCAGAAATGCTTAAGGTTTGGGAGAATTCAGTCCGAGCAACTCATGACTTTATTACAGAAGAAGATATTGAGTTTTTTAAACCTATCATCATGGAATATGCGTTCCCTGCAGTCTCTTTGAAATGCGTTAAAAATGAAAGTGGTTCGATTGTTGGTTTCGTGGGTGTCCATGATGCAAAAGTTGAGATGCTTTTCGTTTTAAATGAAGTTCGAGGGCAAGGCGTAGGCACGGTGTTATTGCAACATGCGATTGAGCAGTTAGCAGCCACCAAAGTTGACGTTAATGAGCAAAACCCACAAGCGGTAGGTTTCTATCAGCACATGGGGTTCAAAATTGAATCACGCTCCCCACTTGATGACATGGGAAAACCATTTCCAATTCTGCATATGACGCTGTAAGCCTCGGTTGTCGTATCACTCGGTTGTAATCAACCACAGTCGCTAGAAGAAAAGCCCAAAGCTAATAACTTTGGGCTTTTCCGTATTTGGAGTTTCGTCTGACTTTTTATGCAGGTCGTTTTCATGTCGTGAGGCTGGATGAGTGAGTTAGCAGTTTGTTATGTCGTAAAATTTCAGTTGAATGGTGTTTAGATTTCATACGCGATCTTGGTCACTGATTTTGGCGTGTTACATTCCCTGTTTTACGAATATAAACATAACCATTATCACAATTAATTTATGGTCAACCGTCTAATTTGAACTCATATCTCATTTTGTTGTTTTAAATTAATTTTAGTTATTGAGTCCACTGTCAAACTTAAACTATTGACTTGTTTTTAATTATAAATTTGTTATTTAATTACAGGTTGAAATTGAGGGGTAACGCAGAAATATTCGATTGACAGTTATTTGTAGGTGACTAAAGTCACGTTTCTTTGCCATTTCTCGATTCGACAACTTCCATTGATAATAATCCCAACAACAACGAACAAGAATAACTGGGATATATTATGCTTTATGACCTTATTGACCACGACCTAATTGATGTCATTAACCACTCTGAATATAAGTGGGAAGATGCAGTTAAAGAAACGACTCGTTATTTGCAAGACAAAGGTTACGTTACCGATAACTACGCAGACGCGATCATTCAGTCAACGCATGATAATGGACCTTATTATGTTCTTTGTCCAGGCATTGCTATGCCTCATGCCCGTCCAGAAGCAGGTGTACTAAAGACTGGGTTGGGTATCCATGTTTTTTCAACCCCAGTTGATTTCGGTTCAGAAATGGGCCCAGCGAATGTCTTATTAACATTAGCTGCAAAGGATTCAGATACACACATCGAGGTTATTCAAGCACTTAGTGAAATGTTAGTTGATGAAGAAAACATTGCCAAGCTGGCGGCTTCATCTTCAAAAGCTGACGTACTTGAAATTATTAAAAGCTACTAAGAATAACCTTTGAAAATAAGGAATATACCGTGTCTACAAATATAAGAGCAAAAGTGCAATCTTTTGGTGGTCATTTGACTGCGATGGTATTGCCAAATATTGGAGCCTTCATCGCATGGGGCTTTATTACTGCATTATTTATTCCAACAGGTTGGATGCCTAACGAATATTTTGGTGAATTAGTGGGTCCGATGATCACTTATTTACTTCCTCTGCTTATTGGTTATACCGGTGGACAAATTGTCGGGGATAAGCGTGGTGCAGTTGCTGGTGCGATAGGTACCATGGGTGTTATCGCTGGCGCTGAGATTCCAATGTTTGTTGGCGCAATGATCATGGGTCCATTGAGTGGCTGGGTGATCGTTCAAATCGATAAACGCTTACAAGACAAGATCCCTTCAGGTTTTGAGATGGTGGTAAACAACTTCTCGCTAGGCATCTTCGGCATGTTGATGTGTCTATTTGCTTACGCGATTGTTGGCCCTGCTGTGACTGCTGCGAACCTATTCGTTAAATCGGGTATCGAAGCGCTTGTAGCAACTGGTTTTCTACCGTTACTTGCCATTATTAATGAACCAGCAAAAGTACTGTTCCTAAACAACGCTATCGACCAAGGTATTTACTACCCATTAGGTCTGCAAGCGGCGGCGGAAACGGGCAAATCGATCTTCTTTATGGTGGCGTCAAACCCGGGTCCTGGCCTAGGTATGCTTTTGGCTTACGCGAAATTTGGTCAAGGTCTAAGTAAGAAATCAGCACCAAGTGCAATCATCATTCACTTCTTCGGTGGTATCCATGAGCTGTACTTCCCATACGTGCTAATGAAGCCAATCATGATTGTTGCGATGATTGCTGGTGCGGCGACAGGTATTGCCACGTTCAACCTACTTGATGGTGGTCTGGTTGCTGGCCCTAGTCCTGGTTCGATTTTCTCTTACTTAGCTCTCACACCAAAAGGTAGCTTCTTCGCAACCATCGCAGGTGTGGCTTCAGCAACGGTTGTGTCTTTCCTTGTCGCAAGTGCAATCCTGAAAGTGAGCAAGAAAGAACAATCAGAAGACGAGTTTGAACAGTCGATAACCGACATGAAAGATATGAAAGCAGAAGGTGTGGTAGCAAAAGCATCAGCTCAGGCTTCAACAGAACAGCCAAAAGAAGCAAAGAACATCAAATTTATTGCCTTTGCATGTGATGCGGGAATGGGCTCAAGCGCCATGGGAGCATCGACTTTCAAACGCAAACTAGAAAAAGCTGGCTACGATGTTCAAGTTAAAAACTTTGCCATCGAAAAAGTCCCAACTGATGCCGATGTGGTGGTGACTCACGAGAGCCTAGAGAATAGAGCGATTAAAGCAACGGGTTTACCAGTAGTGACTATCAAGAACTTCTTACATGACCCTGCATTAGACAACCTAATGAATACCATTGGTCAACAAGCTTAATTTAAATTTTGGGGCCACTCAGTGGTCCCACTTTCGGAGAGAAAATCATGACTCAAACAACTGCTGCTGTTATCCGTGGTGAAAAAGATGTTCAACTTAGAACGTTCGATCTTCCAAAAATTTCTGATGATGAACTTTTAGTTAAAAATATCTCAAACAGCATCTGTCTTTCTACTTACAAAGCAGCACTGTTAGGCAGCAACCATAAACGTGTACCGGGAAATATTGCTGAAGTTCCCGTAATGACAGGCCACGAATACGCAGGTGTGATTGTGGAAGTGGGTGCAAACCTGAAAGGTCGTTTTACGGCAGGTGAACCTTTTGTACTGCAACCTGCTATGGGCTTGCCAACAGGCTACTCAGCAGGCTACAGCTATGAGACATTTGGTGGTAACGCGACGTACTCAATCATCCCTAAGGTAGCGATTGATTTAGACTGTGTTCTGCCATACAAGAGCTCTTACTATGCAAACGCATCGCTTGCAGAGCCAATGTCATGCATCATTGGTGCGTTCCACGCAAGCTACCATACAACGCCTTACGTATATGAGCATCAAATGGGCATCAAAGAGGGCGGTGCTCTTGCATTGTTAGCATGTGCAGGCCCTATGGGTATTGGTGCAATTGACTACGCGATTAATGGTCCAGTCAAACCAAGTCGAATCGTTGTCACCGATATTGACGAAGCGCGCCTAGAGCGAGCTGCGAGCCTAATTCCTGTATCAAAAGCAGCAGAGAACGGTATCGAACTGTTCTATGTGAATACCGCTAAGTTAGAAGATCCTGTCTCACACCTTAAGCAGTTGAATGATGGCAAGGGGTATGATGATGTCATGGTGTATGCCGCAGTTGCACAAGTGCTTGAGCAAGCGGATGAGTTGCTAGGCAATGATGGTTGCTTAAATTTCTTTGCTGGCCCAACGGACAAGCAGTTCAAAGTACCATTCAACTTCTATAACGTTCACTACGAAGCGACTCACATTGTTGGCACTTCTGGTGGCTCTACGGGTGATATGGTCGAGTCTATTGAGCTTTCAGAAGCGAATAAAATCAACCCTTCATTTATGCTGACACACGTTGGTGGTCTAGAAGCAGCACCGCATACAATTCTCAATCAGTTAGATATTCCGGGTGGCAAGAAATTGATTTACCCACATATCGACTTACCGCTGACAGCGATTGACCAATTCCATACACTGGCAGAGCAGTCTCCATTCTTCCTGGAGCTTGATGAAATCTTGAAAGCCAATAATTACGTTTGGAATGAATTGGCAGAAAAAGCGCTACTTGAATTTTATGATGTGAGCTTAACCGTTTAATATGGTTCATTATTGTGGTGGCGAGCCTGCCACCACAGCTTCATGAGGTAATTGATATTTTGTTGCAAGATGAATTATTGGATGCATTGGAACAGTGTGATTCCGCGACGAGTTTGATCGAAGCGTCTAATAAGTTAATAAACCAAAAACTGAAAAAGCTATTACCGAACGTGTTTGTTCAAGATGCTTTGGTGATGGAGTACGCCGTCGTACCTCTTTTAAAAGAAGATGGGCCTCTTGTGACAACCGACGTCGCCTCTAAATTGATGTTTGCGATGGGTAAGATCTCTTTGGAAACCTACGCAGATATTGGCTTATTCGATCAAATGTATGAATACACTAGTAAGCAATCGCAAGTGCTGACATTTGGCGATGACATGGTTTACGACTTCATCAGTAATCAATCAAACCTCTCGAAAGGCAAAGATAGCTTCTACTTAGATTCAATTAACCAATTAAAATTCTCGTCATTCGATTCATTCACTCAAACACGTTACGAATCGCTGATTAAAACAGTGCTGAAACTCTGTTGCGAGAACTTGTTGGAAAGTATTGAGAAAGAGATATTAGGATAAGGTTGAACATGAAAGTTTCCTTAAATGTGAGTGGCTTTGAAACCGAAGCGACATTCCCTGATAAAGATATTGAACAGATTCATAAACCACTGGTTGAAAAATTTACGCGACTTTTTGAGCAGAAAAAAGAGCGTACGATTATCTTTTTGTGTGCGCCTCCTGGCAGTGGTAAATCGACGTTAGCCGCGTTTTGGGAGCATTTGTCCCATCACCAAACCAACGTTGAGCCACTTCAGGTATTGCCATTTGACGGTTTTCATTACCCCAATGAGATATTGGACTCAAACTACATCGTTCGTGATGAAGAGAAAATTAAACTCCGTACCATTAAAGGCTCTCACGAAACGTTCAACCTAACCTCGTTGATCGATAAGTTGAAACAGCTGAAAGTAAAAAATCCTACGTGGCCGTATTACGATAGAAATCTTCATGATCCTGTGGATGACGCAATCTCGGTAGACAAGGACATTGTCGTGATTGAAGGCAACTGGTTGTTACTGAACGAGCCTGTTTGGAATGGATTGCATGAGTTGGCTGATTTCACCATCTTCATAGACACCGACGCTAAGTTCCTCGAAGAGCGCTTAGTAAACCGCAAGGTGCGAGGAGGTACCACATTAGAAGAGGCGGTCGAGTTCTATAAAAATTCAGACTCAAAAAACGTCGATAAAGTGTTAGACAATTCTATTCCTGCTGACCTAACACTCTTCATGAGTAAAGACGGTTCGTTTCAAATCAATTAAACAATTTAGGAGGTCATAATGGAGATTGTTGTCGACAGCCATACTCATACATTGGCAAGTGGCCATGCCTATAGCACCATTATCGAAAATGCACTGGCATCGAAAAATAAGGGGCTAAAACTCCTTTGTACAACGGATCATGCTCCTGAAATGCCGGGAGCCCCCCACTACTGGTTTTTCAATAACCAAAGGATTTTGCCCCGCTTTCTGCACGATGTAGGTATCTTGCGTGGTGTGGAAGCCAACACACTGAACACTGCTGGAGAGTTGGATCTTCCTCCTTCTTCTTACCAACATTTAGACTGGGTGATTGCGAGCTTACATGAGCAAGTTTTCAAGCCCTCGACGAAGCAAGAACATACACAGGCGTTAATCAACGTTATTAAGAGTGGCAAAGTTGATGTGCTAGGGCACTTAGGGAACCCAAACTACAAGTTCGATATGGAAGCGGTTCTGCTGTGCGCAAAGGAGCACAATGTTGCAATTGAAGTGAACAATACGTCACTGACAGGCAAGAGCCGAAAAGGAAGCGATGTGCGATGCTCAAAAATTGTCGAGATCGGCAAGCGAGTTGGCGTTTACTTTTCTACAGGTTCTGATGCGCATTTCTGTGAAGAGATTGCTCATCTGGGTCTTGTAAAAGCATTACTTGAAAAGCACGATGTGGAAGAAGACAAAATAATCACGACCTCAACATCCCGATTTTTGAACTTTTTATTATTGCGCGGTAAGAGTCGTATCGAAGAATTTACACACTTATATTAAGTGCGTTGCTGAGTTAATGATTACTGGTATCAAAAAGCCCAAAGCTAATAACTTTGGGCTTTTCCGTATCTGGTAACCAGCATTTTATAATGAATTTTTAAAAAGAGAATGCTTGGTGATAGAGAACTGATTGGTTGATTAATGCATGCCTGAGCGCATTTTGTCGGCGAGCGCAAAGAAGACAAAAATCACGAAGCATACTAGAGCAACACACAGTGAAGCTATGATTGTAGTTGCGTCTTTTGATATCAATGGAACAACGATAGAAGCTAATGCAACTAACATAACCAAGATATGAACGATTCGTCCGATGATTGGGTTTTTATGACAGAATGAAGCCCAGAGGTAACGCATTTTTAACACCAGTATAATATTAGTGGGTTTATTCTATTTTCTTAATGAGTATTTTGTAAATAACATTCTGTTACAAGAACCAGTAAATATGATCTAAGTCGTTTTAGTATAAAACTGATTAAATAACAGAAGGTTATTTGTATTATATAGAATGTTTATCATCTAAATAAGAAACATAGTATTCCGTATTCTTTGGAATGCTAAGTCAAATATTATTCAACTTTTTGTTTCTTGACTTAAGATCTCATTTACTGAGTATTTTATTAAGAGATCGTTTGCGTATAACCATTGATATCGCAAATGCCAACCGAATTAGAATCAGCCTAGAGCCTGTTATTCGTTTTACGTTATTTATCAAAGCGACTCCTCAAATTGAGAGCGAAGTAATCTTGTGAGTTTTTCGGTTTGATATACTCAGTATTCATTCGATAAAGATGATGGAGATGATATGTCGAAAACCGCGAAGATCATTAATGAAGATAAGCTGGTAAAAAAAGCAGTTGAAGTCGGTTTTAAGATGGCAAAGCTACAAGGTTTTGATTTACCAAATTCATCCCAACCGATAAAGGTTAAAGCGGTGTACTTGTTCCTTGTTGAAGTCAATCAGATCACACCGTTACCGGACGACAAGCTTGATGGCGCGAACATCAAGAAGCGTTTAGCACTCTGGCTTCATAATGCACTTCCTGACAATGACCCGCTAAAATAAAGAAGTTCTGAATACAGGTGCAGCTCGCCTGATTAGAACTGATGCTTTCCCCTAGTATCACTTATTGTTTTAATGTACGAAAGCCTAGCGATTACTCGCTAGGCTTTTTAGTTTCCGGGATTTTTGCATCGATGATGTGCTGATTGTTTTGACTTTTCTGCCCCCAGTTTCTTTGACTTATTACTTGGATCTAAATTGCTTGTACTGGTTTGGTTGGCTTCGAAGCTTCTCCTGTGCTTGAGCCATCATTTGTAATGTGGTCGTATTTCTCGGTTAAGTGATCTTGAATCTTTTGGTGGTATGCACCGTTCAGCTTGTAGAAGCGGAAGTAGATGATTAACGCAATGGCAAAGAAGAAAGCAGGTAGGCCGACCATGATGCATTGCATGCCGAAGACGGTTTCAGGGCTTTGCGTTACGTTGGGCACATAGTCAACTGCAGTGAGGGCGATGCCGATAAAGAAAGCGGCAAATGCCGAACCTGCTTTTACGACCAAGGTTTGCACTGAATAAGCGATACTTTCACAACGAGAACCCAGTTTAAACTCACCGTAATCGACCGTGTCTGCCACCATAATCACGTTCAATACCCAGAACAGAGCTGTACCGATTTGTAGGAAGACGCCTGCCGTTGATATCAGCAGGATGCTTTGTTTGTCATACATGCCGACGTAGATGAGTACCGCGCTGCCTAAGATAGGGAAAGTGGATGCACAGGCCCATAAAACTCGGCGTGAGAACATTTTCGCAAGTTTAGGGAACAACACTAGAGTGATAAGGTTCGCGATACCTGCATACGCCATGTAATACGGGAACAGCTCTTCATTGCCGACTACATAAGTGAAGTAGTAAACCGCGAAGGCGGTAATGATGTTGGTCGCAAGGTTGTAAGACAGCGCCATACACAGAACACTGGTCAGTTGGTCGTTTTTGTAGATAAGTGACAGTAGCTTTTTCAGTGAAACCTTTTCTTCAGGTTGAGTTGTGTCTAGGTTGGCGGTTGAATAACGTTCTTTCACATTACGCAATGTAATGAAAGTTGATACCAAGAAACAAGCGATCAACAAGAGTGTAAAAATCTGGAAGCCGAACCCTTTGTCGTCACCACCTACGTAATTCACGAAAGGCATCGCGATAGCCGCAGTGACAATCCAAGCTAGGCTAGCAAAGAAGCGAGGGTATGGGACGAGCTCTTCACGTTCACGCTTATCCAAGGTGAGTGTTGGAACCAATGACCAAAAAGGAATATCCATTAATGTGTAGGTCATGCCCCAAAGAATATAGGTGACAGCAGCGTAAGCGATTAGCCAAGGGCCTTCGATATAGTGAGCACTAAACACCATCAATAGAACGACTGAATTGGCGAGTGTGCCGATTAAAATCCAAGGCTTGAATTTACCCCAACGAGTGCGGGTGTTATTGACTAGCCATCCCATAATTGGGTCATTGACCGCATCCCAGATACGCGCGACGAGGAAAATAGTACCGACTGCAGCGGCAGAAATACCGACCACATCGGTGTAGTAAAACATTAGGTACATATAGACGATGGTGATTGCGAAGTCTTTACCAAATGCGCCAAAGCCATAACTGAGCTTGGTATTCATTGAGATACTCATTGCCACTCCTTACGCCTCCTCACTGAGAAGGCGTTAATATTCACGTTATTGTATTTTTATTAGTATGAAATTACTTGTTAACCCACTCTGGTAACCAACCTTCATGAGCCTCAATTAAGTCATCAACCAGCGCGTATATCTCTTCTATTCCAAGTACAGCGGCAGTATGAGGATCAAGCATCGCAGCATGATAAATACGGTCGCGGTTTTCAGTGAGAATGGCTTCGGTTAATAGAGTTTGAACGTTGATGTTGGTTTGCATCAATGCCGCTAAGTGATTTGGTAGGCGACCAACTTTGATCGGTTGCACACCATTCGCATCAACTAAACAAGCGACCTCAACACAGCAACCTTGCGGTAAGTTATCGATTAAGGCTTCGTTTTTAACGTTGCCATAGATGACGCTCGGTATACCTGTCCAGATGGAGTTCATGATGGTGCTAGCGTATTCGTGAGATTCCTCAACGGTGATCTTGTCGGCCGTTTTGAACTCTTGAAGATCCTTTTTCCAATCGGCTATCTGTTCGACACAACGTTTAGGGTATTCATCAAGTGGCACTTTATAACGTTCAATTAAATCTGGACGATTTGGCTTGATAAAGTAGGGGGTGTATTCAGAGAAATGTTCAGAAGACTCTGTCACAAAGTAGCCAAGCTTTTTAAACATCTCATAGCGGACTAAGTTGGTGCAGCGACCATTGTGATAAATACCCGGCTTAGGTGCTTGGCTATTCTCGAAAGCTTCAAGTAGGTCTGGATAAATGTCGACGTACTCGCCACTTTCTGTTTTCTTCTCAAGGGTCAGGTAGTAAGCCATGTGGTTGATGCCAGCGCAGGTGTAGCGAAGGTCTGCGTAATCTAAGTCTAGGTCTCGTGCTAGTTCTTCAGCTGTACCTTGTACAGAGTGACATAAACCGACTTGTTTAATGTGAGGGTACTTCTCGTACATTGCCCATGTGTTCATTGCCATTGGGTTGACGTAGTTGAGCATGGTCGCGTTCGGGCAAACCTCCGTCATATCTTCACAGACACTCCAAAGATGCGGGACTGTGCGCAGTGAACGCATAATACCGCCCGGGCCAAGTGTGTCTGCGATGGTTTGTTCCAGACCATGGCGCTTACACACGTCGAAATCTGTGACGGTACAAGGTTCGTAACCGCCGATTTGGAAAGCAATGACGACAAAATCTGCGTCTTGTAGCGCTTCTTTCTGATTTAAGTGACATGAAATAGAGCCAGTCGCGCCTGATGATTCCATCAACTTACTGACGACAAGGTGAGACTCTTCTAAACGAGTCTCATCAATATCCATCAAGGCGACATGAGCGTTTTGTAATGCCGAACGGTGGAAAACGTCACCAAGAATGTTCTTAACAAAAATGGTTGAGCCAGCACCGATGAATGTGATCTTAGGGCTTTGCATAGTGGAATCCTTTATCTCTCTGAGTTCTTTGTTGATGCAGATAAATTACACCTAGAACCCATGTCGATTCGTCTCAGATAATCTAATAGCTCTCCCGTTTTCTAATATTTTTAAATCACCCAACGAAAATCTTAGGAAATGGGACAACTTGCTGGCTTTTAAGGAGAGAGCTTATGCAATGAAGCGAGTTTTGCACTTAAGATACTGACTCTAATCACATCGTGATGATCTTATGAATTGGGGTACTGCGGCTCTATGATCGCCTTCAGAGTTTTATTATTGAGGAACTGCTAAAACTCAGCTATACGATTTCCTAAGGAGCGAGATATGCCGCAATCAGCCCCAGATACGGTGAGAATTATCACTTTAGATAAGTACTCATCCGAGACCGTGTCGGTAAGTCCGCTTTCTCTCTATTCTTCCTATGAGAAAATCGATATCGAACTCAGAGCGCCTCACTCCATGCCAGGCTATCATTGGCATGGTCAAGTTGAGGTGAATATTCCCTTTGGAGATGATGTGGAGTACATCATTAACGGCAGTCCGGTTGTGGTTAAAAGCGGATCGATTGGCTTGTTTTGGGCATCGGTACCGCATCGACTTACCAATCCAGGTCAATGCCATAATATGGGGATCATTAACATACCGATTCACCATTTTATGTCGTGGGCTCTCAGTCGGGATTTTATCAATCAGATAACTCACGGCAGTGTATTGCAATCGAATTCCTGTGCGTTGATCAGTGAGTTTGAAATCTCCCGTTGGGCACAAGAGATAAAACATTCGTCCGAAAGTCGTCAACAGTTAGCTATGGATGAAATTGGCTTAATGCTTAAACGAATCTGCCTTGATGGTTGGCAACAACTGCTGGTAAATCGACAGGATAAGTCGACCAAAAAAGGGGTATCGAAACACTCCCAATTCTATGTCAGCCAGATGTTGGAATACATTGCGACTCACCATAATCAGCCATTAACCGTTAAAGGTATCGCTGAACATATCGGGTTACACAGCAACTACGCGATGAACGTATTTCAGCGAACGATGCAGATGACCATTAAGCAGTACATTACTGCGATGCGTATCAACCACGCTCGTGCTTTGCTGAGTGATACGGATAGAACCATTCTCGATATCTCACTCACGGTGGGCTTCAATTCGAGCAGCCGATTCTATGAAACCTTCCAAACGTACATTGGGGTTACGCCGACTCAATATAGAAAACTGGCTAGGGAAGATCACCGATGGAGCAGTCATGGGGCCAGCCCGCTATATGACCTTGAGAAAGGAGCGTGTGATGGGAAAAGGCCGTTAACGACGACGGACAGTTAGCGATATTTATACAACCCGATAAAAGCAAAGCCACAGCGTTTTGCTGTGGCTTCGTTGTTATGGAATCAAGGGAGTTTGTCCTTTCTAGAACGGTATCGCTTAACGATTCACTTGCTCAACAATCTCGCGCGTTAGGCGTGCGATCTCGTCCCACTCACCGTTTTCAACCAGCTTCTTGTCCACCATCCATGTGCCACCGCAGGCTAATACCTGAGGCACGGCTAAGTAGTTATCGATGTTTGATGGCGTGATACCGCCAGTTGGCATCAGTCTAATGTCGCCGTATGGACCAACGAGTGATTTAACCATGCTGATGCCGCCAGATGCTTCGGCAGGGAAAAACTTGAGAGTCGTTAGTCCCATCTCTAATGCCGCTTCAACGGTGCTTGGATTATTCACACCTGGAATGATGTCGATGCCGATCTCTTGGCATGCTTTAACTGTGTTCGGATTAAAGCCCGGTGATACAACAAACGTTGCGCCCGCTTCTTTTGCTGCGAGTGCTTGCTCACGGTTCAAGATGGTGCCTGCGCCGATCAGCATATTAGGCTGTGCTTGGCGAAGCAGTCGGATAGCTTCAACAGCGGCGTCTGAACGGAAGGTAATCTCAGCCGCTGGAAGTCCATTCTCAGCCAATACTTTGCCTAGAGGGATAATATCCTCTGCGTTATCAATGGCGATAACAGGGATAACTTTAAGTGCTTTTAGCTGTTCGTTAATTGTAGACATGTGTACTTCTTAATATCAGTTTGAAAGAGTGTCGGTGATGGATTTTGGGACGATTGCGCCATGATGTTGAATCACCAATCTGGCTAATGCATTACCTTGATGGCAGGCTTCTTCAATAGAACCTCCAGCGAGATAGCAAGATAAGAAACCGCCGTTAAAAGAGTCGCCAGCAGAGGTGCTATCCACCACAGTCTCGACAGGTGTCGTTGTGATTTTTACGGGCTCATTTACGGGGCTTTCGCTGATCAAGCAGCCTTCAGCACCAAGCTTGACTACAACTGTTTTGACACCGAGAGCATGCAGCCTTGTTATGGTGTCTTGTGGTGTTTGATCGCTCCACAACAGTTGCTCATCATCGAACGTGACTAGGGCTATATCGGTCGTTTTATAGCCCAATAGATAGCATTCTTTAGTTGCGGCCTCTGAGCTCCACAACTTTGGTCGATAGTTACTATCAAAGGCGATGGTAACGCCACGTTCACGCAGGCCTTCGATGATAGTGAGCAACTTTAGCTGATCGCTGTGTGGCAGTATCGCGAGGGAAATGCCACTCAGAAACACCATATCAACATCACGAAGTTGGTTGGCTATCTTATCGAAATCGGGGTGCTGTACCATGTAGCGAGCCGCCGAATCGTTGCGCCAGTATAGGAAGGTGCGCTCACCAACATCGTCGAGTTGAATGAGATAGAGTCCGGGTGAACGCTGCTCGTCAATAAGCACGAACTCGGTTGATAGTCCTTCATCTTGCCATCGGTTAAGCATCTCTTGACTGATAGCGTCTGAGCCTAGCGCTGAGATATAGCTAGTTCGTATCGCTGGATTCGCAGTGTTATTGCAGCTCATGGGATTGCTAACCGCAGCGCTGCGGTTCAAGTAGATTGCCGCGTTTAATGTGTCTCCACCATAGCTTTGATGCATGTCGCCAAATGGAGCCCCATTCAGTTCAATCATGCACTCACCGATGATTGCGATGTGGGTCATAATATAGCCTTAGAAAGGAAAGGTTGGGTTTGTTCGTATTGAAGAAAGCATGACCATAACGAGATATGATCATGCTTTTTCGATTCTAATCTTACGGGAGTGAGACTAGCCGATTACTTGTTGTCTAGTTTTACGAACAACATCGTTAGGACGAAAGACAGTGCGAATACACCCACCACGCCCATCAGTGCTTGAATGAAGTTTTGCGTACCGCCTGCAAGGTAAGCTGGCAAGCTGAATACAGAAGAAAGAATGTAGCTTGTTAAGTGCGTATCGATTGTTACCGAGATAGCACCGAACACACCTGCAGCCAAACTCGCGGTCATCATCGCTTTGGTGTATTTAGTGAGGACACCAAATAGAGCCGGTTCCGTGATGCCTAAGATAGCGGTGACACTTGAGCCCATCGTAATTGAAGATTGCTCTTTAGAAACCGTTTTACGTTGCTTGTGCCAGATAGCCATTGTCGCACCCGCAATTGCCATGTTACCCAAACACATGATTGGCATCAGTAGATCCTTACCATACAGTGCAAAGTTGTTAAGGCTGATCGGCGTCATGCTGTGGTGGATACCAAATACGATGGTAATCGGGCGAGTTAGACCAAACACAAAGCCCGTTAACGTCGGAGAGATTTCCAGTAGTGAGCTCATTACCCAACCTGCGCCATTACTTAGCCAGATACCAGCAGGACCAACAAATGATAGCGTGATGGTCGAAGTTACCGTAAAGGCAAGCAGTGGTGTAAATACAGGCTTCGCAGAAGAAGGAACTAGACGGTCAACTAACGGAGTCACTTTAGACAATAACCAGATTGCTAGAATCGCAGGAACGATTGCGCCGCCGTAGTTAAGAAGTTCAATAGGAACCACGCCAAGAACGGTCAACTCCGGAGCAGCACCTGCATCTTTTAGCATTGTTGCTTTATCAACGAGCAGAGGCGCTAGCATTGCAGAAGAGACAGCAAGCGCAATGTATTCGTTTACTTTGAATACCTTAGCGGCAGAGAAAGAAACCAGCATAGGTAAGAAGAAGAACACAGCAACAGAGATAGAACGGAAGAAGTAAACTGTGTCTGAGGTTTCAGAGATTACATTGGTCGCAATAAGACCAGACAACAGGCCCATCAACATACCCGCGCCTGCGATAGCGGGTACAACCGGACCAAAGATACCCGCGACAATGCGCATCACACCTTGGAATAGCTTGCCTTTCTCTAGCTCATCAGCAGGAGCTGCGTCAGCTTGTTGAGTGTTTGAGAGTGCGTTGAACCATTTCTCGACCTCAACTCCAATGATGACTTGGGTTTGGCCTTGTTGAAGGACCACACCTTTCACGTCTACGATCTGCTTGATCGCTTCTTCATCTACCAGCGA
This sequence comes from Vibrio sp. OPT18, assembly GCF_015163615.1. Lineage (NCBI taxonomy): Bacteria > Pseudomonadati > Pseudomonadota > Gammaproteobacteria > Vibrionales > Vibrionaceae > Vibrio > Vibrio sp. OPT18. The sequence goes on from NZ_JADDYK010000048.1 coordinate 282,155, forward strand.
CTCGTCTGCTAATTTGAATCTCAGCCTTGTCATACAGTGCGTGATACTCACGATATTGTCTTCACCGCCAACAGCGGTCACTAATAACTGTATATTTTCGTTGAAATTTTTCTTTTTCGATGATGACTTAGAGTTATTCACAACGGCATCACTCTTTTCTACCATTTGCATACTACACCTGTTATTGGAATATATTTAACTCGAGAAATCATAACGACAACCAATTTAAATCCAACGGAGTAAAAAGAGATCTCAATCACATTTAAAATTCGAAAAATTAATTTTTCAGCGTTTTTTGCCAATTGGTATGTTTTGTTTATCAAAAAAAAACACTTAACGTACCAATTATTTTTGGGCAAAAATTAGCGCTTGAAATGTGATTTTTAAAGCGGTTAGATAATAGGAGTTGACTTAAGTTTAGGTTATTTAATTGTGAAAGAAACTATTATATCCGATATCCATTGTATTATTACTAAGCCAGACAGACACAATCTCATTACCGTTGTCGTTGAAACGAATGAAGGTGTGACTGGCTTTGGCTGTGCGACATTCCAACAAAGACCGCTTGCTGTAAAAACAATGGTCGATGAATATTTAAAACCTATTCTTATTGGTAAAAATGCCAACAATATTGAAGACTTATGGCAAATGATGATGGTCAACGCTTATTGGCGAAATGGCCCTGTCATCAATAATGCGATTTCTGGTGTTGATATGGCACTGTGGGATATTAAAGCCAAATTGGCAGGCATGCCGCTACACCAACTATTTGGTGGTAAGTCTCGTGATGCTATTCCTGTATACACACACGCGACTAGCGACACGATGGAAGGGATTTATGAGCTGGTGGAATCTTTCCTAGACAAAGGCTACAAGCACATTCGTTGTCAGCTTGGTTTCTATGGCGGTGTTCCAACCGATTTGCATACTACTCAAAACCCGACTGAAGGTTCGTACTACGACCAAGATCAGTACATGGACAATACTCTAACGATGTTTAAGTCGCTGAGAGAGAAATATGGTAACCAATTCCATATTCTTCATGATGTTCATGAGCGCCTATTCCCGAACCAAGCGATACAATTTGCCAAAGAAGTCGAGCAATATAAGCCTTACTTCATTGAAGATATTCTGCCGCCAAATCAAACGGAATGGTTGGATAATATTCGTAGCCAAAGCTCAGTTTCATTAGGTTTAGGGGAGTTGTTTAATAACCCTGAAGAGTGGAAATCATTGATTGCTAACCGTCGCATTGATTTCATTCGTTGCCATGTTTCTCAGATTGGTGGTATTACCCCTGCTCTGAAACTAGGCCATCTATGTCAGAACTTCGGTGTTCGTATTGCATGGCATTGCCCGCCAGATATGACGCCAATTGGTGCAGCGGTAAACACGCATTTGAATGTGCATTTACACAATGCCGCTATTCAAGAACATGTCGAATACAACGAGAACACACACAAGGTATTCCCGAACGCTGCAGAGCCAATTAATGGCTACTTATACGCTTCTGAAATCGCAGGTATTGGTGTTGAAATCGACCGAGAGGTTGCAGCTGAGTTCCCTGTTATGTATCGCCCCCACGAGTGGACTCAAAGTCGCCTTCCTGATGGCGCGATTCACACTCCATAACTCATTGAGTTAACCCAAATGGCCGCAGATAGCGGCCATTTTTTTGTCTGAAACTTACTGTTCGTTTTAGCTTCTTTGTCAGTCTTCGTTCTCAATTTGTTGCTGTTGCTTCACTAGCTAATCAATCAGCAAGTAATCAGAATTTTCATATCCAAACTATTAGTATTACCTCTCACATACCTCCAATTAACTGACTTTAAATAGTTCAGTAATAACAGGCTGACTTTAATGAAAAACGTCCCACTATAATTTCGAAAATTAATTTACCCACTTTCAAAGTTTATCTTTTTGATATGGGCTAATTTATTTAAATGGCTCATAAAAAATTAATGATGTACATTAATTATCACTATTAATATTTTAAATACTGCTTCATTAACCTTTGATTAATTTAAATCCCAATAAAAAATATGATGGTTATTAAAACAGTTTAATATAATTTAAAATTAAGTGGTTTAGCGTGTTGCTATAAAACCACCCAAGTTTTGATTGTTATTTAACCTGTGTTGTGCAATAGAGATTATTTTAGTTTTTAATTTTGTAATTTATATTTAAAGTGTTGAATTTAAAAGGTATTTTGATAAACATAAAACAGTGATTTAGGTCTGCAATTCCAGATGGATAATATTGTGAGTGAGGAGTTAATTAGTAAATATACGCCCTAGAAATCGAGTCGAATACTGTCCATATATTTCAACTTGAAGTTCAAAAAGTTGCTATGCAACTAATAACAATAAAATAATATTAGGGTTTATATGGGCGTTGTTGATCAAATCAGCTTGAAGATCAACGATGCCATATTTGACTAGCCGTTAGCTTCTAACGGGCATACCTAGTCCTATGACTTTGTTTAT
>NZ_JADDYK010000049.1:0-69682 GCF_015163615.1 Vibrio sp. OPT18
TTAAGTAAGTGTTTGTTTTTAAATTAATTTCTTTCGTTTTCCAAATCCGCGTGTTGGGAGTTCGAATCTCTCCACCCCTGCCATATTTAAGGCTCTAGTCGAAAGACTAGAGCCTTTTTGCGTTCTGGATTTTGATAAGTTACAGAAGGTAGCTTGGCATAAACAGCCATTACGCTTCATCATTCATCAATAGCGACATTTTTCTGTTTTCCCCTTTCCTGTTTTAAAGCGTTAACCCATTTAATTCACTGGCTACCACCAAAAATTTAAATACGATATGCACCTAATCCTAAATGGCGACTAATATAATGAGTAAGCGTCAGTAATTTAGGATTATTATGAGGTTCTTTTTTGCACTGGTTGTATTCTTTTGTTCATTTTCTCTATCAGCAACTTCGTGGGAAAAAGAGAGTCACCCTACTAAAAATTCACCCTCATCAATTGGAAGCTATGCCAATGGCTGTCTAGACGGCGCGCAGGCTTTGCCGATTAATGGTTTGGGGTATCAGATCATTCGCCCTCAAAGAGAGCGCTACTATGGCCATACAGAAGCTATTAAGTTTATTGAGAGGTTAGGTGTCACGACCAGCGAGAAACTCAATACTAATTTATTGGTCGGTGATATTTCTCTTCCTAGAGGAGGGCGCTTTTCTTCGGGTCATTCAAGTCATCAAACAGGGTTAGATATCGATATATGGTTAAGGCTAACCAGTAAGAGGTTGTCAGAGAAAGAGTTAGCGGTGCCTAAACCTGTGAGCGTTGTGGATCTTACCAACTACAAATTGCGTCAATCGAATTGGACCGATGCTCACTTTCAAGTTATTCGTTATGCGGCGAAAGACGAAAAAGTGGTGCGTATTTTTGTTCATCCAGTGATCAAGCAAACCCTTTGTGAACAAGAAGACTCTGACGCTAATGATAGAGCTTGGTTAGGCAAAATAAGACCTTGGTGGGGACACCATTCCCATTTCCACGTTCGTTTAAAGTGTCCTGAAGGCAGTTCAAACTGCATAGCTCAAGCGAGCCCTCCTAAAGGTGATGGTTGTGGGGATGAACTTGCAAGTTGGGCTCCAAAGACTGTTCCAGTTCCACCTCCTAAAAAAGTAGCGAAAACTAAGAAAAAGAAAAAAGTTAAAGTGATGCCAAGTCAGTGTTTGGCCTTGATATCGAATAAGTAATCCTGTTCATCGAGGCTTTTTACAGTGGTACTGCCACTGGTTTTCTCGACTCTAAAACTGGAGAAACATCACACTTTTGTCTAGAGTTTATAAACACGAGATTAAGAACATCGTTTGATATTGATAAAACCAATAACGATATCAGCAAAGGCGATGACGAATTTGACAAGGTTTGGTCAGGGATTGAGTGTTTTTGGGGTGAAAGATGCGGCTTATATGCAGTATACGAAATCAGAGTCTGATACCCGTCGATAGATAATTCAAGGATAAGACTATGACTATGATTTGTGCAAAGGAATTTTCAGAATGGTTAAGACATAGGTTCAACGCTGAAAGCTCGGGTATTTCTATTTCGAGAGATGACATTACCCAACTGACAGGCAGACAACGTTTAGACCCTAGCTTCGTAAATGATGTTCATTACGAATTGATGCAGTATGGAATGGCATTTGTGACCGATACCGGCAGGGAAAACTTTTATCTTGTTCCGATAGCTCAATCAATAAACTGGCGAGAACGACTCGAATATCAATTTGAAAAAGAGCTCTTCTGCAATATTTATCCAATCGAGAAATCAGGATAAAAAAAAGGTTCAACTTATGGTTAAGTTGAACCTTTCTTTTTTAGGTCAAGCCTTGAATGATAACAAACTTCTCGAGTAGCTCGTCATCAGTTTCAATATGGTTTGGGTCAGTGATTATGCATTTTGTAATCGGGCACACTGACTGACATGTTGGCTTTTCGTAGTGACCTTTACACTCTGTACATAAATCTGGATCGATCTCGAAGATACTGTCACCCATAGTGATTGCACCATTTGGGCATTCAGGATCACACATATCGCAGTTTATGCACTTGTCAGTAATTAACAGAGCCATTGTTTTCTTCTCAAGTAAGTCGCTTAAGTGAAAATTATTTGCCTGAAGCGTTACGTGTATCTTGGCCTTCGCTCAAGTTACGCATCAGTAAGCCGTACTCTAGATCTAGATCTGCTGGTACAGGAATAAATACAAAGTGACCGTTACCTTTCGCATCGTCGACCGCTTCAGATTTACGGTTTTCCATAACTTCCAGTTTGAAAACAACGTTACCTTTCGGTGTCATCATTTCTAAGCTGTCGCCTACTAGAAACTTGTTCTTCACTTCGACTTCCGCTAGGTCGCCACGGCGTTTGCCTGTGAACTCACCAACAAACTGTTGAGTATCAGAGATAGAGTAACCGTACTCGTAGTTTTGGTATGTATCGTGTGTATGGCGACGTAAGAAGCCTTCAGTGTAACCACGGTGAGCTAGGCTCTCTAAGGTACCCATTAGGCTTTCATCGAATGGCTTGCCTGCCACTGCATCGTCAATAGCTTTACGGTAAACCTGAGCAGTACGTGCACAGTAGTAGAAAGACTTAGTACGACCTTCAATTTTGAGAGAGTGAACCCCCATCTTAGTTAGGCGCTCAACGTGTTGGATTGCACGAAGGTCTTTTGAGTTCATGATGTAAGTACCATGCTCATCTTCAAACGCTGCCATTTTCTCTTCTGGCTTGTGTGATTCAGAAAGCAGAACCACTTCGTCTGTTGGTTTACCAAGACCTAGTGTGTTGTCTGGACGTTCATCTTGAACTTCAACTTCTTGAATAGCGACACCAGTTGGATTAGCTTCAACGATCTGACCGTTTTCGTCTTCTTTCGCTGCTTCTGTTTTGTACTCCCAGCGGCAAGCGTTCGTGCAAGTACCTTGGTTTGGATCGCGTTTGTTCATGTAACCAGAAAGCAGGCAACGGCCTGAGTAAGCCATGCAAAGTGCACCGTGAACAAAGATCTCTAGCTCTGTTTCTGGGCAGTGTTCGCGAATCTCTTCGATCTCTTCAAGCGATAGCTCACGAGATAGGATTACACGCTCAACGCCTTGGGTTGACCAGAACTTAACGGTCGCCCAGTTTACTGCGTTTGCTTGAACCGAAAGGTGGATTGGCATTTCAGGGAATGCTTCACGAACCATCATGATAAGACCAGGATCTGACATGATAAGCGCGTCAGGGCCCATGTCTACAACTGGCTTAAGGTCGCGAATGAATGTTTTTAACTTAGAGTTGTGCGGCTGAATGTTACATACAACATATAACTTTTTGCCTTGAGCATGAGCTTCATCGATACCGATTTGTAGGTTTTCGTGATTGAACTCGTTGTTACGAACACGAAGGCTGTAACGTGGCTGGCCTGCGTAAACTGCATCTGCGCCGTAGGCGAATGCGTAACGCATGTTCTTAAGGCTTCCTGCCGGTGATAATAGTTCAGGTACAAATGGTTTTTGTGTAGTCATTACTTCGTTCTCTAATCTGATCTCAAGTCAGGTTGATACCACCAAGTGATATCAAAGGGGCGCAAATTTTACGCTAAAATGAGTTTGGTTGATAGCCCTAAAGATAGCAATGACATTAACAAGAGGGCAGAGAGGCAGATATAAGCGAGAACTTAGTGAAAAATAAGCTCAGATACCGTTAGCACCTGAGCTTATAGTTTGACTGATTAAGCGTTAGGTTGAGTTAACCCGCCTAATGATTCAAATAGGTTTGGAAGGAAAACACTGAACTCACCACAAAGTAGAGAGAAGTCTGCATCAAAACGCGCAGCTTGATCTTCACGAGGAATATCGTCGTTTTCGTCTTTGAGCTCATCACTGAATTTTAGGCGTTTGATGCTGCCATCTTCTGCAAGAATGAACTCAATACGGTCTTGCCAGTTGATAAGAAGTTTCGTCACCATCTTGTTGGCTTCGATGTGATTTTTAATCTCATCAGCTTCTAGTTCTTGTTTCTTAACTCGAACAATACCGCCGTCTTCTTGAATAGATTTTAGCTCTGCTTCATCAAGCATAGTGATACCTTGAGGCGTATCACCTGATTTCACCCATTCTGTAAGAGTCGTTTCGATCGCTTGCTCTGGAATAGCTGGCACTACTGGCAGGCTACCCATTGTCTTACGTAGCAATGCTAATACATCTTCTGCTTTTTTGTAGCTGCTCGCATCAACCACAATGAAACCTTCTTTTGGCATGATCAGCGCGTAAGTGAAGTTGCTGCGGCTGAATGCTCGAGGAAGTAGATCAATGATGATGTCTTCTTTTAGGCTGTCTTTCTCTTTCTTTTTCAGAGGGGTACCAGACTCTGCCTCAAGCGTTTCTACTTTTGCGTTCAATGATTCTTTGATCACAGATGCGGGTAGCATTTTCTCTTCTTTCTTTGCACAAATAAGAATGCGGTTTTCTGATACGTGCGTCATCATATCGCCATGTCTACCCATTGCGTGTACCCAACCAAACTTCTGTTTGTCTTGGCTACCACAAGGAGTAAAGCGGAATTCTTCAAGTTGTTTCTCTAGCTGATCTGCGTTGAAATCAATATCACGGTTGAAGCGATAGACTAGGCAATTTTTAAACCACATAAATTTTTCTCATACCTTTTTAGAAGTGCTTCATGATATGAGATCTAATCCGATTTGTCCCTAGCTCTGTATCAAAAGTTATAAAGTGAAATGTTTGAGACAGTTATATGAAAATTTGTTTTCAAAGGTCACAAAAGTGTCATAATTAACTCAGATAATGCAATGCGTTGATTAAATACAAAGGCTATTCAATTATGTCGAGAAGGATTCTGGTCGTTGAAGATGAAGCACCTATTCGTGAGATGCTGTGTTTCGTGCTTGAACAAAAAGGCTACCAAGCAGTAGAGGCTGAAGATTACGATACAGCGGTAAACAAGCTATGTGAACCTTTCCCAGATCTAGTATTACTAGATTGGATGCTACCTGGTGGTAGCGGGATAAACTTTATCAAGCACATGAAGCGTGAAGAGTTAACTCGCAACATCCCAGTGGTGATGCTAACGGCTCGTGGCGAAGAAGAAGATAAGGTTCGTGGTTTAGAAGTGGGCGCTGATGACTACATCACCAAGCCATTTTCACCAAAAGAGCTTGTCGCTCGCCTGAAAGCGGTTATTCGCCGTGTAACGCCTACCGCACTGGAAGACGTGATTGATGTACAAGGCCTTAAGTTAGACCCTGTATCTCACCGCGTTACCGCAAGCGAAGGTCCGGTTGATATGGGACCAACAGAGTTCAAAATGTTGCACTTCTTTATGACGCACCAAGAGCGTGTGTACAGCCGAGAGCAACTGCTGAATAACGTTTGGGGCACCAACGTTTACGTTGAAGACCGTACCGTTGACGTACATATTCGACGCCTGCGTAAAGCACTTGAATCTGCAGGTCACGACAAGCTAATCCAAACGGTTCGCGGCGCGGGCTACCGTTTTTCTACAAAGGCTTAGTGTGGCTTCGCTACCCAGTTTACGGAGTCCTGAATGGTTGAAAAGTTAACCTGGAAAAAGCTGGCTTGGGAGCTGGCTTTTTTTTACGCACCTTGGGTTTTAGTTGGATGGATATTCGGCTACCTACCTTGGTTACTGCTGGCTGCTACGGTATTGCAGCTCGGCTGGCATTTACACAATCAAATGCGCTTGTCCGCATGGTTGTGGGATGAGAAGCGTCTAACGCCACCATCAGGTTCTGGGAACTGGGAATCTCTGTTCAACGGCATTTATCGTATGCAGCAGAGACAGCGTCGCAAACGTAAAGAGCTGACCAACCTAATTCGCCGTTTCAGAAACGGTGCAGAATCCCTTCCCGATGCCGTTGTGGTATTTCGTGGAGAAGGGAATATTGTTTGGTGTAACAAGCTAGCTCAGTACTTACTTGGGTTTCGCTGGCCAGACGATTCAGGGCAACCGATTTCTAACTTGATCCGCACGCCGGACTTCATCAAGTATCTTAATAAACAAGATTTTTCAGAACCGTTAGAGATGCCTTCGCCACTTAACGTGGAACGGATGCTTGAGCTTCGTATCGTGCCGTATACCGAGGGTGAACACCTGATGGTGGTACGTGATGTTACTCAGCTAAAACAGCTAGAAGGCATGCGTCGTAACTTCTTTGCTAACGTTTCTCACGAGCTACGTACTCCAATGACCGTACTTCAGGGTTACCTTGAAATGACGGAAGATCCAGACATGGTCGTTGGCCCTATGTGGCCTAAGGCTCACGGTGTGATGACCGAGCAATTGAATCGCATGAACAGTCTGGTCAATCAGCTATTAACACTTTCAAAAATCGAAGCTGCGCCGATGCACGAACTGGATGAAGTGGTGAACGTTCCGGCGATGCTTGAGGTTCTTGAGAAAGAAGCGGCAAGCCTAAGTGGTGAGCGAGAGCATAAGCTTGAGTTTGATATCGATAAGAGCCTACGCGTTCTTGCTGATGAAGATCAGCTGAGAAGTGCGATATCGAATCTGGTTTACAACGCAGTGAAATATACACCACCGGGCGCGACGGTTAAGGTACGTTGGTACCAGACCAGTCAAGGTGCTTGTTTGGATGTATCAGACACCGGAGACGGTATCGAGCCACAACACTTACATCGACTCACAGAGCGTTTCTATCGTGTAGATAAAGCACGCTCACGTGATACAGGTGGTAGTGGTCTTGGATTGGCGATTGTGAAACATGCGCTTAGTCACCATGACTCACATTTAGAAATTCAAAGTGAGGTGGGTGTCGGTAGTCGATTCCATTTCACATTGCCAAATCGACTGACAGTGTCATGAGTTGTTTGACACGCAGGATGCGTTTGCCAGTCAGCTCATTATTAGCGTTTGCTTTGGTTAACCCTGTTCATGCCGAACAGAGTGTCGACTCACTTCCTGATTATTCTAAGGTTCCGGGCATTTCTGGGAGCTTATTATCGGTAGGTTCGGATACCTTAGCGGGCATGACGACGTTATGGGTGGAAGAGTTTAAATCTTACTATCCAAATGTTAACGCTCAGGTTCAAGCATCTGGTTCTTCTACTGCGCCTCCAGCCTTAACAGAAGGCACTGCTCATCTAGGGCCCATGAGTCGTCCGATGCGCTTGCGAGAAATTGAAGCGTTTGAAAGAGAGCATGGTTATAAGCCGACAGCACTGCGAGTCGCGATCGATGCGATTGGACTTTTTGTGCACCGCGATAACCCTATTGAGGGGCTCAACTTTCGTCAGATTGATGGCATCTTTTCAGAGACATTACGCTGTGGTGCGACGAAGCCGCTCAACGATTGGCAAGATCTAGGCGTCGACCAACCTTGGGCGAAACATCGATTCCAGCTGTTTGGGCGCAATTCCGTTTCGGGAACCTATGGCTATTTCAAACAAAACGCATTATGCGGTGGTGACTTTAAGAACCGAGTCAATGAGCAGCCAGGTTCTGCATCGGTTGTACAGTCGGTCGCATCATCAATCAGTGGGATAGGTTACTCAGGCATTGGTTATCGTGTCGCTGGCGTTAAGCTAATTCCTATTGCTGAGTATGGTTCTGATTTTGTAGAGCCGACTCGAGCGAACATCTTGAGTGGTGATTACCCTCTATCGCGCTTTCTTTATGTTTACGTGAATAAACACCCAGATAAACCGCTTTCTCCCGTTGAGAGAGAGTTCCTCACTTTTGTGTTCTCAAAGCAAGGACAAGAACTTGTAGAGAAAGATGGCTATTTAGCAATACCGTCTGAGTTCGCAGAGCAAGAGTTGGCAAAAGTCGGGCTCTAATTCAGGCTACGACAAACTTAGAAGAAAACGTATGAACAGCTTGCGATGTCGCAGGCTGTTTTATTTTGACGGTTCGTTATTTTAGCTTTAACGACCATCCGGCATTTTTCCAACGTTGTTGCTCTTCTTTAAGTTCACAATCAAGCAGTTGGTTTTGGGTCAACCAATCGCTGTTAGATCCTTTCAATTCCCAGTTATCTTGTTGTTCAATCGTTAGAGTTACGTCTGGAGCTAGTGCTTGATTTCGCTGACGGTTGAGTAAGATAGCAAGTCTCAATATACGAATCAGCAGGGTGATTTGTTGTTGGGTAAACAGAGAAAGTTCCGGCAAATCTTGTAGCTTGAGCGCTTTTCTTTGATAGCGAACCAATGTTGATATAAAACGCTGCTGCTCAGTATTGAAGCCTGGCATTGTCGTGTGCTTAAGCAGATAAGCTGAATGACGGTGATAGCCTTGGAATGCAATGCTTTGTCCTACTTCATGAAGCAACGTAGCCCAACTAAGCAGATCATACAGCTCATTAGTGACCGCAGTTGTTACTTGAGGCTGCACTTGTTTCAGCAATGCAAGGGCGAGTACTTTGACTTTCTCGCCATGAGTTACGTCTACATGGTATCGAGAGACGAGCGTTTCGGCAGTTCTTGTTCGAACATCAATATCTTTAAATCGATCCTCCATGTCATAAAGAACGCCTTCTCTCAGGGCTCCATCAGAAAAATGTAACTCCTTGATGTCTAGCGTATCCATGGTTGCTGAAAGAATGGTGACGCCAGCAGCAAACACAGGCTTTCTCTCATCACTTAAGCCTGAAAGGTTTAAGGTGTTGGATGATGAAAATTCACATAAGTGATTCTTCAAATAAGACAGGCGTTGGGGCGTAATGAGACCGTCGGTGAACCCTAAGCCAATGAGTACCTCTTTTATTGATTTCGCGGTACCAGATGAGCCAAAAGCGATTTCCCAAGGGGCTTTTGTGTATTCTTCAATCAATGGCATCAATAGACGAGTAGCTGCAGTATAAGCATCTGATAAGTGCTGTGAAGTTAGCCCTTCGTCAGCAAAATAGCGTTGAGTGAAGTTGACGCATCCCATCGGTAAACTGCGCATAATTAGAGGAGTAAAGCCTTGTCCGGCGACGAGTTCGGTACTGCCACCACCGATATCAATAACCAACTTAGATTCAGAAGCGGTTTGAGTGTGCTCTACACCGTTATAGATTATTCGAGCTTCTTCTTGACCTGAGATGATCTCTATTGGAAAAGGGAACAGTGGCTTGGCTTGCTCTAAGAAGTCTTTAGCGTTTTTGGCTTTTCTTAGGGTATGAGTCGCAACAACTCTGACATCATCAAGCTCAAAATCCGCCAGTCGTTCTGCGAACACCTTGAGGCATTCTAGGCCTCGCTCGATAGCGCTTTCGGATAGGACGTTACGTTCATCCAATCCATCACCTAATCTCACTTTCTGTTTGTGTCTGCTGACTAATTGCAGGTGTTGATCGAATACCCGGGCAACCACCATGTGGAAGCTGTTCGAACCCAAGTCGATAGCGGCAATACATCGAGAATGTTTGTTATCAATTAGCGGCATGATTTCTTCTCTTGTTTGTACTTCTTGCGAGCAACTTTCTCCATACGTTTAATATAGTGGTAAGTGGAGAGTTGTGACGTCGGGTAATCAAGTGGGTTTGCTGGTGGTTGTATGTAAGGGTTGCTCATCGATTGGTTTAGTACTCGAGCTTTATTGCTGTCATCGAAATGAAACTCGGTGATATCGATAATGGCTTGCTTGATCTTTGGATCTAAAATTGGGGCTGCAACTTCGATGCGGTGATCAAAGTTCCGTGTCATCCAGTCAGCGGAAGATATATAGACCTTCGGCTTTCCAGCGTTACCAAATATCATCACTCTAGGGTGTTCGAGGAAACGATCGACCACACTGACTATCTCAATATAATCACTGATGTTGGGTATGCCAGGGACAAGAGAGCACATGCCGCGAATGACCATTCTCACTTTTACATTGGCTTGGCTAGCCTGATAGAGCTTTTCAATGATCTCTCGATCGACCAAGTTGTTGAGTTTTAGAGTGATGCTTGCAGGTTTACCTTCTATCGCGTTTTGTATTTCATTATCTATCAACTGATAGAGGCGTTTTCTTGTATTCTTCGGTGACACAATCAGTTGTTTGAACTGGGACTTTTGATAAGGGTTTTCAATATACTTAAAGACTTGTCTCACCTCTTGAGTCAAATCTTCATTCGCAGTGAGCAGAGAAAAATCGGTATACACCCGCGCTGTAACTTCATGGAAGTTGCCAGTGCCAATATGGGCATAATGCTCTGTATACTTGCCTTCTTTTCGTTTGATGAGCAGCAGCTTGGAATGGATCTTCAAACTAGGGATGCCATGGATGACTTTTACACCCGCTTCTTGAAGTTTCTTGGTCCATTGAATGTTGGCTTGCTCATCAAAGCGGGCTTGCAGCTCGACAACCACAGTGACCTTTTTGCCATTGTGCGCCGCATCGATGATCGAGCTGAGGAGTTTTGAGCCTTCCGCAACACGGTAAACGTTTATTTTGATAGAGGTTACCTTGGGATCAAAGGAAGCCTGCCTAACAAGTTCAGTGATGTGACTAAAGGTGTGATAAGGATAATGAAGTAAGATGTCACGAGCTTTAATCGCTTCGAAATAGTTTGGGTAATGGCTGAAATGCGCGCACTTAATCGCGGGTAGTGGGCGATTAATTAAATCACGTCGATTAAGGCTTGGGAACTCAGAGAAATGTTTGAAGTTATGATAGCGACCACCTGCGATGACACTGTCATAGTCAGATAGCTTAAGTCTGACTTGTAAGAAGTTGAGCATTTCAGCGGGCATTTCTGACTCATAGATCAGACGTATCGGCAGTGCCGTTAAGCGCTGTTCTAAACCTAAAGACATCGATTCTAATAGGTTATTTTCATTGTCTTCTTGAAGATCATAATCGGCATCACGTGTCATTTTTATCGCAAAACTACGCAATGAGTCATACTCAAAGAATCCTTTAAGTAAGTCATCCAAACAAAATCGAACTATATTATCTAACAAGATCAAAGTCGTACGTTGCGAACCCGAAGGTTCTGGTAGCTTAACAAATCGAGGGAGTGTCTCTGATGGGATTTCGAGTAACACATATTGAGAAGATGCCTCATGCTCGATGTCGATGGCTAAGTAACTTTGTTCATCTTTGAGAATATTGAGTAGCTGGCTATCTTCGTTCAAGAGCAGCGGAGTTAAGTGTGGCAGCACTTTTTTCTTAAAGTACTTTTTTATCCAGCCACTTTGTTCTTCGCTGATTTGTTGTTCGTTGACCAGAAAAATACGATTGCGTACCAATTCCAATAGCAAGTCGTTATACAGTTCATGGAATTGAGCATCGAGCTTTCTCGCTTTGCTCTGCATTTTAGTCAGTAAGGTTTTCGGTGAGTTGGAGATTAGCTGTGGATCTTGAAGTAAGATCTTTCGCTTCACATCAGCAAATCGGACTTTGTAAAACTCATCGAGGTTTTTCGAGTAAATACCTAAAAAACGAACTCTTTCGATTAAGGGGACTGACTTGTCTGCCGCTTCTTGGAGCACTCTTTCGTTGAAGGATAACCAGCTAAGTTCTTTTGTGACATAGTCTTTTTCCATCGAGATGAGAATCCTTGAGTACTGGCTATAGAGCTGATTACTTTAAAGTAGAATGGCAAAATGCACAAAATCTATGATCTTACTTTAAGAAATATGGCTAACAAACTTGTTATTAGTTTCAGTTGTTTAACGTAACTTGTAATATAATTGTCATCTAACGTACATATTATGTCAGTAGCTAAAAAAAGGTAGATAAACAGATGGCTTCAGCCCAATTTTCATTGAAAGAGCGCGACAAAAAAAGATGGTTGAAAGATCGTCTCGTCCGTTTTTCGGTGACATGTGGCGCGGTCAGTGTTCTAGCTGCCCTAGTATTGATCTTTGTTTACTTGGCAATGGTCATTTTACCGGTATTTTCAGATACTGGTTTAGAGACAGACCAAGCCGTAAAGACCGTTGCCGTAGAAGAGCCTATCGTCTTATCGGTTGATGAATATGGTCAACATGCATTTACTATCGAAAAATCCGGTTTGGTACAGTTTTGGGATTTAGAGTCTCAAAATACATACTCTTACTTTGAGCGTGATGTTGTAGCCAACCCCATCGCCTTTTCTCGAAATACCCCATCTGAAAATTGGTTTGCCTTTGCCGACAGCGCAAGCAATCTTACTTTTTTCTATCCTGAGTATAGTGCGCCTATGCTGAAAAAGGGCAGTGAAGCCGAACCTAAAATTGAGCAAATTACTCTCCCTGAACCGTTTTTAAATGATGAATCATCAAATGGGGCGACGATCGACAAATTCGCGTTCTCTAAAAATGGGCGTGGGATTACGGTTGCCGCTCAGTTAAGTGACCAACGAGTCTTGGTTAAGTGGTATCAGAGTGACCTTACTGGTCAGTATGTTTTTCAGAAGAGCCAATGGCTATCGGATAAGCTGGGCTTGCAACAGCAACTGCTTGTCACACCTGATGGGCAAACTTTATATCTCCGAGCACAATCGGATTTGGTTGTTTTGAAACTATCAGATAACGGTTTTGATGTTCGTGAAGTGATTGATCTTAGCTTAAATGATGCGAAGCATTCCGTAAAAAGCATCGATTTATTGTCTGGTGCATACTCGTTGTTGGTTACGCATGAGGATGGACAGGTTTCTCAGTGGTTCGATGTACTCAAAGATGAAAAACGTAGCCTGACCCATATTCGAGACTTCCAACTTGCTGAACAAGTGCAATTTATTCTTCCTGATACTTATAGAAAGGGTTTTTATAGCTTCTATAAGAACGGCACATTACAAAGCCACTATACGACCAGTGAAAAGCTGTCGTTGTTCGAGCGAGCATTTGATAAATCACCACAATTAGCGGCTATGTCTGCTAATGAACTGCATCTGGCGACCTTGATTGATGGCACCATCAGTGTCGCTAAAGTCGACAATGAATACCCACAAATCTCATTCTCATCACTTTGGCAAAAGGTCTGGTATGAAAGTTACCCTGAGCCGCAATACGTTTGGCAATCAACGTCGGCTAACGATGACTTTGAAGAGAAATTCAGTTTAGTACCTATCACATTCGGTACTATTAAAGCCGCTCTGTTTGCGATGATGTTTGCCGTGCCTGTTGCTGTGCTCGGAGCTATTTACACCGCATATTTCATGTCTCCGCGCATGCGAAGAGTGGTGAAGCCTTCGATAGAACTGATGGAAGCACTTCCGACCGTGATCATCGGATTCTTGGCCGGGCTTTGGTTTGCTCCAATCGTTGAGACACATTTAACAGCTGTCTTCTCATTAATGGTGTTATTACCACTGAGCACACTGTTGACTGGACTTGTTTGGTTCTGTTTACCGAAGATGGTAACGGGTCGCTTCTCTAATGGTTGGCATGCTCTGATATTGATTCCAGTATTGGTGATTACAGTGGTTGCGGTGTTTGCTGGTGGAAACAACATTGAAGCCTTGTTATTTGGTGGTGATATTCGAACCTTCTTGGCCAGCTATGGTATCGACTTTGACCAACGCAATGCGCTAGTGGTTGGTTTTGCTATGGGCTTTGCGGTCATCCCAACGATTTTCACTATTGCTGAAGATGCTATTTTCTCTGTACCTAAACATTTATCTGATGGCTCATTAGCGTTGGGTGCTACGGCGTGGCAGACGCTTATTTATGTGGTGCTATTGACGGCGAGTCCAGGTATCTTTTCTGCGGTTATGATGGGCCTAGGGCGAGCGGTTGGTGAAACCATGATCGTCTTGATGGCGACAGGTAATACTCCAATTCTTGACTGGAATATTTTGGAAGGGATGAGAACCTTATCGGCAACGATTGCTGTTGAATTGCCAGAATCTGAAGTGGGCGGTTCTCATTTCCGCTTGTTGTTCTTGGCTGCACTTTTGCTGTTTATCTTCACATTCGCGGTGAACTCAGTTGCTGAGTGGGTTAGACAAAGACTGAGAGATAAATATCGTGCGCTGTAGTTTTAAAGGTTTGCCTCAATGTGTATCAATGGCTTTTAGTGGTTTGGCTAGCGCACCTCACGATCTTTGCAGCTCTTTGATTTCAGTACGTCACGAGCAAGGTCGATCATGATGAATAAACTTAAGTCATTATTATCTTGGGTTAAATCTGGCTCTCCGTGGATCTGGTTAACGGGTGGGGCGGTGAGCATCAGTATGCTTTCTGTTCTTGGCCTAATGCTGCTGATTGGTTGGAAGGGCTTAACCTATTTTTGGCCCGCACCTTTGTACCAATGGCAAGTTGATTCCAAAGACTTATCGCTCGTGGTCGATCTTGACGAAACCGTATCAAAACAAGATGTATTGGTTGGTCAGTTATATGAACGAAAATACATCCCGATAGAGCAAGTTCCACAAGTCCATGATCTTTTGTCACCGCAAAATTTGTCGACAGGGCTAATACAGCGCTTAAGCATCAAAGTTGCCAACAGAGAGCTGTACCCTGCGGACTTTGTTTCCATTCTGGATGTTAACTTACGTGAACCAACTACCCCGCTAGATTGGGTTGTGATTGAACGAAGTCGAGGTGGTTATTTCTTTGGTAAGCCAGTGGGATTTAAAACCGCTTCTGGCACCTTTGATTCGAACATAGACCAAAAGCTCGAACAAGGCTTGGCGTTCGCTGATACGTTACGTAAAGAAACGTCGCGTGTCGTGAACCAAGAAATTCGTAATATCAGCTGGCAATTGGAAAACCTGCGCTTAGAAAAGCGTAAGCTTGAACTCAATGAGTCAGTGAGCGATGAATACCTTAAAACCTATACTCAAACTAAACTGGAATTAAACCGCCAGTTAGGTGAAGCCGAAGTTAAGCTTGAGCACCTTAGAACGCAGCTTAATGTTGAAAGCTTGCTGGTTGAGGATATGACCGGAGAGTTGGTCGAGATCTCGCTCAGTCACATTCTGGATTATTGGTACCCGAATAATATGTCTTACCTAGAAAAGGTTGGGCACTGGGGCAAACAAGTTTGGAAGTTCTTATCAGAGAACCCACGAGACTCAAACTCTGAAGGCGGTGTATTTCCTGCCATTTTCGGCACGGTACTGTTAGTTATTCTTATGTCGATCGTCGTGATGCCGCTTGGCGTGGTCGCTGCGATATATCTTCATGAATACGCAAAAAACAACGCACTGACACGTTTGATTCGTATCGCCGTGATTAACTTGGCGGGTGTACCGTCAATCGTGTATGGCGTTTTTGGTTTAGGCTTCTTCGTCTATACCATTGGTGGCTCGATTGATACGTTGTTTTATGCAGAGCGATTACCCGCTCCGACATTTGGCACACCGGGTCTACTTTGGTCAGCACTAACCTTAGCGGTATTGACGCTTCCAGTGGTTATCGTAACTACTGAAGAGGGCTTAACGCGCATTCCTAGTGCAGTGAGGCACGGTTCATTAGCGCTTGGTGCGACTCAATTTGAGACGCTTTGGCGCATTGTTTTACCGATGGCAAGCCCAGCGATTATCACTGGTTTGATTTTGGCAATCGCGAGAGCTGCGGGGGAAGTTGCACCACTCATGCTGGTGGGGGTTGTGAAGTTAGCATCCAGCTTGCCAGTCGATGGTCAGTTCCCTTATCTACACTTAGACAGAAAGTTCATGCATTTAGGCTTTCATATCTATGATGTTGGTTTTCAAACCTCTAATATCGAAGCGGCACGACCTTTAGTGTATGCGACTTCATTTTTATTGGTTACGGTGATTGTTGGGTTGAACTTAACAGCCATCAATATCCGTAATAACTTGCGTGAAAAATACCGAACCTTAGGACAAGATTAGATGTTCTCGATTAATGAAACCTTGGGTTACCAAGCACCACTTGATGTTCACAACCTGAAGGATGAGCAAATTGCTATCTCGATTGAAGGGCTAAATCTTTACTATAAAGAGAGCCAAGCACTTGATGATATCTCGATGCAGATCCCGAAGGGGCAGGTGACGGCTTTTATCGGCCCTTCTGGCTGTGGTAAGTCGACTCTGCTGCGCTGTATTAATCGCATGAACGATCTTGTTGAAGGCTGTAAGGTTTCCGGGAAAGTGAAGCTTCATGGTAAGAACGTGTATCACCCTAAGGTTGATGTCGCGACCTTACGACGTCGTGTTGGTATGGTATTCCAGCGTCCAAACCCTTTTCCTAAATCTATCTATGAGAATGTGGTTTATGGCTTGAGGCTACAAGGCGTTAGCAACAGCCGAGACCTTGATGATGCGGTTGAGCGCTCTCTGCGCGCTGCTGCATTATGGGATGAAGTGAAAGACCGATTGCATGAGAATGCTTTTGGTTTATCTGGTGGCCAACAGCAGCGTTTGGTTATCGCTCGTGCGGTTGCGATTGAGCCTGAAGTGCTGTTGTTAGATGAGCCAACATCGGCACTGGACCCTATTTCTACTTTGACGATTGAAGAGTTGATCAACGATCTCAAAACCCAATACACAGTGGTGATTGTTACTCATAACATGCAGCAGGCAGCTCGCGTGAGTGACCATACTGCATTTATTCATATGGGAAAATTGATCGAGTACTCAGATACGGACTCAATTTTTACGTCTCCATTGAAAAACCAGACGGAAGACTACATTACTGGTAGATATGGCTAACCTCTACAAAGATGTCATCTAGAGCTAAGTCACTCTACAAAAATGGCTTTCTTCATTTCTTTCAAGGAGCAAGTATGCATTTCGGTCGCCACATTTCAGGGCAATTCAATGTCGAGTTAGAATCGATCCGTACTCATGTATTGACCATGGGCGGGTTAGTGGAGCAGCAACTCTCGTTTGCAATGCAGGCGCTTCATAAAGACGATGTTGAATTGGCCAAAAAAGTGATTCGTGATGACCACAAAGTGAATGCGATGGAAGTGTCGATTGATGAGGCGTGTACTCGAATCATTGCAAAGCGTCAGCCAACAGCGAAAGATCTGCGTTTGATTATGGCGATCATCAAAACGATCACCGATCTGGAACGTATTGGCGATGTTGCCTCTAAAATTGCTCAAGGTGCTATCGAGATCCCTTCAACCAAAGAGCAGAAATTCCATGTTTCGTTAGAGCCCCTTTGCCGTCAGGCAATCACCATGCTTCACCAAGTATTAGATGCTTTTGCTCGTATGGATGTTGATGCAGCAGCAGAAGTTCACAAGCTTGATGATAAGTTGGATGCGGAGTACGAGGCCGTTATTCGTCAGTTAATGACCTATATGATGGAAGATCCTAAGAACATTCCCAATATTTTGCAGGTGATGTGGTCAGCTCGTGCGATCGAGCGAGTGGGAGACCGCTGCCAAAATATCTGCGAATACATTATTTACTTTGTGAAGGGTAAAGATGTACGTCACTTAGGCGATCAAAGCCTTGATGACGCACTAAAATAGAGCTTATCTTTAGAAGCTAATAATGGCACCAAGATTGAAATTGACCGTTGTGTCGTAAGGCACAAAGGTTTTGTTGTGATCAAAAATATTCATATCAACACCAGCACGTAATCCAAGCATTGGTGTCGCTTGGTAAACGTAGGCACCACCTAGGCTTATACCATGTGTTGTTTTCTCTTCTACTTCGCCTGAGCGCGTTTTTGTACCGTCATAACTTGCCACACCAATCTCAGCCTGAAAGCCGTGGGTTTGGTTTCTTCCAAACATGTTTTGGATACCAACACGATACGCATCAACCGTTTCGTCATATCGATCGCTGTCATACCAAAGGTGAGAATAGCTAAGATAAACGGCACCTAAATTTGCCACATCAGTGATGCCAGCTTGAACTCCGAAACCATGATAAGAGCCAATTTTTAGTTCTGGGGATAGATGAAGAGCACTTGCTGAAACGGAAGTAGAAAGGGTAGAAAGTAAAAGCAGGGAAGTTTTTATCTTCATAAAAATACCTAAAGCAATTAGCCGTCCGTGGCTGCAATGAATTTTGATTCGAATTGTTCGAAAGTGGGTCAACTTTGATGAGGTCTTAGAACCCAGCAATTGACTGATCGCAAAAAGCCAGTTTAGACACTGGCTTTTTCATTCAATTAGAAGCGGTAACCGACAGTCCATGAGAATGTGTTGTAATCTACGTCATCGTAGCTCGCAAATTCAAAGCGCATGTCAGTGTATAGGTGTGGTCCGAATTCAGCTCGACCACCTAGGCCAACAACTAAGCTGGTATCGTTGTATGATTCAGTCCACTTCTTGTCTAGGATGCTAATTGAATTATCTTCACTTTGACGAGCTAGGCCCAGAACACCATAAGGTTTTAAAGAGAAGCCATCCAATTCAAATTTATAACCGATGTCAGCATCAACTTGGAACTTGTAACCATCGATCTCAGCTTTTATGCCTTCAACGTTTTCGTCGTCACTATTCGTTGCGTAAGAAACGTTGATACCTACGATACGGTTAAATTCATAACCATACTCAAGTTTGATACCGTTACCCCAATCAACTGTGTCATCCGCTAGCCAATCGTCGACCTGAGTTTGGTTGTAACCGATACCCACACGGTGTTGGCTGTCAAAGTTGTTTGCAAAAACTGGAACAGAAAGTAGTGAAGCTGAAATTAGGGTAGTAAGTGCAATTTTCATATTAGTCTCTATCTAGGGTTAACTTAACTGCACGATCCTTCGTAGTTCAGTATCCGTTTTGATAGGGCTAATATTAAACAGTGTTTTATTTTTCGGCTAAGTAGATATTGGTATCTCTATAATAAGTATTACTTATTAATCTGAGTTGACAGTGCTTTTTGTATTAACTCAAATAACCAATTGGTAGTAGGGGAGTTTCTGTTTTTAGTATGTAAGTGGCAGTAAACAGGAGTTTTGGGAGGCTCGCCATCTATCACAACATCGATTCCGCGTAGGGTTGGGTAATTATCAACGAGGAAAAGATTCGAATGTGGCATGTACATATCTGTATGTTGAATGACATCAATGACCGCCATAATTAGCTCACTACGGAAACCAACATTATGCTCAATAGAAAGCTCAGTTAGGATATTCGATGCCAAACTATGGTTGTCGTTCCAACCGGGTGTGACTAGTGAAGCGATATCGTACCCTACCACGTCATAAGGTGTAACGATTTCTTGCTTTAAAGGATGGTCTTTTCTTACAAAAATACGCCCTGTTAGT
Organism: Vibrio sp. OPT18; assembly: GCF_015163615.1. NCBI lineage: Bacteria > Pseudomonadati > Pseudomonadota > Gammaproteobacteria > Vibrionales > Vibrionaceae > Vibrio > Vibrio sp. OPT18. The sequence goes on from NZ_JADDYK010000049.1 coordinate 19,056, forward strand.
TCAATTAATTTCTTCGTATAAACTTCTTTACTCGTTTTGCTACCAAGGTAACTGATCCCCATCAACACCTCACCTTTTTGAATGTCAGAAACAGAAGCATTGGTCCAAGAGAGTAATTCTAGATTCGCATTCGGAGCTTGCTCTCTTATCATCTTAAATAAAGAACCAGATAAACAAGATAGCACGATAGGTGATAGAGCTATTTTAAGTGTGTAGTCGATATCTTTCGGGTCGAAAGTGTTTGATGTATTAATAGCGAAAGATAGACCGTCCATAAACGGCTTGATTTCATTGGTGAGCTGTTCTGAGAAAGCGGTCGGTTGTAAGCCACCATGTACCTTTACAAAAAGGTCATCGTTGAAGTGGTGGCGCAGCTTCTGTAAGGCCTGACTAACAGCAGGCTGTGAAACAAAGAGTCGTTCCGCAGCCTTTCTGGTGTTTTTTTCTTGATAAACAATCAAAAATGTTCGTAACAGGTTTAAATCAAGAGAGCTGAATAAGTCTTTAGCCATATCTATCCATGAAAGTTTTCTGCGCTATTAAATCTAATATACGTCAGTCAGTTAGATTAGTCAGCGAGGTTCTCTGGATTTATGCTGGCGATTATTGCCCTAAGCGGTGAGGGCGGCTCTCACATCAGATATCTTACTCGCATCTGTCACTGGGATCTGATAATCATCAATATTATCACTGCCCATTTGAGCACTTGAGTTGTTTTCCATTAGGCTCGGTCTTGTTGATTTACCTGAAAGGTGAAGAGCAGGTACTTGGGTAGCGATTTGAATCATTTTGGCATTCGCAGCGTTAACGCCAGCCCCAGCCATGATATCAATTCGTCCATCGGTTTGTTTGACCATTGCTGCCAATACATCGATGCCTTGCTCAGCATTAACAGCAAGCCCTGATGTCAGGACTCTTTCGCATCCAAGTGTAATCACCTGCTCTAATGCTGCTTGGTAATCAGAGCTTTGATCGATGGCTCTATGAAAGGTAATTCCAAGCTTTAACGAGTGCGCTTTTTCAGACAGTTGCTGCATTTTTGGCATATCGATACTTCCGTTCGGCGCTAACACACCAAGTACGACCCCATCCAATCCTGCATTTGCACAAGCTTCAATATCTTCAAGCATACAGAGCATATCGTCGTTATCGAAAATGAAGTCGCCTTGTCTTGGGCGTATCATAGCGTAGACCGGAACCGACGAAACTATTGCCGCTTGTTTCATCATTCCGAAGCTTGGAGTTAATCCGCCAAGTGCCAATGAAGAGCAAAGCTCAATTCGATTCGCGCCACCAGATAGTGCGTTATGAAGAGATTCTAAGTTATCGATACAGACTTCAATTTCGGTGTTCATCGTGTTTATCCGTTCAAAAAGATACTGATGAAATCATAGCAATCTAGATACGGACATGAATAGGTTATAGCAGAGGAAAATAGGGGTAAAGTTTGGGTTTAGAGCTACCTCAATTATGTATCACAAGAGGCAGTTTAGGGTGGCGGTGAGGAGGGGAAAACAAAAAGCCCGAAGCGTTAACTTCGGGCTTTTAATAGGACTTTACTTCTTAACTGATTGGCGGTGCGCTTTGCGCTATTAGCTTATGCTTTATGTCTCTTTATAGAGAGTCTTCCAACCATTAACCCGCGTTGAGTTCGGGCTTAAGAGGTAATTACTTGCTTAGGTCGTCAGCGTGCTCAGATAGGAATGCTGCAACACCTTTTGGAGATGCGTCCATACCTGATTTACCTTCTTCCCATTGTGCAGGACAAACTTCACCGTTCTTCTCGTGGAAGTTTAGTGCGTCTACCATGCGTAGCATTTCGTCGATGTTACGACCTAGTGGAAGATCGTTAACTACTTGGTGACGTACAAGACCGTCAGCGTCGATTAGGAAAGAACCACGGAAAGCAACGCCTGCTTCTGGGTGCTCAACATCGTATGCTTTGCAGATCTCGTGCTTAACGTCAGCAACTAGAGGGTATTTAACTTGACCGATACCGCCATCAGCGATAGCAGTGTTACGCCATGCGTTGTGAGAGAATTGAGAATCGATAGAAACACCGATTACTTCAACGCCTTTAGCTTGGAAATCTTCAAGACGGTTGTCGAAAGCGATTAGCTCTGAAGGACAAACGAAAGTGAAGTCTAGTGGGTAGAAGAAAACTACAGCTTTCTTACCTTTAGTGAATTCTGCGAAGTTGAAGTTATCAACGATCTCACCGTTACCTAGAACAGCTGCTGCAGTAAAGTCAGGGGCTTGACGACCTACTAGTACCATTTTGGAATCTCCTAAAAAATTAGTTGGCCCAACACATCTTTGTTTGGGCTCCGTTTCTACGGGACAAACTATAGTACAATCGGTACTATAGAAAAAAGCGAATTAAATAGATTAAGTTAATCGAAAAAAGCGATAAGCTTATTCTTTGTCCTGTCCTTAGGTCGAATGACCTTTACGTAACTTATCCTACTCATATTACAAAGTAATTTCATGAATAAATGGCCAAGTCTTAAGCAACTTCACTATCTTGTTACTCTTCACGAAACTCGTCATTTCAGTGATGCCGCTGATCGCTGTTTCGTCAGTCAATCTACGCTAAGTAAAGGCATTCAAAACCTAGAAGAACTCATCGGTTGCCCGCTTTATGAGAAGAAAGATAAAAAGAGCCCGCTGGTTTTCACGCAAGCAGGTGAGCTGGTGGTAAAGCACGGTCGAGAGCTACTAGCGAAAGGACAAGATCTCGTAGAGCTTGGAAATCTATGTAACGGGGATGCGATGCAAGGGCAGTTGCGAGTTGGGTGTATCCCTACTATTGCTCCTTTTCTTTTGTGCGATTTGGTACAAGAAGCGAACCAGCGCTTTCCACAACTAAATCTGCTGTTACGTGAAGATACAACAACCAACCTATTGGCTGCGCTCCGTCATGGAGACCTAGATGTACTGATTCTGGCTTTGCCTGTCGATATAGACAATATGGAAAGCCAAGTTGTTGGGCAAGACCCTTTCCGGATGGTGATCAGTCGCAATCAAGCTGATGGTATTCGCGTTCCGATTAAATACGATGACCTGCCAGACGAATCTGTATTCTTGTTGGAGAACGAGCATTGCTTAACCGAGCATGCCGTGTCAGCGTGTAAGTTAACCGACAAAGAGAAGATAAACCCGTTCACAGCAACTAGCTTACACACATTGGTGCAAATGGTAGCTAATGGGTTAGGTACTACCTTTATTCCTCAGATGGCGATCGACCACGGTTTATTGGAAAACCAGAATCTTGTTGTGATCGATCCTCCTGGTCAACAGGCCTACCGAGATATTGGCCTTGTGTGGCGACCAAGCTCTTCGCGTCGTGAGACATTCCATCAGTTAGCAGATGTGGTATCTGAGCTTCTATAATAATCCGCTGCGACAACAATCCCTCTGAGCGGCTGAATTGGCCGCTCTTCTTTATATCACTTCCGAGCGTTACTCTACTTCCGCTTCTTCTGGCTCTACTTCTTCTTGCAGCTCCAGCAAATTGATCGCTATCGTGACGAAATCGCTGTCTGTAATTATGCCTACTAGTTCGTGGTTTTCTACGACAGGTAAACAGCCCACTTTGTGCTTCTGCATATAAATAGCCGATTCTTTTAATCCTGCACGCGGCTCTACCGACATAACACTTTTGTGCATGATGTCGTTGAGCGGAGTAGCAAGAGTAAAAGATTGAGCTTGTGGGATGTTTTGTAGGCTGGATTCTTGAGCGGCTAGAACGTCTCGTTGTGTGACGACACCTAGTAGATGCCTATCGGAATCAACGACCGGTATATGGCGGATATCAAGCGCTTCCATCATGTGCTTAGCATCGGCCAGTGAGTGTGAGCGCAATAGGGTATGAGGGTTGCGAGTCATCATATCTTCAACCTTGATCATACGAACCTCCTTCTTTTTTATTTGTTGCTATTACTATAGTTTTTTATCCAAAAAATAACTGAGATCTGACGCATTCTTGGGTGAGTTTTATGCAACTAATTCTTTCGTTTGAGGAGGTGAATCAGTAGCATTATTTTACGCCTCTTTACAATAATCCAGTGCTGTAAACCTTGCTATTGCGGCTCGTGTGCCTATACTAGCCCACTGCGAAATTTTTAGTCGTGTTTGCGATGTGTTTCTGGTAACGATTGACTTACCGTAACGATTATCCAGCAACTACGATTTATGATTCGTCAACGGCACAAATCTCATCAACTAAGACAAGACTAGACACATGCAAGTTTCAGATTTTCACTTTGACCTACCAGATGAACTCATTGCTCGCTACCCTCAAGAGGAGCGTACAGCAAGCCGCCTGCTTAAATTAGATGGCAACAGCGGTAACCTAGCTGATGGTTCGTTTAAAGACGTTTTAGACTTGGTTGAGCCAGGCGATCTTGTTGTTTTCAATAACACTCGAGTGATTCCAGCTCGTGTATTTGGTCGCAAGGCTTCAGGCGGCAAGCTTGAAGTGCTGGTTGAACGTATGCTTGATGAGAAAAGCATTCTTGCGCATGTTCGTTGTTCTAAATCACCGAAACCGGGTACCAAGTTGTTCCTTGGTGAGAACGATGAGTATGAAGCTGAAATGGTGGCGCGTCATGATGCGTTATTCGAAATCCATTTCACATCCGATCAAAGCGTTTTAGAGATTCTTAACAGTGTTGGTCACATGCCACTGCCTCCTTACATCGATCGTCCTGATGAAGATGCAGATAAAGAGCGCTACCAGACTGTCTATAATGAAAAGCCGGGGGCGGTTGCAGCGCCAACAGCAGGCCTTCACTTTGATGACAAGCTAATGGCTGACATGAAAGAAAAAGGTGTTGAGTTTGCTTACGTGACGCTTCACGTTGGTGCTGGTACGTTCCAGCCAGTAAAAGTTGATAATATTAACGATCACCACATGCATGCAGAGTACGTTGAAGTACCGCAAGAAGTGGTTGACGCCGTAGCTGCAGCAAAAGCTCGTGGCGGTCGTATTATTGCTGTTGGTACAACATCAGTACGTTCACTAGAAAGTGCAGCTCAAGATGCAGTAAAGAAAGGCACCGAACTCGTTCCTTTCTTTGGTGATACAGAAATCTTCATCTTCCCTGGCTATGAATACCAGTTGGTGGATTGCTTGATTACCAACTTCCACTTGCCAGAATCAACACTGATTATGTTGGTGAGTGCATTTGCTGGCTACGACAATGTGATGGGCGCATACGATCACGCCGTGAAGAGCGAATATCGTTTCTTCAGCTACGGCGATGCTATGTTCATCAATAAGAAAACGAGCTAATTTAAGCTGGTTTAAGCGATACAAAAATTTACGGGTGCTAGCAGTAAGCTAGGAGTCGGGCAGGGTGTCTGTCTAATCTCTCGCAAGGAATACGCGACCGCTCCTCATAGAACCCACTAGACTGAACTTTTGTTTGGCCTAAGGTTCTGAATTAACAGTCAGATTGTTTCTCTGGCATATTGGAGGCTTCGTGAAATTAAAATACGAACTTAAAAAAACTAATAGCGGCGCACGTCGTGGTCAACTTCAGTTTGAACGCGGTACCGTTGAAACCCCAGCATTCATGCCTGTAGGTACTTACGGTACTGTTAAAGGTATGACACCTGAAGAAGTAAAAGATACAGGTGCTGAAATCCTATTAGGTAACACATTCCACCTATGGCTACGTCCTGGTCAAGAAATCATGAAAATGCACGGTGACCTGCACGATTTTATGAACTGGCACGGTCCTATCCTGACTGATTCAGGCGGTTTCCAAGTATTCAGCCTAGGTGCAATGCGTAAAATCACTGAAGAGGGTGTTCATTTCCGTAACCCTGTAAACGGTGACAAGATCTTTATGGACGCTGAGAAGTCTATGGAAATCCAAAAAGATTTAGGTTCAGACATCGTAATGATCTTCGATGAGTGTACGCCTTACCCTGCGACACACAAAGAAGCAAAAGACTCAATGGAGATGTCTCTTCGTTGGGCTGAGCGTTCACGTAACCACTTCGACAAACTTGAAAACCCGAACTCACTGTTCGGCATCGTTCAAGGTGGCGTGTACGAAGACCTTCGTGATGTATCCGTTAAAGGCCTAACTGAAATTGGTTTTGACGGTTACGCAGTAGGTGGCCTAGCAGTAGGCGAACCAAAAGAAGATATGCACCGTATTCTTGAGCACACATGTCCTCAACTGCCAGAAGATAAGCCACGTTACCTAATGGGCGTAGGCAAACCTGAAGACTTGGTTGAAGGTGTTCGTCGCGGTATCGACATGTTTGACTGTGTAATGCCAACGCGAAATGCACGTAACGGCCACCTGTTTGTGACTGAAGGTGTGATCAAGATCCGTAATGCGAAGCATAAAACCGATACAACACCACTAGATTCAGAGTGTGACTGTTACACTTGTAAGAACTACAGCAAGTCGTACTTACACCATCTGGATCGTTGTAACGAAATCCTAGGTGCTCGACTGAACACGATTCATAACTTGCGTTTCTACCAACGAGTAATGTCAGACATTCGTCAGTCTATCGATGAAGACCGCTTTGAAGAGTTCGTTGCAGAGTTCTACGCAAGAATGGGGCGTGAAGTGCCACCACTAGGTAAAGAATCTTAGTATTTCTTTTTTGCGAGCCCTATCTCTCTTCCGAGTGATGGGGCTTGAAAATAAAGGGATGCGACCCAATTAGACAAACAATTACGAAAATATAATAGAGGATGTTTTAAATGTTTATTTCTCAAGCTCACGCAGCAGCAGAAGGTGCACCAGCAGGCGGCGGTTTCGAAATGCTTATCATGCTAGGTATGTTCGCTGTGATCTTCTACTTCATGATCTACCGTCCACAAGCTAAGCGTGTTAAAGAGCACAAGAACCTTATGTCTTCTATGGGCAAAGGCGATGAAGTTCTTACAAGCGGCGGCCTAATTGGCAAGATCACTAAGATTGCTGAAGACAGCGACTACGTTGCTATCGAACTGAACGCAAACAACGAAGTAGTTATCAAGAAAGACTTCGTTACAGCAGTGCTACCAAAAGGTACTCTGAAATCTCTATAAACAGCTAGAGGATCCTCGCTGTGCTAAACCGTTACCCGTTATGGAAGTATTTGATGGTGGTGTTTGCCATCGCTATCGCTGCGTTGTACGCACTTCCAAATATATACGGTGAAGATCCGGCAGTTCAAGTTACAGGGGCGCGCGGCGCCTCTGTAGATATGTCTACGCTGGATGCTGTCACCAATGCTCTTGAAGCAGAAAACCTTTCTACTAAATCCGTTGCTCTCGAAGACGGTTCCATTCTTGTTCGCTTTAACGACACAGATACGCAAATTAGTGCCCGTGATATCATCACAGAAGCACTAGGCGATGACGTTATCGTTGCTTTAAACCTAGCGGCTTCAACTCCTAATTGGCTTGAATCTATTGGTGCTGCACCAATGAAACTTGGTCTTGACCTACGTGGTGGTGTTCACTTCTTAATGGAAGTGGATATGGACGCTGCGATGCAAAAGCTGGTTGGCCAACAAGAAGAAGCATTCCGTAGTGAACTTCGTGAAGAGAAAATCCGTTACCGTGCGATTCGCCCATCTGGTAAAGATGCGGTTGAAGTGATTCTACGTAACGAAGAGCAGCTTGCTGAAGCGAAATCGCTACTGCAATCTAAGCACCAAGATATGACGTTTGTAGATTCTGAATCTAACGGCCGTTTCTCTTTGGTTGCAAGCTTTACAGAGGCTCGCCTTCAAGAAATCCGTAACTACGCGGTTGAGCAAAACATTACCATTCTACGTAACCGTGTAAACGAACTTGGTGTTGCTGAACCTTTGGTTCAACGTCAAGGTTCTAGCCGTATCGTAGTTGAGTTGCCTGGTGTTCAAGACACGGCTCGCGCTAAAGAAATCCTTGGTGCTACCGCGACGCTTGAGTTCCGTGAAGTGGATAGCAGTGCTGATTTAGCCGCTGCCGCTTCTGGTCGTGCCCCTGCGGGTAGCGAAATCAAGCAAGATCGTGATGGTCGTCCTGTGGTACTTAAGAAGCGCGTTATTCTAGGCGGTTCAAGTATTACTGATGCAAGCTCAAGTGTTGATGAATATGGTCGTCCTCAAGTTAACATCTCGCTAGACAGCGAAGGTGGTAGCAAGATGTCTGCATTCTCTCGTCAGAATATCGGTAAGCTAATGGCAACGGTATTTGCAGAGTACAAAGACAGCGGTCGTAAAACACCGGAAGGTCGAGTTATCTTAAGTAAGCACGAAGAAGTGATTAACCAAGCGACGATTCAATCTGCGCTAGGCCGTAACTTCCGTATTACTGGTATTGACTCAACGGCTGAAGCTCATAACTTGGCACTTCTACTGCGTGCTGGTGCGTTGATTGCGCCTATCTCGATTGTAGAAGAACGTACCATTGGTCCATCTATGGGTCAGCAAAACATCGATATGGGTATCATGGCGATGGTTTGGGGTATGGCTGCTGTAATGCTGTTTACGCTGCTTTACTACCGTAGCTTTGGTCTGATTGCGAACGTTGCGCTAATGGCTAACTTGGTGTTGATTATCGGTGTTATGTCGATGATTCCGGGGGCTACCATGACCCTACCAGGTATTGCCGGTATCGTATTAACGGTCGGTATGGCGGTTGATGCGAACGTTCTGATCTTTGAGCGGATACGTGAAGAGCTTCGAGATGGACGTAGTCCACAACAAGCTATTCACCAAGGTTACGCGAACGCATTCAGCACAATCGCCGATGCCAACATCACCACACTACTAACAGCAATCATTCTATTTGCTGTGGGTACTGGTGCTATCAAAGGCTTCGCGGTAACGCTGTCTATCGGTATCTTGACTTCAATGTTTACAGCTATTGTCGGAACACGTTGTATCGTGAACCTGATGTATGGCGGCAAACGCGTTAAAAAACTGTCGATCTAAGGCTAGGAATTAATATGTTTCAGATTCTAAAAGCAGACAAAATGATCGACTTTATGCGTTGGTCAAAGGTTGCCTTTGTTTTTTCTATCTTGATGATTGGTACTGCTATCTTCACCCTAACAACGAAATCGTTGAACTGGGGTCTAGATTTTACTGGCGGTACTCTGATTGAAGTTGGTTTTGAACAACCGGCACACCTTCCTGATATTCGTAGTGCACTAGAAGCCGAAGGCTTTGGTGATGCAACGGTACAGAACTTCGGTTCAGCTCGTGATGTGATGGTTCGTTTACGTCCACGTGATGGCGTAGCGGGCGAAACGCTTGGTAACCAAATCCTTTCTGCAATTGAGAATGGTACTGGTGAGCAAGTTGAAATGCGTCGTATCGAGTTCGTTGGTCCTAACGTGGGTGACGAATTAACAGAAGCGGGTGGCCTTGCTATCCTTGTTTCTCTTATCTGTATCTTGATCTACGTATCAGTGCGATTCGAGTGGCGTTTGGCTGCGGGTGCGGTATTAGCACTGGCGCACGATGTTATCATCACACTTGGTGTGTTCTCTCTAATGCAAATTGAGGTCGACCTTACCATCGTAGCAGCCTTGCTAACGGTCGTCGGTTACTCCCTCAACGATACCATCGTTGTATTCGACCGTATTCGTGAGAACTTCCGTAAGATGCGTAAGGGTGAAGCGCCTGAAGTACTGAACAGCTCAATCACACAAACATTGAGCCGTACATTGATCACTTCTGGTACAACGTTATTCGTAGTTATCGCACTGTTCGTTCAGGGCGGCGCTATGATCCACGGCTTCGCGACTGCACTTCTACTGGGTATTACGGTTGGTACTTACTCTTCTATCTACGTTGCATCTGCACTAGCGATGAAGTTGGGTATTACGCGTGAACACCTAATGCCACCACAAGTGGACAAAGAAGGTGAAGAGTTTGACGAGATGCCTTAGGCCTTGGCTTAATAAATTTCGCTAAACCAAAAAAACCGCTAGGCAACTAGCGGTTTTTTTACGTCTGTATTCTGTCGATAAACTCAACGTAATTTATCGGCGAAGTGCGCTGTGCTCATCGCTACTAACCGCCATCTTGCTCGTATCTCGTATCTCAAATCGCAGATACAAAAAAGCCTCGCTATATAGCGAGGCTTTGGAATTTCTATGCGCCCTTGAAACAGGGAGCGTTAACGTAAGGTCTGAATTACTTCAGCATACCTTCATTAGCGTTCTCGCGAACGTGCTTAAGAATAGACTTAACACCACGTGCGCTTGAAGCAACAACATTACCAGAAGTCATGTAATCAGTACCGCCAGCAAAGTCAGTCATGATAGCACCAGCTTCACGAGCGATTAGATCGCCAGCTGCTAGATCCCATGGCTTAAGGCCAAGTTCTAGGTAACCATCAACACGGCCAGCTGCTAGGTAACATAGGTCAAGAGCAGGAGAACCAGTACGACGGAAGTCAGCACAGTCGATGAATAGACCAGAGATGATCTTCATGAAAGATTCAGAGTGTTGTTTTTGCTTGAATGGGAAACCAGTCGCTAGAACAGTACCTTGAAGGTCTTTTAGTTGAGTAACACGCATACGAGCGTTGTTAAGTTGAGCGCCAGCGCCACGTTGAGCTGTGAATAGCTCGTTTAGCATTGGGTCATAAACACAAGCAACTTCTGTACGACCGTTCATGCGAACAGCGATAGATACAGAGAAGTGAGGGAAACCTTTTACAAAGTTGTTGGTGCCATCTAGTGGGTCAACGATCCATTGTACATCAGAGTCTTTACCTTCAGTCAGGCCTTTCTCTTCAGAAATAATGCTGTGCTCTGGGTAAGATGCTTTGATTGTCTCAATGATCATGTACTCAGCTTCTTGAGCAATGTTAGTAACGTAATCGTTGTTACCTTTTAGAGACGATTCGATCTTATCAGTTGTTTCTAGAGATTTAGCAATATGGTTGCCAGCTTTACGCGCAGCGCGTATCGCAATGTTTAGCATTGGATGCATATGGTTTTTCCCACAAGATGTTAAAGAACAATTTAAAGCGGCGGCGAGTATACCAAAGTTTTACCAAAAGGGAAGTGGTTATTTTTTGAACTCTTGGTTTCACATTACGCGAAGGGTCTGACCATTTTACTTTGCTATGTGTTAATATCTCGCGATTATTTTTAAAGTGGTGTCATATAGCATGTTAGACAATGTAAAAGTCGTTCTGGTTGGTACGTCTCATTCGGGAAATATCGGATCAGCAGCTCGCGCAATGAAAGTGATGGGTTTGAGTCAATTGGTTCTTGTAGACCCTCAATGTGAAGTTGACGAGCAGACCTTAGCACTGGCTGCGGGTGCAGGTGACATCGCAGAAAACGCGACCATCGTTTCTACACTGGACGAAGCTGTAAAAGACTGTGGTTTAGTGGTTGGTTCGAGTGCACGTTCACGTACGCTGGAATGGCCAATGCTTGAGCCTCGTGAGTGTGGACAAAAGTTTGCGATTGAAGGTCAAAAGCACCCTGTCGCATTAGTGTTCGGCCGCGAGCGTACTGGCTTAACTAACGATGAGCTTCAGAAGTGCCACTTCCATGTATGTATCCCAGCTAACCCTGAATACAGCTCGCTAAATCTAGCAATGGCAGTGCAGACTCTGAGCTACGAAGTGCGTGTAGCCCACCTTGATATGGTCGCTAGTCAATATCAGCCACAGCAACAAGATGAGTACCCTCGTCACGAAGAACTAGAAATGTTCTACGAGCACCTTGAAAAAGTGATCATTGATACCCAATTTATCTCTAAGGATAAGCCGGGTCAGGTGATGAATAAGCTACGTCGTCTGTTCAGTCGAGCTCGTCCAGAGCTGCAAGAGATCAACACTCTACGCGGCATTTTGACTTCAATTGAGAAGAGCAAAAACGACAAATAAAGCCCGTACAAACCCTAAGGGTGAATACCTGACTAAAATAGTCAACTAAATACTTGACCAGTTTAGTCGGGTATGGGAAGATTCCAACCACATAAACAATGTGGATACGGTGTGATATGAAACTTACATCTAAAGGAAGATATGCGGTAACAGCTATGCTAGATGTAGCACTGCATTCGCAAAAAAGCCCAGTTCCTCTGGCTGATATTTCAGAGCGACAAGGCATCTCGCTATCTTACTTAGAACAGCTATTTTCTAAGTTACGTAAAGCTGGCTTAGTTGCTAGTGTTCGTGGCCCTGGCGGTGGTTACCGTTTAGGTGCTGAAGCGAGCGACATTGCTGTCGGAACTGTAATTGCTGCAGTAGACGAATCAGTTGATGCAACTAAGTGTCACGGTCGAGCAGATTGCCAAGGTGGCAGTCGTTGTTTAACTCACACTTTATGGCGTGATTTAAGCTCCCGAATCAGCAGCTTCTTAAACGACATTACGCTCGGTGAGCTAATGAAAGATAACGAAGTTTTAGAGATTTCTGATCGTCAAGATATCGATCTTGCGGTTAATAATGGTTTTGCACATAAAAATACGAGCACTACAACGATTAGTGCAGCACCTCACGGTGTTAATGCCCGCTCTTAGCGGTCAGTTTTTACATTGGAGTAGAAAATGAAACTGCCTATTTACTTTGACTATTCAGCTACATGCCCAGTCGATCCACGTGTTGCTGAGAAAATGGTTCAGTGCATGACGATGGACGGTAACTTCGGTAACCCTGCATCTCGTTCACACCGTTACGGCTGGCAGGCAGAAGAATCAGTAGATAATGCTCGTGAGCAAATTGCCGATCTACTAAATGCAGACCCACGTGAGATTGTTTTCACGTCAGGTGCTACAGAGTCAGATAACCTTGCTATCAAAGGTGCAGCGCACTTTTACGAGAAGAAAGGTAAGCATGTAATCACGTGCAAAACAGAACACAAAGCGGTTCTTGATCCATGTCGCCAACTAGAGCGTGAAGGTTTTGAGGTGACATACCTTGAGCCAGAAGCTAACGGCATCATCGATCTAGACAAGCTACAAGCTGCAATGCGTGAAGATACTGTTCTAGTTTCTATCATGCACGTAAACAACGAGATTGGTGTAATCCAAGATATCTCTGCAATCGGCGAATTATGTCGTGCACGCAAGATCATCTTCCACGTTGATGCGGCGCAGTCTGCGGGTAAAATCCCACTAGACGTAAAAGAGATGAAGGTAGACCTTATCTCTATGTCTGCACACAAAGCATACGGCCCTAAAGGCATCGGTGCTTTGTACGTTCGTCGTAAGCCACGTATTCGCCTAGAAGCGCAAATGCACGGTGGCGGTCATGAGCGTGGTTTCCGTTCTGGTACTCTTGCTACTCACCAAATCGTGGGTATGGGCGAAGCTTTTGCCATCGCTAAACAAGACATGCAGAAAGATTACGATCACGCACTAGCACTTCGTGAGCGCCTATTGAAAGGTGTTCAAGATCTAGAAGCGGTAACGGTAAACGGCGACCTAGACCAACGTGTACCACACAACCTAAACGTGAGCTTCGCTTTCGTTGAAGGTGAGTCTCTGCTTATGTCTCTAAAAGACCTAGCGGTATCATCAGGTTCTGCATGTACATCAGCAAGCCTAGAGCCTTCATACGTTCTACGTGCTCTTGGTCTGAACGATGAACTGGCGCACAGCTCAGTACGTTTCTCATTCGGCCGTTTCACAACGGAAGAAGAAATCGACTACGCGATTGCACAAATTCGTGTAGCGGTAAACAAATTACGCGACATGTCTCCTCTATGGGATATGTATAAAGAAGGGATTGATTTGAACACTGTTGAGTGGGCTCATCACTAATCTCACGGAAATAGAGGATTCGAGGTAACTATCATGGCATATAGCGAAAAAGTAATTGATCACTACGAAAACCCACGTAACGTAGGTTCGTTTGATAAAGAAGACCCAAGTGTAGGTAGCGGCATGGTTGGCGCACCAGCTTGTGGTGACGTAATGAAACTGCAAATCAAGGTAACGCCAGAAGGCATTATCGAAGATGCAAAATTCAAAACTTACGGCTGCGGTAGCGCAATCGCTTCTAGCTCACTAGTAACTGAGTGGGTTAAAGGTAAAAGTATTGATGAAGCAGCGGCTATCAAAAACTCTGAAATCGCAGAAGAGTTAGAGTTGCCACCAGTGAAAGTTCACTGTTCAATTCTTGCTGAAGATGCAATCAAAGCAGCAGTTGCGGATTACAAAAAGAAGCGTTAATCGTTTCACTAAGTAATCACAAAAAATAAGCAATATTTGGGAGCATCCTTTGTGCTCCCCCTGAGTTCTCAATTTATATAAAACACAAGGTTGTAGTATGGCCATCACCATGACAGATACGGCAGCAAGCCGAGTTCAAGCTTTCCTAGATAACCGAGGTAAAGGTATCGGGTTGCGCTTAGCGGTAAAAACTACTGGCTGTTCGGGTATGGCGTATGTACTAGAATTCGTTGACGAGCTTAACGAAGAAGACGAAGTGTTCGAGCATTCAGGTGTTAAGGTCATCATTGATCCAAAGAGCCTAGTTTACCTAGACGGTACTGAGCTTGATTACGTAAAAGAAGGCCTAAACGAAGGTTTTGAATTCAACAACCCTAACGCGAAAGGCGAATGTGGTTGTGGTGAGAGCTTCAACGTATAAACGCTTCAATCGTTAAGCGTTTATAGTGAGCGAAGAATAAAATTAGGCTCTGATTGAAGAGCCTAAACTTAGGACCACCGTTACATGAATCATTTCGAATTATTTGGGCTACCACTTCAGTTTCAACTGGATGGTAGCCTTCTTTCTTCTCAGTTTAGAGATCTGCAACGCCAATTCCACCCTGATAAATTTGCCACAGCTTCTGAGCGTGATCGCCTGTTAGCCGTGCAAAAAGCTGCGCAAATTAATGATGCGTATCAGGTGTTGAAGAATCCAATCAGCCGAGCTGAATACCTGTTAGTGCAACATGGTGAGGATATTCGTGGTGAGCAGCAGACTCTGCAAGATCCTATGTTCTTGATGGAGCAAATGGAATTGCGCGAAGAGCTTGAAGACATCGCCGACAGTTCTGATCCTGAAGATGCTTTGTTTGCATTTGAAGGAAAGGTTAGCAAAATGTATAAACAACAATTAAGCGCTATCCAACAAGAACTAGACAGTGAGGCTTGGTTAGAAGCTGCAGACCGAGTAAGAAAGCTTAAGTTTATTGCAAAATTAAAGAATGAAATCGAGTTAGTTGAAGATCGTCTGATCGGCTAGTTCGTATAACAAGGACACATCCATGGCACTACTTCAGATTGCAGAACCAGGGCAAAGCGCCGCTCCTCACCAGCACAAGCTTGCTGTAGGTATTGATTTAGGTACAACAAACTCATTGGTTGCGGCAGTGCGCAGTGGTGAGGCGGGCACACTGGTTGATCAACAAGGTCGCAGTATTCTTCCTTCCGTTGTTCACTATACGTCAGAGTCGTACACGACTGGTGATGAAGCTCGTGCAAATGCACAGACTGATCCTAAAAATACCATTATCTCAGTTAAGCGACTAATCGGTCGTTCACTGTCAGATATTCAACAGCGATACCCATCTCTGCCATATCAATTTGAAGAAAGTGATAATGGTTTGCCTGTGATTCGCACAGAGCAAGGTAACAAGAACCCAATTCAAGTATCTGCAGACATCCTGCGAGCGCTAGGTCAACGTGCTGAGTCAACACTCGGTGGTGAGCTATCTGGTGCTGTTATTACCGTTCCTGCTTACTTTGATGATGCACAGCGTGCTGGTACGAAAGACGCGGCGCAACTTGCTGGTCTTCACGTGTTACGTCTTCTTAATGAACCGACTGCAGCTGCGATTGCTTACGGCCTGGATTCAGGTAAAGAAGGGGTAATTGCTGTTTATGACTTAGGTGGTGGTACGTTTGATATCTCTATCCTACGCCTATCTAAAGGTGTCTTCGAAGTTTTAGCAACAGGTGGTGACTCTGCATTAGGCGGCGACGACTTTGACCATTTAGTTGCGGATCATTTCCAAGAACAAATGGGCTTATCAGAGCTAACAGCAGAACAGAATCGTATTCTTCTAGACGCCGCAACAGAAGCGAAGATTGGCTTATCTGAAGCGGAAAGCGTTGATGTTGACGTACTCGATTGGTCTGGTTCATTAACTCGTGAAGAGTTTGAAGAGATCATCAAACCGCTCGTTAAGAAAACACTGCTTTCATGCCGTCGTGCACTAAAAGATGCGGAAGTAGACGCGGATGAAGTTATAGAAGTCGTGATGGTCGGCGGTTCAACTCGCACATTACTTGTGCGTGAAATGGTCGGTGACTTCTTTGGTCGTACGCCACTAACCAGCATTAACCCTGATGAAGTGGTTGCGATTGGTGCATCGATTCAAGCGGATATCTTAGTCGGTAATAAGCCTGACTCTGAAATGCTACTACTGGACGTTATCCCTCTGTCTCTTGGTATCGAAACTATGGGCGGCTTGGTAGAAAAGATCATCCCTCGTAATACCACGATCCCAGTTGCTCGCGCACAAGAATTTACCACGTTCAAAGACGGTCAAACTGCAATGACAGTACACACCGTTCAAGGTGAACGTGAGATGGTCGATGACTGTCGTTCACTGGCTCGATTTGCTCTGAAAGGCATCCCGCCGATGACTGCAGGTGCTGCTCATATTCGTGTTACTTACCAAGTGGATGCTGATGGCCTGCTATCGGTTACCGCAATGGAGAAGAGCACTGGCGTTCAAGCTGAAATCCAAGTTAAGCCATCTTACGGTCTGAGCGACAACGAAGTGGCTAGCATGCTGAAAGACTCGATGACGTTTGCAAAAGAAGACATGCAAGCGCGTGCTCTGGCTGAGCAACGAGTAGAAGCGGATCGCGTTATCGAAGGCCTTATTGCTGCAATGCAAGCCGATGGTGACGAGCTGCTTGATGAACAAGGAAAACAACAACTTGTTCAAGCGATTGAAGCATTGATTGAAGTGCGCAATGGCGACAATGCAGATGCCATTGAACTAGAAATTAAGAATACCGACAAAGCGAGCCAAGACTTTGCTTCTCGTCGTATGGATAAATCAATTCGTGCTGCACTGTCAGGTCAGTCAGTCGATAATATTTAATAGTTAGAGAATAGATAAACATGCCAAAGATTATTGTTTTACCTCACGAAGATCTATGTCCAGAAGGCGCTGTTTTAGAAGCAAAAACTGGTGAGACGGTTCTTGATGTTGCACTGAAGGCCGGTATTGGTATTGAACACGCATGTGAAAAATCGTGTGCATGTACAACATGTCACGTTGTGATTCGTGAAGGTTTTGATTCTTTAGAAGAGAGTGATGATCTAGAAGACGACATGCTAGATAAAGCATGGGGCTTAGAGATGGAATCTCGCCTGGGTTGCCAAGCTAAAGTGGCTGATACGGATCTTGTTGTAGAGATTCCAAAGTACACGTTGAACCTGGCTTCTGAAGACCATTAAGAACCAGTTCTCAGTCATGGCTAATACAGCGATGACTGAGAGAGTTATTGCTTAGACAAACATACTAAGAAAACTGGCCTAGAATATAGATCATAAAGGTGACAGAGCGTCGCTGATAAATATAAGGAAGTGTTATGAGCTTGAAGTGGATTGATTCGCGAGATATCGCAATTGAGCTATGTGATTTGTACCCTGATACTGATCCTAAAACGGTACGTTTTACCGATCTGCATCAATGGGTGCTAGACCTTGAAGAGTTCGACGACGAGCCTAACCACTCGAATGAGAAAATCTTAGAGGCTATTATTTTGTGCTGGATGGATGAGATGGATTAATCCTCTTGTCTGATGATTTGGTTGCGAGTTGGTATCAGTCCAATATAAAACGCAGCCAAGTTAACAATTCTTACTAAAAAAAGCGGACCTTATGGTCCGTTTTTTTATCAAAATGACATTTTCCTCCTACATAATGCTAACATCAGTGCGCTAATAAAAAATAATCAGAATCACACACCCAAAGTGGTTCATGACAAGGAGAAATCATGTCTACACAGATGTCAGTATTTTTAAGTCAAGAAGCTGCCCAGCCTCAGTGGGGAGCAAGAGCTATTTTATCGTTCTCAGAAGCGGGAGCGACAATTCACATTGGTGAAGGCCATGATCTAGGCGCAGTTCAGCGTGCGGGTCGTACGCTTGACGGACAAGGTATCGCATTCGTTTCACTTCGTGGTGAAGGTTGGGATCTAGAAAGCGTTTGGGCTTTCTACCAAGGCTACCGTGGACCAAAGAAAAAGAATGCATTGGAATGGGATGCACTTTCAGAAGCCGATCAAACTGAGCTTGAAGCTCGTATTCGCGCGACTGACTGGACGCGTGACATTATCAATAAAACCGCTGAAGAAGTGGCACCTCGCCAACTTGCGACCATGGCTGCTGAATATATCAAGTCAGTGGCGCCAGCGGGCACTGTTAAAGCGAAGATCGTTAAAGACAAGGATCTACTAACTGAGGGTTGGGAAGGCATCTACGCGGTCGGCCGTGGCTCTGAGCGCACATCAGCAATGTTGCAACTGGACTTCAACCCAACTGGCGACGAAAACGCACCTGTATTTGCTTGTTTAGTCGGTAAAGGTATTACGTTCGATTCGGGCGGTTACAGCATCAAACCAGGCCAATTCATGACAGCAATGAAAGCTGACATGGGTGGCGCAGCAACGATTACGGGTGGTTTAGGTCTTGCGATTGAACGTGGCCTGAACAAGCGCATCAAGCTTATTCTATGTTGCGCTGAGAACATGATCTCTGGTCGCGCATTGAAGCTTGGCGATATCATTACCTACAAAAATGGTAAGACAGTTGAGATCATGAACACCGATGCGGAAGGTCGCTTGGTGCTGGCTGATGGCCTAATGTACGCAAGTGCACAAAGCCCTGAGCTGATCATCGACTGTGCAACGCTAACAGGCGCGGCTAAAAACGCACTAGGTAACGACTACCACGCACTATTAAGCTTCGATGATGAGTTATCTCACCAAGCGCTAACGGCGGCAAACCAAGAGAAAGAAGGCCTATGGCCATTGCCTCTTGCTGATTTCCACCGTGGTATGTTGCCTTCAAACTTTGCTGATCTTTCAAATATCAGCACAGGCGATTACACACCGGGTGCAAGTACAGCAGCGGCATTCCTTTCTTACTTTGTAGATGACTACAAGAAAGGTTGGATTCATATGGATTGCGCGGGTACTTACCGTAAGTCAGCAAGTGACAAGTGGGCGGCAGGCGCAACGGGTATGGGTGTTCGCACATTGGCTCGTCTTCTTATCGACCAAGCAAAATAATAATAAGGATGAGCGGTATTTTGTGCCGCTCATTCATAAAGCTCAGATCGAAAGATCTCAGTAATTTCAGTATTTAATAACAAAAAAATGAAGTGAAGGAATCCCTATGGCTCTAGAAAGAACGTTCTCAATTGTTAAGCCGGATGCAGTTAAGCGTAACCTTGTTGGTGAAATCTACCACCGTATCGAAAAAGCAGGCCTAGAAATTATTGCTGCTAAGATGGTTCGTCTTACTGAAGAGCAAGCGAGTGGCTTCTACGCTGAACACGAAGGCAAAGAGTTCTTCCCAGCTCTTAAAGAGTTTATGACTTCTGGTCCTATCATGGTTCAAGTGCTTGAAGGCGAAAACGCTATCGCTCGTTACCGTGAGCTTATGGGCAAAACAAACCCAGAAGAAGCGGCTTGCGGCACTATCCGTGCTGACTACGCAATTAGCATGCGTTACAACTCAGTACACGGCAGCGACAGCCCTGAGTCTGCAGCTCGCGAAATCGAATTCTTCTTCCCAGAATCTGAAATTTGCCCACGCCCAGCTCAATAATCGGCACAGCAAATGATTCTAAAGGCTTCACTTCGGTGAGGCCTTTTTTGTAAGTGGATTTTACGCTCTCGATAATCAATTTAGTCGTCATTCTCGAAAGCGACGAAGGAGCGTAATCGGGAATCTCTGTTAGCTGTTGGAGATTCCAGATACCTCGTCCCTCGGTTCTGGAATGACGGGGAGTTTTGGAGCTATAATCTCGTGGTAAATATTACCGAGCAATTGGTGAGTATTTACGTCATTCCCGAAAGCGACGGAGGAGTGTAATCGGGAATCTTTTGTTTAAATTGGGTAATCTCAGGCCCATAAATACAATTGTTCAAATTTTAATCGCTTAAGTTTGAATGTCTTAATAAACACAGGGTTTTACAATGCTTGTTGAAGTTGCGTAAAGCCTGTACAATTCGCGCCCTTAATTATTGTTCCGTCATTGAGAGGCATCATGACCACAGCTAAAGTCAATCTACTCGATTTTGATCGTAAAGGTCTTCGTAAATTTTTCACAGAAGAACTGAATGAGAAAGCGTTTCGAGCAGAGCAAGTGATGAAGTGGATTTATCACTTCGGTGTCGATGACTTCGAACAAATGAACAACATCAACAAAAAGTTACGTGAGAAACTTCAACGTCGCTGTGAGATTGTTGCACCTGTTGTTTCTGAAGCTCAACACTCTTCAGATGGCACAATTAAATGGGCGATGAGCGTTGGCGACCAAGACGTTGAAACGGTATACATCCCAGATGGTGACCGTGCGACGTTATGTGTATCTTCACAGGTTGGTTGTGCACTTGAATGTAAGTTCTGCTCTACAGCTCAACAAGGCTTTAACCGTAACCTAAAAGTTTCAGAGATTGTTGGCCAAATCTGGCGTGCATCTCGCGAAATCGGCCTAGAAAAAGAAACCGGTCGCCGTCCAATTACTAACGTTGTAATGATGGGGATGGGCGAGCCTCTATTGAACATGAAGAACCTAATGCCATCATTAGAAATCATGCTTGATGATCTAGGTTTCGCACTGTCTAAGCGTCGTGTAACTGTATCAACTTCTGGTGTTGTTTCTGGCCTTGACCAAATGACAGACAACATCGATGTCGCATTGGCTATTTCTCTACATGCGCCAAACGATGCACTACGTAGCCAAATCATGCCGATCAACGATCGTTGGGATATCCAAGACTTCCTAGCATCTGTTCGTCGTTACATTGCGTCTTCAAATGCTAACCGCGGTAAAGTAACGGTTGAGTACGTGCTATTGGATCATGTGAATGATGATATGGACCACGCACGTGAACTTGCAGAGCTAATGAAAGAGACGCCTTGTAAGATCAACTTGATTCCATTTAACCCTTACCCGGGTTCGCCTTATAAGAAGCCAAGCAACTCTCGTATTGATCGCTTCCAAAAAACGCTGATGGAATACAACTACACAGTAACGGTTCGTAAAACTCGTGGTGATGATATTGATGCCGCGTGTGGCCAATTAGTCGGTGATGTGATTGACAGAACCAAGCGTACTAAAATGCTTAAAGCCGCCTCTGAAGCGAACTTGATTGCCGGTGGTGTGATTGAAGTAAAAGCGGTATAAAACGCGATTAGAACCTAAACAAGCCAGAAGTCTTACTTCTGGCTTGTTGCTTTTCTGGGGTACAGTTTTTGATTTTTTGGACTTCTTGCCCACGCTTTCTTACATTTTTCGTCAAATTTTGGACAAAACCATGAGCTGACGGTAAATTTTGTTTAAAGTGTTTTTGCCTTGTAATGGCATTAGCTTATGATTAACTAATCTTAAATTAATTTAAGTGCTCGCTTGCTACTGATCATCAATATGTCTATTTAGGTTGGCTACTTGATAAACTAGCTTCCTGAGAAGGTCATCCATAACAAATGAATGATGTTCGCCTTTAAGGGTTGATGATTTAGATAGCAGGAAAAATTCCACATAACGTGGGTTGTTAGATTGAGCTTAAACGACAATAAGAAAACGCTCTCCTCAACCTGCGATAATACTTTAGAAGTTCACTCTCTATGAACACAGAACAAGATACACAAGCGCAAGAAAACGTAGCTCCAGCTTTGGAAGCGGGAACGCTGCTTAAGAACAAACGAGAATCTCTTGGTTTAACGCAAAAGCAGATTTCTGATCGCTTGAAACTTCGCGTTACGCTGATCCAACAAATTGAAGAAAACCAATTCGAGTCAGATCAAGTGGCGACGTTTATGCGTGGCTATATTCGTTCATACGCGAAATACGTCAATCTTGACGAAAAAGTCGTATTGAGTGCGCTGCATCATGCCGGTGATGCTCAGCATCAAGAGCAAGAAATGCTGAGTTTTTCTCGTAAGACCAAAACCGAGAAGCACAACAGCCGTATTATGATCCTGACTTGGAGCATTTTTGCGGTCATTGCGGGTATCTCCTCACTTTGGTGGTGGCAGAACCAACAGCAAGACACCCTATCTCAATCTTTAGCGAATACTGAAAGCTCAGAAGAACTAGCGGTAGAAGAATCACTTGCCCCTGAATTCACATCTTTAGAAGTGATTGAAGCTGAACAAAATGAATCGGGTGCTTCTGTTGTTGAAGGTACTGAAGGCCTTGCTGCGATAAGCGATGCGGAAGATACTTCAGATGCTGTTACTCCAGCTGACGAAACTCCGGCACAGCAAGCAACAGAGACAGAACCAACTGCTGAAGTCGCTGCTAATACAGAAGCGGTTGAAGCAAGTACTGCTCCTGAAGCTGTGGCTAACGAGCTAGTGATGCAGTTCACTGCTGATTGCTGGATTCAAGTAAAAGATGCGACGGGTAAAACCCTGTCGACTGGCATCAAAAAAGCAGGTCAGTCGTTAAATCTATCAGGAACTGCGCCATATAAAGTGATTCTAGGTGCGCCAGAAGGCGTATCAATGACATTTGCAAGTGAACCTGTCGACCTTTCTGGGTATACTTCAGGCAAAGTAGCTAGAATAACCTTACCTTAGAGTTAATATGCAACACGAATCTCCTATTATTCGTCGCAAATCAACCCGTATTTATGTGGGTGATGTGCCGATCGGTGATGGTGCACCAATTGCTGTGCAATCCATGACCAACACAAGAACAACAGATGTAGCCGCGACCGTTGCTCAAATTAGAGCTCTGGAAAAAGTTGGCGCTGATATCGTTCGCGTATCTGTACCGACTATGGATGCCGCTGAAGCCTTTAAGCTAATCAAGCAGCAGGTCTCTGTTCCTTTGGTTGCTGATATTCACTTCGACTACCGTATCGCACTTAAAGTGGCGGAATACGGCGTTGACTGTCTGCGTATCAACCCAGGTAACATCGGTAACGAAAGCCGTATCCGCTCAGTTGTTGATTGTGCACGTGATATGAATATTCCGATTCGTATTGGTGTTAACGGCGGTTCTCTTGAGAAAGAGATCCAAGAGAAATACACAGAACCTACAGCTGAAGCGCTTGTTGAATCAGCAATGCGTCACGTCGATATCCTAGACCGTCTGAACTTTGATCAATTCAAAGTCAGCGTTAAGGCGTCTGATGTATTCCTTGCTGTCGGTTCTTACCGTTTACTTGCTCAGCAGATTGACCAACCTCTTCACCTTGGCATTACCGAAGCGGGTGGTGCGCGTGCTGGCTCTGTGAAGTCAGCGGTAGGTTTAGGTATGCTTCTTTCTGAAGGTATCGGCGATACGCTGCGTATCTCGCTAGCGGCTGATCCTGTTGAAGAGATCAAAGTTGGCTTTGATATTCTTAAATCTTTGCGCATTCGTTCGCGTGGTATCAACTTCATTGCGTGTCCAAGCTGTTCTCGTCAAGAGTTCGATGTTATTAACACCGTTAATGCCCTTGAAGAACGCCTAGAAGACGTGATTACTCCAATGGATGTGTCAATCATCGGTTGTGTGGTTAACGGCCCTGGTGAAGCTGAAGTGTCTCACTTAGGTTTAGCCGGTAGTGCTCGTAAGAGTGCCTTCTACGAAGACGGTAAGCGTCAGAAAGAGCGCTTCGACAACGATGACCTTGTCGACAAACTTGAAGCTAAGATTCGTGCAAAAGCGTCAGTGCTTGATAAAGCAAATCGCATTGATGTAGAAAACTTAGAAGATTAATACAACGCGATGGGGTGTGATTGTCTATTCGCACTAACACCTGGTCGTGAGAAATTACGGAATAAATACTGTGGCTAAAAATATCCAAGCAATTCGAGGCATGAACGACTGCCTTCCAACTCAATCACCACTGTGGCAGAAAGTAGAAAGCGCAGTTAAAAACGTGGTGAGTGCATACGGTTACAACGAAGTACGTATGCCTATCGTTGAAGAAACAAACCTATTTAGCCGTGCAGTTGGTGAAGAGACAGACGTTGTTTCTAAAGAGATGTACACCTTTGAAGACCGCAATGGCGATAGCCTAACGCTGCGTCCAGAAGGCACAGCTGGTTGTGTACGTTCATGTATTCAAAACAGCCTTATCAACCGTGATGAACAGCGCCTATGGTACATGGGTCCAATGTTCCGTCACGAGCGTCCTCAAAAAGGTCGTTACCGTCAATTCCACCAATGTGGTGTTGAAGTGTTTGGCCTAGACGGTCCAGACGTTGACGCAGAACTTATCATGATGACAGCGCGTCTATGGCGTGAGCTAGGCATCGATAAGCACGTTCGCCTAGAGCTGAACTCAATCGGTTCTCAAGAAGATCGCGTAAGCTACCGCACTGCGTTAGTGGCTTTCCTTGAGCAACACATTGATGTGCTTGACGAAGACTGCAAACGTCGCATGCACACTAACCCTCTACGTGTACTTGATACTAAGAACCCTGATGTTCAAGCTATCTTAGGTGACGCACCTCGACTATCTGAATATCTAGGTGAAGAATCGAAGCAACATTTTGCTGGTTTGTGTGAACTTCTTGACGCTGTTGGTATCGAATACCAAGTTAATGAGCGTCTAGTACGTGGCCTAGATTACTACAACCGCACCGTATTTGAGTGGATCACTGACAGCCTTGGTGCTCAAGGTACCGTATGTGGCGGCGGTCGTTACGATGGTCTTGTTGAGCAACTAGGCGGCAAAGCAACCAATGCAGTTGGCTTCGCAATGGGTCTAGAGCGTCTGGTTCTGATGATGGAAACGCTAGAGCTAACAGAAGTTCGTCGTAGCGTTGATGTATACGTAGTTGCTGCTGGCGAAGGTACTATGATCGCGGGCATGCAGTTAGCGAATCAATTACGCGACACCGTTGAAGGCGTGCGTGTAATGAACCACTTCGGTGGTGGTAACTTCAAGAAGCAATTCAAACGTGCTGACAAAGTAGGTGCTGTTGTGGCGCTGGTACTTGGTGAGAACGAAGTTGCTGACAATACAGTTGTGCTAAAAGATCTGGTTGGCGGCGAGCAAGAAACCGTGTCTCAAACGGAAGTTGCAGAGAAAGTTGCTGCGCTAATCTAATTAGCCATTGAGCAAACGCTCATAATGAATACTAACGTCAGCACTATGCTGGCGTTTAAAGAATTAAAGAGGACAGGAAGTGGAACTTTACGATAGCGAAGAGCAACAAGTTGAAGCCATTAAAGATTGGTGGAAAGAGAACGGTAAAGCCGTAATCTTTGGTGCGGTTATTGGTTTAGGTGGTCTATTTGGCTGGCGCTATTACCAAGATTCAGTAGTTGAAGCGCGTGAAGCAGCTTCAGAAGGCTACACCTCTGTAATTTCAGCTCTTGATACTAAGGGCGTTGATGCTCAATCTGATATTCAAGCTTTCATCGACGCAAACAAAGACGCTGAGTACTCAGTACTTGCTGCTATGCAATTAGCAAAAGTACAAGTACAAGCGGGTGAGCTAGCAGCAGCACTTGAACAGCTAGAGTGGGCAAAATCGGCAACTAAGGACGCGGCACTTGCGCCACTACTTACTTACCGTGTTGCACGCATCAAAGCTGAGCAAGGTGAATTTGACGCAGCACTGACTGATCTTGCAGCTATGACAGATGAATCTTGGAAAGGCCGTGTTGCTGAACTGCGTGGTGATATCTCACTTCGTAAAGGCGACACTGACGCAGCATACAGTGCTTACACAGAAGCACAGCAAGCTGTTGACGCTAGCCAAACGCTTCAAATCAAACTTGACGACCTAGCTAAATAAGGCGCTTTGAATGAAGAAGATGTTTCCAAAAGCGGCGTTGTGTGCGATTGCTCTTGGCCTACTAGCTGGCTGTGCGGGTGAAGAAGACACCGTAATCATGGCGCCAGTACCAACGGTAAACAGCGAGTTCACTCCTAGTCAGGAGTGGTCTACGTCGGTTGGTGATGGTGTTGGTCACTACTTTTCAAAACTAACGCCAGAATTGGCTTACGACAAAGTGTTTGTTGCAAGCCGTGAAGGTATGGTTAAAGCGCTTGATCCTGATACAGGTAAAGCGCTGTGGAAAGTCGATCTTGAGAAAGACGTACTGGCTCGTTTATCGGGTGGCTTAACGGCGGCTTACGGCAAAGTATTTGTTGGCTCTGAAAATGGCGAAGTGATCGCACTGGAAGAATCGACCGGTGAAGAGCTGTGGCGTGTATCAGTAAATGGCGAGGTGCTTGCATCCCCAGCAACTGATAGCAACATGGTTATTGTTCATACCAGTCGCGGCATGTTGATCGCGTTAGATCAAGCAAGCGGCGAGCAAAAATGGACCATCAGTACTGAAGTACCAAGCCTAACACTCCGTGGCGATAGCTCGCCTGTTGCAGTTTCTGGTGGTGTATTCTGGGGTACTGCAAATGGTCGTCTAGCTGCGGCTATCGTTGACCGTGGTCAGCTTATTTGGCAACAGCCAGTAGGTACGCCAAAAGGCGCAACGGAAATTGATCGTTTGGTTGATGTTGATGCATCTCCAATTGTTCTTGGTGGCACCCTATATACCGTAGGTATCAATGGTCAGCTGATTGCTATCGATCTTCGTTCTGGTAAGCCAGTTTGGAAACGTAACTACTCATCAGCGATTGATTTAGCAAGTGATGGCAGCCGTTTGTTCGTTGTTACCGACAAAGACCATGTGGTTGCGGTTGATGCGCGTAGTGGTACTGAACTTTGGAGCACTCCATTGTTAGAAAACCGCTTACTGACAGCACCTGCTATTATTAATGGTTATGTAGTCGTGGGTGACACAGAAGGTTATCTGCACTGGTTAGATCGTTCATCGGGTGAGTTTGTTGCTCAACAGCTTGTCGATGATAGCGGCTTTGCGGTTGCACCAATTGAACTGCCTGAAGGCTACTTAGTGACGACTCGCAATGGCGATGTAAAGAAACTAACGATTAGCCAATAAAAGCGTGATATAATTCACAGTCGGCTCCTGGTTGGTAACAGCCAGGAGCCGTTTTGTTGTTAAAAATTAATAAACCGTGTGGTTATAGGTAAGAGTTTAAACTTGCGAACAAGTGCTTACCTATAACTACATTTAGAGAAGAAATTGTAGAGGTTGTTATGGTACCTGTTGTTGCTCTAGTAGGGCGTCCGAACGTAGGTAAATCTACGTTATTTAACCGATTGACTCGAACTCGTGATGCATTGGTTGCGGATTTCCCTGGCTTAACGCGTGACCGTAAATACGGTCATGCTCATTTTAGCGAGCATGACTTTATTGTTATTGACACTGGCGGTATCGACGGTACTGAAGAAGGTGTTGAAACTAAAATGGCTGAACAGTCGCTAGCGGCGATTGATGAAGCTGATGTCGTTCTATTTATGGTAGATGGCCGTGCGGGTCTAACACCTTCAGACGTGGCGATTGCTAAGCACCTACGTCAACTAGAAAAGCCTTCAATGCTAGTAGTAAACAAGGTTGACGGTATCGACCCTGATGCTGCAAGTGCTGACTTCTGGCAACTAGGTGTAGAAGACATGTACCAAATCGCTGCGGCGCACGGTCGTGGTGTTACTGCACTTATTGACCTTGCTCTTAACCCATTCGCAGAAGCGCTAAAAGCTGAGAATGGCGAAGTAAGCGATTTGACTGAGTTTGAAGACGAAGAAGAAGAGCAGGTTGAATTTACAGAAGAAGAAGCTGAAGCAGAATTCAAGCGTCTTCAAGATCAACCGATCAAGCTAGCGATCATTGGCCGTCCTAACGTAGGTAAATCAACGCTAACTAACCGTATTCTTGGTGAAGAGCGTGTGGTTGTTTACGATATGCCAGGTACGACTCGTGACTCTATCTACATCCCAATGCAGCGTGATGAGCGTGAATACGTTCTAATCGATACTGCGGGTGTTCGTCGTCGTAAAAACATCAACGAAACAGTAGAGAAGTTCTCAGTGGTTAAAACACTGAAAGCGATTGAAGATGCTAACGTTGTACTGCTGCTTATCGATGCTCGCGAAAACATCTCTGATCAAGATCTAAGCTTGCTAGGCTTTGCGTTGAACGCTGGTCGTTCAATTGTTATTGCCGTAAACAAGTGGGATGGCCTAGATAACGACGTTAAAGAACGCGTTAAGAAAGAGCTAGACCGTCGCTTAGGTTTCGTTGATTTCGCACGTATTCACTTTATCTCTGCACTTCATGGTACAGGTGTTGGTCACTTGTTTGAGTCTGTACAAGAAGCTTACAAGTCAGCGACGACTCGTGTTGGTACTTCTGTTCTAACTCGTATCATGAAGATGGCGACTGATGATCACCAACCGCCTATGGTTCGTGGCCGTCGTGTGAAACTGAAATACGCGCACGCTGGTGGCTACAACCCACCGATTATCGTTATCCACGGTAACCAAGTTCGTAACTTGCCAGATTCATACAAACGATTCTTGATGAACTACTACCGTCGTTCACTAGAAATTATGGGTACACCTATTCGCATTCAATTCCAGAACAGCGAGAACCCATTTGAAGCTAAGACAAACAAGCTGACAATTTCTCAAGAGCGTAAACGTAAACGTATGATGAGCATGGTTAAAGGTCGTAAGTAAACCTTTCCAATAGATTTGATACCCGAGCCTGTCTCGGGTATTTTTTTAAGCAAAATTCACGTTAAGCCATAACAATACGTTTTTATCATCATGGCTCAACGAATCAGACTAGATTCCAAAAGAAGAACGATATGACTACTAGCGATTTGATTACACCTGCGTCAGCAATCACACCAACCATCACTCAATTTTGTCATCAGGCTTGGCAGCTCAATGCTAAAGCGCTGTACGTTGAAAGCGATGACAGCAAAACTTACCTGATCACCGACGTAACACCTTTTCACCCAGTGAGTCATATTTGGCCAGATCACCCAGCAGACCAAGGCTTTGTGAGTATTGGCGACGTGCAATATCCCGTTGAAGACTGTCTTGTTGGTACAATAGAACAATCTACTGGCAAGCTTCATATCGCAGCAGATATCCCTGTTAAGCGTGATACAGAAGGGTGGGCGTTTGTGGTTGTCCACCAGCTACCCACATCTGCTTCTATGATTAAGGTTAGCGACGAAGTCGCGTTGTCGGTTGATAAAGAGTATCAAGCCAGTTTGAGCCGTGGTCACAGCGCTGGCCACATCGCTTTCCTAGCCCTGAATAAAGTATTGGCTGAGAGCTACTGGCGTAAAGATGCGGACAGAAAAGATCCGCTTGGCAGTTACGACTTCAATAGCTATGCACAAGTGACGAGCTTTGTGACTCCAGAGTTGTGCACCGATAAGTATCGTTTAGGCAAAACCCTCAAGAAGCGCGGTTTGAACGTTGCAGACATGCTAGCAAACCTGGATGGCATTGAATCCGATATCAACCAGATGATTGCGGGCTGGCTTGCAGAGCCGACGCCAGTTGCGATGCGACTGGAAGGCGAGGCATTAACAGACTCTCGCTATTGGGAATGGCAGTTGGATGCCGACACTTTAGTGTCTATTCCGTGTGGTGGTACTCACATTGAAAACACCTCAGAGCTTAAGGCATTGTCCGTTAAGTTAACCCAGTTAGATGACCAGCATATTGAAATGCTGACGCATGTAATTCGATGATTTAGACTACAGATCGAAATGGCTTGTGCTGTTTATTTTGCTTTTATATGTCACTTTTAATATAAATGACTATTTAAAATTGAAATGCAGCACATGTAACTTATGCTTTCGGTGTGTGGTGATATAAATATTCTTTTTGGGGTAGATCGCTGATCAAAATAGATAAAGCGAAAGATCAACCTATGATCTTCGATTGTGTGTCGTACTAATTTAGTGTGTTATTATTAACCAATAACAAGCTTGCATAAGAACAAGCTGTACCCGATTACACAATTGAAAGCCTTAGTGAATGAAACAACAATTTTTATTAGAAGGCCATCGAGCCGTCAATAGCTTGCTACGGAAGCTTGCGCTTGGGATGGATCGCAAAGATTTAAATCACAAGATTATTCAGCTTACCGAGCAGCTTTTTGGGCAGCGCATGGCTTCAATTTTACTGCTCAACTCAGAGTCTAAAACGTTACACCTTGAATATGCCCCAAACCTGCCTGATTTTTACAATCAACAGATTGAAGGGGTAGGAATTGGTGCGGGGATAGGCTCTTGTGGCGAGGCAGCTGCGCTTAAGAAAGCAGTGATGGTCTCCAACATAAATGCACACCCAAACTGGGCACCTTTTCTGGCCCTCACCAATCAAGCAAATTTGCATGCCTGTTGGTCGGTACCCATTATCTCGTCGCGCGGTAATGTGTTGGGTACCTTCGCTATTTATAGTCAGTACATCTCTGAACCGCATGAATTTGAGCTCGAGATCTTAGAACTACTGGCTTCCCTGTATTCGGTAGCACTAGAGAAGTTCGAGTTGGAGAATCAGCTTAACTTTTTCGCCAATCGCGATTCTCTAACCCATTGCTTGAATCGTCGTGCACTGTTCAATGAAGCCGAAAAAGTGTTGGCTAAGCGATGTTTTTCAGAAAAGGTGATGGCGTGTCTGTTTGTGGATGTCGATAAGTTCAAATCAATAAATGATACCTATGGCCACAGTTTCGGTGACGATGTGCTGTTGGCGGTTGCCGAAGTTCTTGATGAGGCAACCACAGCATGTGCCAAGATAGGACGTTATGGTGGCGATGAGTTTGTGGTGTTCTCATGTTTTGATGATCAAGAAAGCGTTGTTAGCTTCTACCACAGCTTAGAGAAAGCACTGCAACAAGCGCTTTATATCAATGATGTGCAGTTTTCAGTGAGTGTCGGGCTTTCTTGTAACAAAGATCCTCAAGGATTAGACCAGTTGATCGCACAAGCTGATAAGAACATGTATCAAATCAAGCAAGCTAAGTCTCAGCAGTAGTAGATTGTAAAAATAGTCGTAAATTAGGGAATGCTAATGAGTGAAAATATCTGCCCTAAGTGCCAGTCTGAGCTAGCTTGGGATGGCAAGTATCACTGTGAAAGTTGTCAGGCTCACTTTACTAAAGTTGGGTTTTGCCCTGAGTGCAGCAGCCAACTTGAGAAGCTTCAAGCCTGTGGTGCGGCGAGCTATTTTTGCAACGGCGATTGCAACGAGCTGAAATCTAAATCGAGAGTAAAATTCGAATTTCAACCAGCGGAATAGCCTTAAACTCATGGTTTGAACGACCATCGGTGATGTTATACCAGAGACTCAATACTAGGGCGTGTTGACCTTTCGCGGTTAAATTTTGTTCGAGATAAAAGCGTTTTAATCGCGGCGAGGGAGAAGTAGCCTAGTCATTCTAAGCAAATCTCCCTCAACAAAGAGTAAAACGCTTTTAGCCGAACCCTTCGGGCAGCGTTTGCTGGTCATTTCTACTACGTTATCGGCTTCTCATGTAGGCTAGCTACACATCAAAGCCTCTGCCTTGTATAAATACCCAGCAACTCGCTGCAAAAATCAGCTCGAAAGATCAACATGCCCTAAAGTGTTGGGTCTTTTTTGTATCTGAAGAACAGGAATGTGTCATCTTGGTTCATTCCCACTGTCACTGCACCAGTATGAAACATAGTTACATGATTGCTATGCACTCTATTGGTGTGAGTTTCTTTTAAATTCTATTAATACAATCACTTATAAATAATTTCGCTGGTTTATAAGTTTGGCACTCTTCTTGTAACTCTGTAATTGAATAACAAAAATACAATTATGGAGTAATATCATGAACAAGGTGTTCAATTTATCGCTAGCTGCACTGTGTACAACACTTTCATTTTCTTCTGCAACAGTGTTTGCTGCTGATGAGACCATCAAGGTCGGTGTTCTACACTCACTCTCTGGCACTATGGCGATTAGTGAGACCACGCTAAAAGATACCGTGCTAATGCTTATCGAAGAGCAGAACAAAAAGGGCGGTTTGCTTGGTAAGAAGCTAGAGCCTGTTGTGGTTGACCCTGCGTCAAACTGGCCGCTATTTGCTGAGAAAGCGCGTGAGCTTATCGAAAAAGAGAAAGTGGATGTGGTGTTCGGTGGTTGGACATCGGTATCACGTAAATCCATGCTGCCTGTTTTTGAAGAACTCAACAGCATCCTTTTCTACCCAGTACAGTATGAAGGTGAAGAGTCTTCTAAAAACGTTTTCTACACCGGTGCCGCGCCAAACCAACAAGCGATCCCAGCAGTGGATTACTTGATGGAAGAGCTTGAAGTTGAGCGTTGGGTACTTGCAGGTACCGATTACGTTTACCCACGTACTACCAATAAGATCTTAGAAGCCTACTTAAAAGATAAAGGTGTCGCAGAAGAAGACATCATGATCAACTACACGCCATTTGGTCACTCTGATTGGCAATCTATCGTTTCAGACATCAAAAGGTTCGGCGAAGCAGGCAAGAAAACCGCTGTGGTTTCTACTGTGAACGGCGATGCGAACGTACCTTTCTATAAAGAACTTGGCGCTCAAGGCATTTCATCTGAAGACATCCCAGTTATTGCATTCTCTGTTGGTGAAGAAGAACTGTCAGGTATGGACACGGAACCACTGGTAGGTCACCTAGCGGCATGGAACTACTTCATGAGTGTTGATACCGAAGCCAATGAAGAGTTCGTTGAAACGTGGCAGTCGTTCATCAAGAGTGAAAAGCGCGTCACCAATGACCCAATGGAAGCGCACTATGTTGGCTTCAACATGTGGGCTCAAGCGGTCACTAATGCAGGCACAACCGATCCTGAATCTGTGCAAGATGCCTTGATTGGTGTGTCTGTTCCTAACCTTTCTGGTGGCTACTCAACCATGCTGCCAAACCACCACATTACTAAACCAGTCCTGATCGGTGAAATCCAAGACGATGGTCAATTCGATATTGTTTGGGAAACCACAGGTCTCGTTGCGGGTGATGCTTGGTCGAGCTACTTACCTGAATCGGCAAAACTGTTCTCTAGCTGGTCGAAGCCATTCTCATGTGGTGCGTTTAACGTCGAAACGAAGAAGTGTTCTGGCGGTAACTAGAGTCATGAATGTTGAGCCTTGTCTTTAGTAAATATAGCTAAGGAAAGGCTCACTACTTCTCAGGTAACAATAAATATCCACGTATCCATCAAGCAAAAATAACAATATCTAGCTCGATGGACTAAGGAAGCAGGGATGAAAAACGCATTAAATGTATTTAAGGTGCTGTTGCTCATGGCAGTCAGTGCTCAGTTGGCTTTTGCGGGAATAACGGATGAAGCTAGCTTTACCAAGGCGCTAGTTGGTAAGAAAACATCGGATAAAGAATTAGCTATTGATTGGGTGATTGAGACGCAAACGGAAGATGTGTCGAAACCTATTCTGGATGGTTGGTTAAACGGAAACCTTTATTATTTTGGTGATAAAAAGAGCGAGCAGTATAAACAGCTCTACCTCATTCAAAGCATCAAAACAGCGACGTCAGCTCAGTCGGTATGGGATGATTCAACGCTGAATATCGAGAATGCGAGACAGTTTAAAAAGGTTCGCGTGAATAACAAACTTCGTGGGATCTTGCGCGGCGAAATTGCTTCTATTGGACTGAACAGCAGTAATCCTGATGTGCGTTATAAAGCTGTTTTGGATCTGTTAGGGACCAAAGACTCTGACATCATTGAACGTATAGCTGAACTCAGAGCCAACGAATCAGAGGGCAAAGTGGCAGAGCTTATGGATCTCTCCTTGGCTATTTATAGCTCCCTTGATAAAAGCGCAACCATTGAAGAGCGAGTCACGTCGATTGAGCGAGTCGGTGACTTCAAACACTCAGTCGTTCTGCAAACACTGAATCAACTGTTAAACACTGAGCAAGATCCAAGCATTACCGCTGCAGCAGAACGTGCGATGGATAGCTATCAACAAAGCCAAGCACTCTATTCGGGTGTAGAAACCGTATTCTTCGGTTTGAGCTTAGGCTCGGTATTGGTGCTGGCAGGCATTGGCTTAGCGATTACCTTTGGTGTGATGGGCGTTATCAACATGGCTCATGGCGAGCTGATCATGATTGGCGCTTACACCACCTACGTATTGCAGTTGTTGATGCCGAATCATATTGGCCTAGCGCTGATACTTTCCATTCCAGCGGCATTCATTGTGTCTGGCTTAGTGGGCATTGCGATTGAGCGAAGTGTGATTCGTCATCTTTACGGTCGCCCATTGGAAACCTTACTCGCCACCTTTGGTATTAGCTTGATCTTGCAGCAAGCCGTTCGCTCTATTTTCTCTCCTTTGAACCGCTCAGTGAGCACACCTGAATGGATGTCTGGCGCACTTCAACTGAACCCAATGTTGTCTCTGACCTACAACCGACTTTATATCATCTTGTTCTGTGGTTTGGTGTTTATGGGCTTATTGATGGTTCTGAAAAAGACACCATTAGGCTTGCAGGTTCGTGCGGTTTCTCAAAACCGTGGCATGGCTCGTGCGATGGGTATTCGTTCTGAGCGAGTTGATGCGATGACCTTCGGTTTAGGCTCTGGCGTTGCGGGCGTCGCGGGTGTGGCACTTTCTCAACTGACTAACGTGGGTCCAAATATGGGGCAGGCGTACATTATCGATTCATTCATGGTGGTGGTATTCGGCGGTGTTGGCAACCTATGGGGCACGCTAGTCGCAGGTTTAAGCCTTGGTCTGTTCAATAAGATTTTAGAACCATGGGCTGGTGCGGTTCTCGCCAAGATTCTGGTACTGGTTTTCATCATTCTATTTATTCAAAAACGCCCACGCGGACTCTTCCCGCAACGTGGTCGTGCGGCTGAAGGTTAAGGACAACATCATGCAGTCAAAATCATTTGTACTTTCGGCAATGCGTGGTGACAAAGGTGGCCAACTGACCATCCTTGCCATTCTTGCGGCCGTCATTCTTATCCCACTGGCTAACACCATGTTACCAAGTGGACACCCGCTCCATGTTGAGACTTTCACTATCTCGCTGATGGGTAAATACCTGAGCTACGCAATGTTGGCATTGGCGCTCGACCTGGTGTGGGGCTATCTCGGAATCTTGAGCCTTGGCCACGGTGCTTTCTTTGCGCTTGGTGGTTATGCGATGGGCATGTACTTGATGCGCCAGATTGGTGACCGTGGGGTTTATGGTGATCCAATCCTACCTGACTTTATGGTGTTCCTTGATTGGTCGGCGTTGCCGTGGTTCTGGCAGGGCTTTGATCAGTTCTGGTTCGCCTGCTTGATGGTGGTGTTGGTGCCGGGCGCATTGGCTTACTTGTTCGGTTATTTAGCTTTCCGCTCTCGTGTGTCCGGGGTGTATCTTTCTATCATGACTCAGGCGTTAACTTACGCATTGATGCTGGCATTTTTCCGCAACGAGATGGGCTTTGGTGGCAACAACGGACTGACGGATTTCAAAGACATCATAGGTCTGAGCTTGCAAAGTGATGCGGTCAAGATAGGTCTATTTGTCGCGACTGGTATTGCGCTCATTCTCAGCTACATTGCGTGTCGCATGGTGGTGACCAGTCGATTAGGTCGTGTGGCATTAGCGATTCGTGATACGGAATCACGCACTCGCTTTATGGGCTACGACGTCGATGGCATCAAGCTGTGGGTCTTCGTTCTTTCTGCGGTTATCGCGGGTATTGCCGGGGCTTTATATGTTCCCCAAGTTGGCATCATTAACCCAGGAGAATTTGCTCCTCTTAACTCGATTGAGATTGTGGTTTGGGTTGCCTTAGGCGGCCGTGCCACTCTGTTTGGTGCCATTGTCGGTGCATTGATCATCAACTACGCCAAGAGCTGGTTTACGGTTGAGTTCCCAGAGGTGTGGTTATTTGCGCTGGGTGGGTTATTCGTACTCTCGACCATGTACTTCCCACAAGGTGTGATTGGCTTTGTCAGTGAAAAATGGCAGCAGCTGCGCAAGGCATCAAATGGGAAAAACCAAGATAAAGATAAGGATGATCAGCACAAAGCTAAGGAGGTGATCGCATGACCACATTTAATAGCGTAAAGGAATCGGTTCAGGCGTTCACTCGTCGAGACGAAGTCTTTGATTACCTCAAACCCGATATTCATCCTGCCATCGATACTCGACATAACGTGCTGTTGTATGTCGAAGGCGTCAACAAAAGCTTCGATGGTTTCCAAGCGATAAACGATCTGAACCTCTATATCAAAGAGGGAGAGCTACGCTGCATCATCGGCCCTAATGGGGCAGGTAAAACCACCATGATGGACATCATCACAGGTAAAACTAAGCCAGACACTGGTGAAGTATGGTTGGGTTCGAACATCAACTTATTGAAGATGAACGAAGCCGAAATCGCCAATGCTGGCGTTGGGCGTAAATTCCAAAAGCCGACTGTGATTGAATGCTTAACCGTGTGGCAAAACCTTGAGTTGGCCATGGCCGGTGACCGTTCAGTGTGGGCGACGTTCACTGCTGTGATGTCTGGCGAACAGAAAGACAAACTGACCTCTGTGCTTGAGCTGATTCATCTAAAAGACGAAGCGGCGAATTTGGCAGGTAACCTGTCTCACGGACAAAAGCAGTGGTTAGAGATCGGCATGCTATTGATGCAAAACCCTAAGCTGTTGCTGGTGGATGAGCCCGTGGCAGGTATGACTCACCAAGAAATGGATCGCACCTCTGAGCTACTCAACTCACTGGCAGGTAAGCATTCGGTTGTGGTCGTTGAACACGATATGGATTTCGTTCGTTCTATCGCCAGCCATGTCACCGTGCTTCATCAAGGTCATGTGTTGGCTGAAGGCACCATGGATCAAGTGCAGGCACACCCTGAAGTTAAACAAGTTTATCTCGGAGAATAGGATGCTAGAGGTTAAATCAGTTAATCAATATTACGGTGAGAGCCACACGCTGTGGGACTTGGATATGCAGATCCCAGAAGGTAAATGCACAGTGCTAATGGGGCGAAATGGCGTCGGTAAAACCACGTTGCTGCAATGCATCATGGGGTTGGTTAAGGTCGAAAGCGGTGACATCTCATTGTCGGGTGAGTCGCTTTTGAAAACCGATGCGGAAGATCGCGCTCGCCAAGGCATCGGTTACGTGCCGCAAGGTCGTCAGATCTTTCCGATGCTCACGGTTCAAGAAAACCTAGAAGTAGGCTTACCGATTCGCGAAAAGGGCGACCGTAAGATCCCAGAGTTCATCTTCGATATATTCCCAGTGTTAAAAGAGATGCTGCATCGTCGCGGTGGTGATTTATCGGGTGGTCAGCAGCAGCAACTGGCGATTGGGCGTGCGCTGGTGGTTAATCCAAAACTGTTGATCTTGGATGAACCGACAGAAGGTATTCAGCCCAATATCGTGCAAGAGATTGGTGACATCATTCGTATGCTCAACGAGAAGATGGGACTCACAGTCCTGCTTGTTGAACAGAAGCTGCCATTTGCGAGAAAGGTCGGTGACCGATTTTGCATTCTCGACCGCGGTCGTCAGGTAGCAGAAGGTGAAATGAAAGGGCTTAATGAGTCCTTGATTAAGGAGTACCTAACCGTATGAGCTCTCTATATTCTTCGAGTGAAGCAATAAACCCTTCTTTAGCGGGAGTGTTGTCTCTGAATGAGACCATCGAACAAGATATCCGAGACGGTTGGCAAGCGAGCTTAAACCTCACTTTTGTCGACCGCGGTGATAAAACCGTATTAAAGAATCGTCAGCAGTCTGGTCCGCTTGCGGTGCAGCGTCCCTTGTATCCTGATGGGGAAACGTGTCACACCTACTTACTTCATCCCCCCGGCGGAGTGGTAGGTGGTGATACTCTCAATATTGACGCGACCATCGAAAGCGGTGCGCATGCGTTGATCACTACACCCGGTGCGACCAAGTTTTATCGCTCAAACAACAAGTACGCCAAGCAGAAGCAGACCTTACGAGTGAAGAAAGATGCTCGCTTGGAATGGATGCCGCAAGAGAACATCTTTTTCCCGAATGCACACGTTCGTTTAGACACTGAAATTCGCCTAGAAAAGGGTGCACAATTTTGGGGTTGGGAGATGCACTGTTTTGGACGTCCTGCACAGAATGAGGGATTCGAGCATGGTCACCTCGTTGGGAAAATAGAAATCTATCTTGATAATCAAAGGCTTCTGACTGAAGGTTTTAATTTTCATGGTGGCGATAAGTTAATGATAAATATGGGGTTACTTGATTATTCAATGATGGGAACCTTTTATATCACCTCAAATGAGAAGCAAGATTTAGAGTTGGTACAGAGCTTGCTGTTATCTATTACACAGCAAGCTTCACAGCAATCAGTTAAATCAAAAACGTCGAGTGAACCCACATTAATATTGGGTGCGACTCAGATAGAAGGATTGATTGTGGTGCGAGCCTTGGGTAATTGGAGTGAAGATATCCTCCAGGCCTTTGGTCAGATATGGCAAGCAACTCGCTCTCATTTATGCGGTACGACTCCTGATTTACCAAGGATTTGGGCGACTTAGCGATTAGCCCTATTTGTACCGGGGGCGCCTTCCGGCCCTCGGTACATTTTTTCAAGCTTGCTGTGATTGAATCCCACTTACTGCTCATGCGTTTTGAGCAATAAGAAAACAACACTAACAGCGGGCGGCTAAATGGAATTAACACCAAGAGAAAAAGATAAGCTACTTATCTTCTGCGCAGGAATGCTGGCACAGCAGCGCAAACAAAAAGGCTTAAAACTCAACTATCCAGAATCTATCGCACTGATCAGCAGTGCCATTCTTGAAGGTGCCCGTGAGGGTAAAACCGTTTCAGAATTAATGGATTTTGGACGCACACTTCTTACTGTCGATGACGTTATGGAGGGGATCCCTTCGATGATCCCTGATGTACAAGTCGAAGCCACTTTTCCTGATGGCACCAAGTTGGTGACCGTTCATGAACCTATCGTGTAGGGAGAAGTAATATGGCTGGTTCAACAAAACAATACTCAGGATTCGTTCCCGGAAAAGTCGAAACCGCTCCCGGTGACATCACTCTCAATGAAGGCCGCGACACAACGTCCGTCAAGGTTCAAAACATTGGCGATCGTCCTGTTCAAATTGGCTCTCATTACCACTTCTATGAAGCAAACCCTTCACTGATCTTTAACCGAGAAGCTACTAAAGGCTTTCGACTCAATATTCCTGCTGGTACTGCAACCCGCTTTGAGCCGGGTCAGTCGCGCAGCGTCGAATTAGTGCGTTACGCCGGTAAGTTAGAGATCTATGGCTTCCAAGGAAAGGTGATGGGCAAGCTCTAAGCGCTCCCACGGAATAATGAAAATAACAAAGGATTGAACATGGCGACGATATCCAGACAGGCTTATGCCGAAATGTTTGGGCCAACAGTCGGTGACCGAGTGCGTCTTGCTGACACCGATTTATGGCTAGAAGTTGAAAAAGATTACACCGTATACGGCGACGAAGTGAAATTTGGCGGCGGTAAAGTGATTCGTGATGGACAAGGGCAAAGCCAACGACCAAGTGCCGAAACTCCAGACTTGGTGATCACCAACGCGATTGTGTTGGACTACTGGGGCATAGTAAAGGCCGATGTCGCTATCAAAGATGGTCGAGTTCAGGCATTGGGTAAAGCGGGCAACCCTGATGTTCAGCCGGGCGTTGATATTGTGATTGGCCCGGGCACGGAGATTTTAGCGGGCGAAGGTTCAATTCTGACTGCTGGTGGCATTGATTCACACATCCACTTTATTTGCCCACAACAGATTGAAGAAGCACTGGCGTCAGGTGTGACTACCATGATAGGTGGTGGCACGGGGCCAAATACCGGCACCAACGCAACCACATGTACGCCGGGGCCTTGGAACATGCATCGTATGCTGGAGTCACTCGATCAATTCCCGATGAACTTTGGCTTGTTAGGCAAAGGCAATGCCAGTCAGCCAGAAGCTCTACGCGAACAAGTAGCTGCAGGCGCAGTGGGTTTGAAGTTGCACGAAGATTGGGGAACAACCCCCGCTTCAATCGATACCTGCTTGAACGTTGCTGACGAGATGGACGTACAAGTTGCGATTCATACCGATACCTTGAATGAGTCTGGCTTTGTTGAATCAACACTTGGCGCAATTGGCGACCGAGTGATTCATACCTACCACACTGAAGGTGCGGGCGGTGGTCATGCTCCCGACATTATCCGTGCGGCAGGCGAACCAAATGTTCTGCCTTCATCAACTAACCCAACACGACCTTACACGGTTAATACGGTCGATGAGCACTTAGACATGTTGATGGTGTGTCATCACCTTTCACCGTCGATTGCTGAAGATGTCGCGTTTGCTGAATCGCGTATCCGCCGTGAAACCATTGCCGCAGAAGACATTCTTCATGACTTGGGCGCATTCTCGATGATCGCCTCGGACTCACAAGCCATGGGGCGAGTGGGTGAAGTAGTAACACGTACTTGGCAAACCGCACACAAGATGAAAGTGCAGCGTGGCAGTCTAAAAGAAGATTCAGACTACAGCGATAACTTCCGTTTAAGGCGCTATGTCGCTAAGTACACCATCAACCCTGCGATCACTCATGGTATGTCTCATGAAATCGGTTCGATCGAAGCCGGGAAATTAGCTGACCTAGTTTTATGGAAGCCAGCTTTCTTTGGCGTGAAACCAAGTGTGATTTTGAAGGGCGGCATGATCGCCATGGCACCGATGGGTGACCCAAACGCTTCAATCCCAACACCTCAGCCAGTTCACTATCGCTCGATGTTTGGTAGCTACGGCAAGGCATGTCAGAACACATCAATGTTGTTTGTCTCTAAAGAAGCCAAGGCACAGAACATCGACAAACAGTTGGGTCTGCAGAGCTTGATTGGTGTTGTGAGTAACTGCCGAAACATCAGCAAAGCCGACATGAAGCTCAATGATTGGATGCCGAAGATTGAAGTCGACTCTCAGACTTACCAAGTGCGCGCCGATGGTGAATTACTCACGTGTGAACCAGCTGAAGAGCTGCCAATGGCTCAGCGGTACTTTCTATTCTAAGCCTTTGACTAAAGAATCTTATTTTAGTGACCCTATTTTGAACGTTATAAATCTCACAAGGAGATTGAGGTAATAGCATGATTGAACTGACTCAACTGAATACTCAAATACAAAATGCACCGGACGGCTATTTGAGCCTGCCGATCGATAGTCGCATCAAAAGCCGCCTTAAGGTGATGCTAGATGACGGGCGCAATGCAGGGCTGTTTCTACCACGAGGTCATATCTTGCGCGGTGGCGAACAACTCTCAAGTGAATGTGGTTTAGTCGTAGAAGTGAAAGCGGCACCAGAAACCGTTTCAACCGTTTATTGTGAAGACCCACACTTGCTAACGCGAGTGGCGTATCACCTTGGCAACCGTCATGTTCCGTTGCAAGTGGAAGCGGGCTGGGTTCGTTATCAACACGACCATGTTTTGGATGAAATGGTTGAAGGTTTAGGCGCGAAGGTGACTACCGAGAAACAACCGTTTGAACCAGAAGGTGGCGCTTATGGCGGTCGCTCAGGTGGACATCATCACCATCATTAATGACTCACTAAACGATTTATATAACAACAAATATTAATAACGATAAACGCAAGGAAGACGCGATGAACTTTAAAACAGCAGCAGGCTTATGCACTTTCACAATAGCTTCTCTAACAACATCAACATTGGCTTTCGCTCACCCAGGACATGGAGCACACTCAGTTCATGAGTCTCACTCATTTATGTCTGGCTTAACTCACCCTGTGACAGGTATGGATCACCTGATCATGTTGATCGCTTTTGGTTTGTTAATTGGCGCACTTTCATTTTCCACCAAGACAAAAGCCGCTCTGATTGGCGGTGGGTTGGCGTCTTTGGTGGTAGGACTCATCGCAGGCCAAGTCTTAGGTTTCTCTGTGATTGTTGAACCTGCAATCATCGCTTCTCTATTCGTTGTCAGCTTATGTTTATGGCACGTGTTCTCACCATCGACTAAGCGAGTGAACAGTGTATTAGCAGCTTCGATTGGCATGTTGTTTTTCCATGGTTATGCGCATGGTGTTGAAGCTGCAAGTAACCTAACTCAGTTTGCAGCGGGTATGAGTATCACAGCTTTGGCTCTGATGGTTATAGGTGCTTTTGTTGGCCGCGCGGTTTACTCAAAATGGATGTCGGTTGGCGTGGCTTCAGCAAGCGCACTATTACTGCTAGGCGCATAAGCTCTCGAACTTTTTCGATTCTAGAAAATTGAGGGCACGATTATGACCACAACAGAAAATGTCGCCATCTATCGTCTGTTTCAATTGATCAGTCCGTCATTGCCGATTGGTGGGTTCACTTACTCGCAAGGTTTAGAGTTAGCGGTTGAAGCGGGGTGGGTGACCGATCGCAACAGTATGGAACAGTGGCTCAATACCATCGTCAGTTCCAGTGTCGCGACCTTGGAATTGCCGATCTTAGAGCGTCTTTACCACGCTCTAGAAAAGGGTGAACTCGATGAGATTGAGCACTGGTGTAACTACCTGTACTCAAGCCGTGAAACCAGTGAATTGCGGGCGGAAGAGAAGCAACGTGGGCATGCATTGAATACTTTGTTGAAGCGCTTAGATATCGATATTTCACTGGTGGACTCTGTTGATAGTCATCCCAACCAATTGTTGGGCATGTGTATGGCGGCTCAGCATTGGGGCATTGATTTAGAAAGCCTTAAGCAGGGTTATTTATGGAGTTGGCTTGAAAATATCGTTACTGCAGGCGTGAAACTGGTGCCTTTAGGTCAAACCGACGGGCAGTTGGCATTGATTAATATCACCAACACCTTTCCTGAGGTGATCGAAAAGGCCCACGCGATAGAAGATTGGATGGTAGGCAGCTTTTCGCCATCAATGGCATTAGCAAGTTCACTGCACGAAACACAATACACGAGACTATTTCGTTCGTAGCGGTCAGCTCGAACGGTGTAGTAAAAAGAATATAAGGAAGTAGACAATGGAAAGTTATAAGCAACCCCTTCGAATTGGTATTGGCGGCCCGGTAGGGTCTGGTAAAACAGCCTTGTTAGAGGTGCTATGTAAGGCGATTCGCGACAAGCTCAACATTGCCGTGGTAACCAACGACATCTACACGCAAGAAGATGCAAAGATACTCACGCGAGCAGAAGCGCTAGAACCGGATCGTATCATTGGTGTTGAAACGGGGGGCTGTCCGCACACGGCGATCCGTGAAGATGCGTCGATGAACTTAGCTGCGGTAGAAGAGCTTGCTAAGCTGCACAAAAACCTCGATGTGGTATTCGTCGAAAGCGGTGGTGACAACCTCAGTGCTACGTTCAGCCCTGAATTAGCCGACCTGACCATCTACGTGATTGATGTAGCGGAGGGGGAGAAGATCCCACGTAAAGGCGGGCCGGGTATTACGCGTTCTGATCTGCTAGTCATCAACAAGATCGATTTAGCACCATATGTGGGTGCGTCACTTGAAGTGATGGAGCAAGATACACAACGCATGCGACCAACCAAGCCATACGTGTTCACCAACCTAAAAGAGAGCCAAGGTTTAGATTTCATCATCAACTTTATTGTGACGGAAGGGATGCTGACCATGAAGGAGCCTTCTGCTACTGACTAGAGTTTGAATTTCAAAAACAGTAGATACAACAAAGCCCTGTCGATTATCGATAGGGCTTTCTGGTTTTAAATGATTTTCAACGTTCTAGTCGAAGCTAAAGCTCACTCTTAGCGACTCTTGTTGTTACTTGCGATTCAATCACACCATCTTCTACTTGGGTGGTGATCACTTCGCCCACCTCAACATCGTTA
This sequence comes from Vibrio sp. OPT18, assembly GCF_015163615.1. NCBI lineage: Bacteria > Pseudomonadati > Pseudomonadota > Gammaproteobacteria > Vibrionales > Vibrionaceae > Vibrio > Vibrio sp. OPT18. The sequence goes on from NZ_JADDYK010000049.1 coordinate 62,971, forward strand.
ATCGATGACACAGTCTTGCTCGATGCTGAATGGGTAATGCTGTAACCACGCTTTAGGGTTGCTAGAGGACTAACGGTTTCTAACTTCTCTGCAGCCATGGCCAGCTGGTGGCGAGTGGTTAGCAGTGTTTTATCCATCGCATCTAATAGCTTCTGCTCAGAGCGTTGTAAATGCAGTTTCTGTTCACCAAGGCGTTTCACTGGCGAGTTCAGCTGAAGCTGGTGCTGTTTGCGCTCAACACGCTGTGCATGCTGCTTTAGGTATTGAGTCATACCGCGACGCAAACGCATGTCTAGGTCATCAAGTTGCTGACTCTGCTTTTGCAGTTGGTAGCTCGGGTGTTGCTTCTCTAAGCGGTATTTCAACGTTTGAGTGGATTGCGCTTGTTTGATTAACACATGACGAATAGCACTCACCAAGCGAGCACGTTTAGAGGCAAAAGCTTGCTCTTTATGACTGTTGTCACGGCTAACCAATTCTGCAGCTGCTGATGGCGTTGGAGCACGCATATCTGCGACGAAATCGGCGATAGTGACGTCAACTTCGTGGCCAACGGCGCTGATAATCGGGATCTGGCTTGCTGCAATTGTGCGAGCAACGATCTCGTTATTGAAGCACCATAAGTCTTCTAATGAACCGCCGCCACGACCCACGATCAACACATCACACTCATTGCGTTCGTTAGCTCGTCCAATCGCTTGAGCAATCTGAATTGCCGCCTCTTCGCCTTGAACCATGGTCGGGTAAACCACAACAGGCAATGAAGGATCGCGTCTTTTCAGTACATCAAGAATATCAAACAGCGCAGCGCCGGTTTTCGAGGTGATAACGCCCACGCGCTTTGGGTGCTCAGGAAGCGGTTGCTTACTCGATTGAGCAAACAGGCCTTCAGCGGCAAGGTTCATCTTCAGCTTTTCAAACTCTTGCTGAAGCTTACCGTCACCTTCTGGCTGCATGCTTTCGATGATCAGTTGATAGTCACCGCGTGGCTCATAAAGAGACAAACGTGCTTTGACTAAAACTTGATTACCGTTCTGAGGCTTGAAAGTCACACGGCGGTTATTGCCACGAAACATAGCGCACTTAACTTGAGCGCGAGAGTCTTTAAGCGTAAGGTACCAGTGACCAGATACAGGTGCAGAGAAGTTTGAGATTTCACCAACGAGCCAGACTATTCCCATTTCGTTTTCTAATAGGAGACGAACCTCTGAGTTGAGGCGAGAAACAGTAAAGATGTTTGGATTAGTCATAGAAGCACTATCTTTCCTTGAAGGAAGGTCTTTCTTGGAATCTCACAGGGCGTGAGTATGGAAGATAGCGGCAATATAATACATAGCAAGGGGGTAAATGCAAATTAAAAATACAAAAATGTGTAGCCAAGCGATTTCGTTGGCCGTATAATCCGTCCGCAATATCTAATCCAAATGCAGTTTGATTTTCCTTAATTGGCTGCCCTCATTAGGCGAAACGATGAGATTGGATTGTTTCTTTTTACTCCTATTATTGTGAGATATTGCAAATGCTAAGAATTGCCAAAGAAGCGCTGACATTCGACGACGTACTGCTAGTGCCAGCACACTCCACCGTTCTCCCTAATACAGCTGATCTTCGCACTCAGCTGACGAAGAATATTTCCCTAAACATCCCAATGATATCTGCATCTATGGATACTGTGACAGAAGCTCGCCTAGCGATTGCACTGGCACAAGAAGGCGGAATAGGCTTCATTCACAAGAACATGTCTATTGAACAGCAAGCTGAAATGGTTCGCCAGGTGAAAATTTACGAAGCTGGTGTGGTTTCTCACCCAGTAACTGTAAGCCCTGACGCGACAATCGCTGATGTTGTAGCCCTTACCCAAAAACACGGCTTTGCCGGTTTCCCAGTTGTTACTGAAACAAACGAACTTGTTGGTATTATTACTGGCCGTGACGTTCGCTTTGTTACTGACCTTTCTAAGAAAGTTGATGTAGTAATGACACCTAAAGCTCGCCTTGCTTCTGTTAAAGAAGGTGCAACTCGTGAAGAAGTTCAAGAGAAAATGCACGAAGCGCGTGTTGAAAAAGTTCTTGTTGTAAATGACGACTTCCAACTTACTGGAATGATCACTGCAAAAGATTTCCACAAAGCAGAACGTAAACCAAACGCTTGTAAAGATGAGCGCGGCAGCCTACGTGTAGGAGCAGCTGTTGGTGCTGGTGCTGGTAACGAAGAGCGCGTTGCTGCTCTAGTTGAAGCTGGCGTAGACGTTCTACTTATCGACTCTTCACACGGTCACTCTGAAGGCGTACTTAACCGTATCCGCGAAACTCGCGCTGCATACCCCGATCTACAAATCATCGGTGGTAACGTAGCAACTGGCGCTGGCGCTCGTGCTCTTATCGAAGCGGGTGTTAGTGCGGTTAAAGTAGGTATCGGCCCGGGTTCAATCTGTACGACTCGTATCGTTACTGGTGTTGGTGTTCCTCAAGTAACAGCAATCGCAGACGCAGCTGAAGTAGCTAACGAATACGGTATTCCAGTAATCGCAGATGGCGGTATCCGCTTCTCTGGCGATATCTGTAAAGCTATCGTTGCTGGCGCATCTTGTGTGATGGTTGGTTCAATGTTCGCTGGTACTGAAGAAGCACCGGGTGAAGTTATCCTTTACAACGGTCGTTCTTACAAGTCTTACCGTGGTATGGGTTCTCTTGGCGCTATGTCTCAAGGTTCTTCTGACCGTTACTTCCAATCTGACAACGCTGCAGACAAGCTTGTTCCAGAAGGTATTGAAGGTCGTATCGCATACAAAGGTCGTCTAAAAGAGATCGTTCACCAACAGATGGGCGGTCTACGCTCAAGCATGGGCCTAACGGGTTCTGCAACTGTTGAAGACATGCGTACTAAAGCTGAGTTTGTTCGTATCTCTGGTGCGGGCATGAAAGAATCTCACGTACACGATGTTCAAATCACGAAAGAAGCACCTAACTACCGTTTAGGTTAATAATACGTCCAAACGTTTGAATAATGTGCTGATTTAGTCGGCACATTAATATACCAATCGTAGTAAATAACTGATCATCCTAGCTTGTTAAAAACCTCGATAACTTCGTTAGAATTTTTGATTGTAGAATAACTACTTATCAGAAAATTCTTCCTCGTTCTCAAGCTTTTTTCCTACGCTATTCCTGAACACTTACTTACTGTGATTGGTATTATATCTACCGCCTGTTTTGTTTAGAGAGTGATTTTCTCAAAACACGTGGTTAAAGATATCTAACGAAAACGTTTGCTTTATTTCTTGAAGAGTTAATCAGAGGTGAGTAAACTCGCCTCCGTTTTATCACATAGCCAATAAGACTGCTTACAATGACTAAAAATATTCATGACCAACGTATTCTAATTCTGGACTTCGGTTCTCAATACACACAGCTAGTAGCTCGTCGTATTCGTGAGATCGGTGTTTACTGTGAACTTTGGAGCTGGGACGTAGAAGAAGCGGATATTCGTGAATTCAATCCAGACGGCATCATCCTATCTGGTGGCCCTGAAAGTGTAACGGAGGAGAACTCTCCACGTGCACCTCAGTACGTATTTGATTCAGGTGTACCTGTCTTCGGTATCTGCTACGGCATGCAAACTATGGCTGAGCAACTTGGCGGTAAAGTAGCAACGTCTACTGAGCGCGAGTTCGGCTACGCAGCTGTACAAGTGACTGGCGAATCTGCACTTTTCGCAGACCTTGAGTCTACTCAAGATGTTTGGATGAGCCACGGTGACAAAGTGGTTGAGATCCCAGCTGATTTCACAAAGATCGCTGAAACAGACACTTGCCCATACGCTGCAATGGCAAACGAAGAGAAGAAGTACTACGGCGTACAATTCCACCCAGAAGTAACACACACTAAGAACGGCCTAAAAATGCTTGAGAACTTCGTTCTTAATGCATGTGGTTGTGAAGGTCTGTGGACTTCAGCTTCAATCATTGAAGATGCAGTTGCACGTATTAAAGAACAAGTAGGTGACGACGAAGTTATCCTTGGCCTTTCTGGTGGTGTTGATTCATCTGTAGTTGCGATGCTTGCTCACCGCGCTATCGGCGACAAACTAACATGTGTATTTGTAGATAACGGCCTTCTTCGTTTAAACGAAGCAGAGCAGGTTATGGAGATGTTCGGCAACAAATTTGGCCTAAACATCATCAAAGTAGATGCTGAGCAACGTTTCCTTGACGCACTTGAAGGCGAAGCTGAACCAGAAGCTAAGCGTAAGATCATCGGTCACGTATTCGTAGATATCTTCGATGAAGAGTCTAAGAAACTGAAGAATGCTAAATGGCTTGCTCAGGGTACTATCTACCCAGACGTAATCGAGTCTGCTGCATCTAAGACAGGTAAAGCACACGTAATCAAATCTCACCACAACGTTGGTGGCCTTCCTGATGATATGGAAATGGGCCTTGTTGAGCCTCTACGTGAGCTATTCAAAGATGAAGTACGTAAGATCGGTCTAGAGCTTGGTCTTCCATACAACATGCTTTACCGCCACCCATTCCCGGGTCCAGGTCTAGGTGTTCGTGTACTTGGCGAAGTGAAGAAAGAGTACTGTGATTTGCTGCGTCGTGCTGATGCTATCTTCATTGAAGAGCTTCACGCTGCTGACCTTTACCACAAAGTATCTCAAGCATTCACGGTATTCCTACCAGTACGTTCAGTTGGCGTAATGGGCGATGGCCGTAAGTACGATTGGGTTGTATCTCTACGTGCTGTAGAAACTATCGACTTCATGACTGCTCACTGGGCACACCTACCATACGACTTCCTAGGTAAGGTATCTAACCGTATTATCAACGAAGTTAACGGCATTTCACGTGTTGTTTACGATATTTCTGGTAAGCCACCAGCAACTATCGAGTGGGAATAATCTCTTAGAGATTTAACCAGCTTTGATTAAGATCTTAAGCCTCGAACTCAGTTCGGGGCTTTTTTCTTTGTCGATTCGTTATATTGATTCATTGCATTAAAGGCTTATGAGCAATACCTCGAAATCAAATGAACAATACCTAGAAACCAAATGAGTTGGAAACTAGATATCAGCTCAAGAAACCATGAGACGCTTTGTTGTGTTGAGCCAAATATCAAAAAGATCACTCGCACTTTTTATAAATTCACACAGCTACAGCTAGGCCATTTCACATGTGAAGCATACTCTTTGATGGACTTATTAAGGACAGATAAGAGAATCCATCATGTTAAAAATCAAATATTTGGCGACAGTACTGGGCTGCACATTAGCAGCGCAAAGTCATGCGTCTTTGAACATTCAACCTGATCCGCAAAATCCGAATGGTTACCTTGTTGAAAAGTCGGCCCTACAAGCTGCTGAACAAGCGAAAACATCCGATCCTATGTATGCGATCTGGTCACAGGCACTTCAGACTCGCCCGAACACCATCGTTGAAGCGATTGAACCCGGTTCCCCCTCTAACCCTGAAAATGTAAAGCGTGTAGAGCGCGTGTTCCCTCAATCTGAATGGGACTTCCTCACTCAGATGGCAGCGCCAGAATACACCTACACTCGCTTCTTACGTGCGATTGGTAAATTTCCAGCTTTCTGTGGAGAGTACACCGATGGCCGTGACTCCGACGCCATCTGTAAAAAATCCATCATCACAGCTTTTGCTCATTTCTCACAAGAGACGGGTGGGCACATCGCGATAGACAACACCTCTGATAATCCATTAGCTCTCGAAGAATGGCAGCAAGCGCTGGTGCATGTTCGCGAAATGGGTTGGTCTGAAGGCCAAGAAGGTTACACCACAGGTTGTGGTCAGAACGATTGGCAGAATGCCCGCTGGCCATGTGCTGCGGGGCAGGGCTACTTCGGACGTGGTGCTAAACAGCTTTCTTACCATTTTAACTACGGCGCGTTTTCTGAAGTGATGTTTGATGGTGATGCGACGGTGCTTCTCAACAATCCGGGCTTAGTGGCGGATTCTTGGTTGAACTTGGCTTCTGCTATCTGGTTCTTCCTTACCCCTCAAGCACCTAAACCAGCTATGCTGCATGTTATTGACCGTACTTGGACGCCCTCTCAACGCGAATTGGATGCAGGTATTGGTTATGGATTTGGTACCACGATCAACGTGATTAATGGTGGTATTGAGTGTGGCGAGCAGAACAAAGATAAAGGCCAACCCGTTAACCGTATTCGTTACTGGGAAGGGCTAGCGGCGCACTATCAAATTCCGGTAGAAGCCGATGAAGCCAATACGTGTTGGCAACAAACGCCTTACGGAAGCTTGAATCTCAACGGCGCAACGGATGTGTTGTACACCAACTGGGATGGCAACTGGAAATACTACGCTGACCGCCCAGAAGGTTACTCGTTTGAGTGTGAACTTGTGGGTTTCCAAACTGCTTATTCCGCGCTGGTGGCTGGAGATTACGAGAAGTGTGTGACCAACTTTTATGGTTCTCATGCGAGTTGGCCTGAAGTGAAAGTAGTCGATAAGCTGGATCCGGTAGACCCAGGTACTGATCCGGGTGGTAATGGTTGGAGTGCGACCAAGGTTTACAACGCGGGCGACCAAGTGACTCATAATGGCGCAACCTACGAAGCGAAATGGTGGACACAAGGGGATGACCCTGCCAATGGCGGCCCTTGGAAGTTAGTGGCGGGTGAGCCAACACCGCCAGTCGTCACCGATCCTGCGCCAGTCGACCCTACACCT
>NZ_JADDYK010000049.1:69731-115513 GCF_015163615.1 Vibrio sp. OPT18
GTTGATCCTGTTCCGGTAGACCCAACACCAGTTGAACCGCCAGTTACTGAGCCGCCTGTCGTTGTTGACCCATCGGTGTTTATCATATGGCAAGCGGGCGTTAGCCAAGTGAGTAACGGTGATAAAGTGACGCATAACGGCAAGTGCTTCGTAGCTAAAAACGGCCCGGGTGTATGGGAAAGCCCTGTTCAGTCGAATTGGTTCTGGGATGAAATTAGCTGTAATTAATAGTCTGAATATTGAGGAAGTGACTTAAGTTACGAGTTCAGTCGTACGACCATAATGATATAAATAATCAAAAGCCGAAAGTTTCTACTTTCGGCTTTTTTTCGTTTCGAACTTGGCTATCTAAGGAGGGGTATTGGTCTATTTGGCTATGTTGAAGCGCAATTAAAGACTAATTATCCAGTTAGAGGATAAAGTTCTGTACAAATGGTGGTTGTGAATTTATATTCAAATTTAATTTATATTTATTCTCTTTATTTTAGGGTTAAGGTGTACCTATGGAACAGACAGATATCACGTCACTCATCCCCATTGTGATTACTTTGGTGTTGTCGTTGGCGACAAGGAATGTGGTGATTGGCCTTTTTGCTGGTGTGCTAAGTGGTGTGGCAATGCTGGCTGGCATGTTTAGCGAACTAAATCCGCTTGATACGTTTGGTACCATGGTTAAAGGTTACTTAGTCCCTCAACTTACTGACAGCTACAACGCTGGCGTGATTATGCTGTTGGTATTCATCGGAGGCTTTGTCGCATTGATGGAAAAGTCCGGTGGCGGCGTCGCGTTTGCCAAGCGAGTGACTCAGTGGGTAAGCAACAAATGCCAAGCTCAATTGTCAGCATGGTTGGGTGGAATCGTTATATTTTTCTCAGATTTAGGCACCCCTCTAATTGTTGGCCCTGTTTTTCGTCCTCTTTTCGATAAACTGAAACTTTCTAGACAGAAGCTAGCATTCATCATTGATTCAACCTCATCGCCGGTTGCGATCCTTATTCCTTTCATTGGATGGGGCGTTTACATCATGAGCCTGATCCAAAAAGAGTTTACGGCGCTGAATATCAATATGTCTGACTGGGATGCGTTCATTGGTGCAATTCCTTTTCAGTTCTACGCATTCCTCGCGATTTTCATCGTTCCGTTAGTGTCCGTTAAAGGTTTAGACTTTGGACCAATGGCAAAAGCCGAGCGTGATTGCCAAGCGGGAATTAACTCTGGCGTGAATAACGAATCACTAAATCCGTTCTCGCATAAAAATGCAAAGGCATCTTTTGTTTGGGCACCGTTGTTAGTGATGCTGGTGGTGTTATGTGCGATGTTAGTTCCTCAAGGCTTCCCGTTCCAAAAGGTCGCGGGTTCATCGTTCAGAGCAGCTTTATCATCGGCTTATTTCTTTGCCGCGATTACCTTGATCTCGCTAATGGCTTACTACGGTGTAAGAAAACTGTCTGACGGTGTTTCTGTGTACTTAAAAGGCATGGGAAATATGATGCCGGTCGCGATCATCTTGGTATTGGCTTGGGCGTTAAGCACCGTCGGTAAAGAGTTGGGCGCAGCCGCTTATATTGCCGAGCAAGCACAGAGCGGCTTTCCATATTGGTTAGTGCCTGCGGTCGCTTTCTTGCTGTCTGCCATTATTTCATTCGCTACGGGCTCATCGTGGGGAACCTTCGCGATAATGATGCCATTGGTTATCCCAACCGCGATTGCGATAGATGCTCCGCTTCTTGTCGCAATTGGTGCCGTGTTATCAGGTGGCTTGTTCGGTGATCACTGCTCACCGATCTCTGAAACCACGATTCTTTCTTCAACCGGGGCAGGGTGTGATCAGTTTGAACACTTTAAGACACAGCTCCCTTACGCATTAATGAACGGCTCTATCGCTTTGGTTAGTTTTGTAGTGGCAGGCTTTACAGGAAGTGCTTTGGTTGTGTTAGGCGCTCTTGTTGCTCAGCTTATTCTTGTAACTCTGTTAGCCAAGCGCGACGCGAGTAAAAACGCTTCTTCAGAAGTTCAATCTCAAGTGCCTGAATCTAAACCACAACAAGCGTAATTTGAGATTACAAACGAGGGATGAGATTCCAGATATCTCGTCCCTCAATTCTGGAATGACGATTCAATGGGTAGATACGGGATACGAGTAAACGAGTAACGAAAAGCTCGCCCTCTGTTACCTACGTTTGCTATTACGGGGCGCTTATTCAAATCTAAAGACTCTTTTCGCATCCCGAATCTCGTTACCCGCATTTTTTCATATGCATATCACTAACCCAATCTCAACATGCTCTCGCATCTCAAATATCGTTTACTCGCACCAACGTAAACCACCGTCATTCCCTACAGTGAGGAACGAACGTGATAGGGAATCTCTAGCGTTTATCGTCGGTGTTCATATCGAAGAGGAGATTCCAGATATCTCGTCCCTCGATTCTGGAATGACGATCTAATGAGTCGATACGTGACAGGGAATTCGTTTACTTATAGGTTCTATGAATTAATTCGCGTTGTTATGAAACTAATTTTCCATAAGATCATTTACACAATCTTAGTTTTCGATAACTGGATTACCTAGTTGTACGGTTTATAGATTAAAATTTTCTGATAACTTTTATCGTTTTTTTTTAATCAACCACTTTAATAAGGTAAATTCGCAATGTCGACCAAACTAGCTAACCCAGCGCCACTAGGCTTAATGGGTTTCGGTATGACCACTATTCTTCTTAATATCCACAACGCAGGTTTCTTTCCAATCGATTCAATGATTCTTGCTATGGGTATTTTTTACGGTGGTTTGAGCCAAGTTATCGTGGGCACAATGTGTTTCAAACGTGGTGACACGTTCGGTACAACTGCATTTACTTCTTACGGCCTGTTCTGGTTGTCTTTGGTTGGTTTGATTGTAATGCCTTACATGGGTCTACCAGCAAGCCCTGCAGCATTCATGGGTTGGTACCTACTACTATGGGGCATCTTCACAGGCTTCATGTTCATCGGTTCTCTATGCTACCCAGTGGCTAAGCAAGTAGTATTCGGTTCATTGACTATCTTGTTCTTCCTACTTGCAGCTCGTGATTTCACTGGCAGCGAACTAATCGGCACTATCGCTGGTTTTGAAGGTATCTTCTGTGGCGCTTCAGCTATCTACTTTGCAATGGCACAAGTAATCAACAACGAATACGGCCGCACAGTACTGCCTATCGGTGAGAAGAAAGCGCCTCAAATGGCAACACAAGAAATCGCTGCTTAATACTCTAACTCGGGAACAGTTAGTTTGTTATAAGCCATTTATTGGTTATGAATAAAACAAAAGGGGTTAGCCGAAATGGCTAACCCCTTTTTTATGCGTTATTAATAGCGCTATTCTTTTAAAGCGATCTATTTGCTAAGGAAAGCTTAAGCTGAAGGTTGCTCTACAGGTTTAGTGTCTGCAGATTCTGCTTCAGGAGACTTGCCTGTTTTACGCTTGTACTTCTCTTCCCAGTAAGTTGCACCTTTAATGCCTAGTTTTACAGGGTTGAATGTGTACTCAGTTACGCCTTGTTTCTGCTGTTCTTCGTAGTCAGCTAGAGCTTTAAGCGCAGGCTTAGACATGAAGAAGATGATCAGAATACCAACGATGTTTAACCATGCCATCAAGCCAACACCAACATCACCCATTGCCCATGCAAGGTTCGCTGTTTTAACTGTGCCATAGAAAACTGCAGTGATAAGAACAAGCTTAAGTACGAACATCATGCCAGGGATCTTGATGGTACGACGTAGGTAAGCAATATTCGTTTCTGCGATGTAGTAGTATGCAAGAATCGTTGTAAATGCGAAGAAGAACAGAGCAAATGCGATGAATGGCTTACCAATGCCTGGTAGTGCACTTTCAATAGCAAGCTGTGTAAATACAGGACCATTCGCACCAATGTTTGCTGCTAGGTTCTGAACAAGGAACACACCTTCAGCGCCGCCATGAACGTTGTAAGCACCAGTGATGATGATCATGAACGCTGTAGCAGAACATACTAGAAGAGTATCGATGTAGATAGAGAACGCTTGTACCAAACCTTGCTGAGCTGGGTGATCAACACTTGCAGCAGCTGCCGCGTGAGGACCAGTACCTTGACCCGCTTCGTTTGAGTAAACACCACGCTTAACACCCCAACCAATTGCAGCACCGAAGCCTGCCATAGGTGTGAATGCATCACCAACAATCATTGCGAAAACAGTTGGCACTTGGCTGATGTTTAGCAAAATGATAACGAACGCGATGATGATGTAAGCCAATGCCATGAAAGGAACAACGATCTGTGTGAAGTTCGCAATACGTTTAACACCACCAAAGATGATGAAAGCAAGGATGATAGCAACAACAGTACCGGAGAAAATTTTAGCGAAACTGAATGTACCGACAGCTGTTTCAATCATGTCACCTGAGCCAAATGCAGCTTCTACAGCATTACCGATACTGTTTGACTGAACACCTGGAAGCAAAATACCACATGCAAAAATAGTCGCGATAGCGAAGATCCATGCGTACCACTTCTGACCCATTGCTTTTTCAATGTAGTAAGCCGGACCACCACGGAACTGGCCTTCGTCTTCTTCTTTGTAGATTTGCGCTAGCGTAGATTCTGCGTAAGCAGTCGCAGCGCCAAAGAAGGCTACAACCCACATCCAGAATACGGCACCTGGGCCACCGAAACCGATAGCGGCAGCAACACCAGCAATGTTACCTGTACCGACACGGCCAGATAGCGAAACGGCTAGAGCTTGGAAAGACGAGATGCCTTTTGATGAGCTTTTACCCGATAGTAGCAAGCGCCACATTTCAAAGAAGTGACGGATTTGAACAAATCGAGTCATGATGGAGTAGAACAAACCTGCACCTAAACATAGGTAGATAAGTACTGGGCTCCAGATTATTCCATTCAAAAAATCAACGAATGACTGCATGAGTATTTTCCCTGTTAGTTTTGCTTATGATTGTTTTTCGAACAACACAATACTTCACTTGTAACCTGAGTGTTAAATTATTTAACTGCGCATTAGGATTACTGTGACATAAAGCAAGTTATAGAGGGTGTTTGTTAATGCTTAGTGCTAATTCGATAATCCTTCCATTTAATCGCCTATGCAACTGCACGAATTTGTTGGCATTTTTAAGAGTGAATAAATATTGCGTAGAGTTTATGGACTGTTTTTACATGGAATTGTTACGGAATATTTCCTAATCCCCGTTCGTGAAATGGGTCGAAATTCGCTTTTACTTGTATTGAGTAAATTCTATTCGCCTTCAGAATGTTAATGTTTTTTATATACTTATGGAGCATTTATGAAGATATTTTATTGTTTAATAATGGGGTGTTTACTGTTAACTGGCTGTGGGGGGGGCAGCGGAGGTGGTAGTGATGGCAGTACTGGTTCTGAAGGGGGGAGTTTTAGTGGGCTGCCCGACCCAGGTGGAACATTAAGTGAAGACTATGATGTGAGCCAACTTCGAGCGCAAGCAACGTTTTCTAATAATACTGTTACAGATGCAAGTATTGTTGTGACATTAAGCTATGAGAAGGATGCAACTCGTCTTATGTCTCTTACTGGGCTTGATGAAATCGAAGTTTTGGTCGACGGAACGCTAGTTGCCTTAACCAATATCTACGGCTCGCTATACTCTTACGATATGCCAACTTACGCCGCTACTTATGAAGTTATTTGGAAGCGTGATGGTGAGGTAGTTGCTGCAACTAGTTTTGATGGACAACCCTCTGCAATTCCATTGACTAGTACTTATGATGGCAGTGGTTACAATTACGCTTGGACTGAAGATTCTGAGGTTGTATACCGATTCGTGATCCCCTCGCTTTCTTGTCTTAATTCTGAAGGTGTTTACGAAACTTTCCACCATTGGGAAAATGATGATTTAAGTAAAAATGTAGTAACCGGAGGAGCATATTACGTGCCGCTTAGTTTGTTTAACAATTTTACTGAGGAAGAATTAATAAGTAATTACCAGACATGTGATATATCGATTGATATCACTGGTGAGCACAAAGAAATTAATATTAATGACTCCAATAGCTTAATTAAGGGGATTGCTATGGGAGCTGGAGTGTCGTTAGAAACGATATTTTAGCTAGTTTCGTGACATAAGGAGTAAGCTCACAAATTACTTACTCCTTTTTTACTTAGGGGGAGTGATATCTAATCATCGGTACTATGTATCTTGTGAATCCAATTCAGGTTTCGCTGCGCCTCTAAACGAGCCACTTCGTCATCAAGCTCTGCTATTTTTTCTGCCATGATTGCGTGACAGCGATTGGCCAGTTCTCTTGCATCACTAAGCTTGTATCCGGATACATCGATAGGTTCCAGCATCTCGGTGATCACAATGCCATTATTGGCTCGATTAAAGTCAATCTTATTGTGTGTGGTGCTGGTACACATCGGGGTGATAGGCACGCCAGCTTCAATCGCCATTCGGAAAGCGCCCGTTTTGAATGGCAGTAGTCCACGCCCTTTACTACGGGTTCCTTCAGGGTAAACCCAAACAGACAGATCTCTCTGGTGAATTGCTTCAGCCACTTGTTTGATGGTATCGCGTGCTTTGGACTTGTCTTCGCGGTTAATCATGATGTTACCGGTGATCCAATACAGCAGGCCAAAGAAAGGTACATACAACAAATCGCGCTTGCCCAATGAAACAGTGCGTGGTCTTAGCATTCCTGGGTCGGTTACAAAGTCCAATATGCTTTGGTGGTTAGATATGTAGACGCTGTTTTCTGGTGTAGGCGCATTATCTAGGCCGCGCTGCACCAGTTTTACACCGATGATCTTTTGGAGTTGGTTGAACCAACGACAGAAAACGTACACATGCTTGGGGTTCTTGGGGCTAAACAAGCAGTAAACAAAAGCACATAGAGTGGTGAAAATAATAAACACCGTAGCCAAAATAATACGAAGAACAGCAAGCACAATTCACTCCTTACTCACCGCAGATGGCAGTGATTAAATAGTTTTAGATGCTTGAAGTTTTCACTCTATTTAACCGAATTGCAACAATTAACTGTGATAGGGAGCAATTTTTAGATCTTTATATAAAACAAGGACTAACAATGGGTGTTTGACACAGTTATCGAGCTTACACGTGTTCACCAGTAATGGATTATGATCACCAATACTGTTTATTTGGATCCGATTTTTCTACCCATTCCGGATCTTGGCGCGATTCCAAGTAGAGTTGTAGGCCGTTATAAGACATGAAAGCTGCAGGGCCGCCGAGGTGCTCGAAATAGTCAAAATACTCATCTTCGAGAGCACAAAGGTGGGCTAAATCTTTAACCTTGTTAGCCAGCGCCCATTGAATGGCAAATACAGGCGCTATTGAGCCTGAAATATTCACCTCTTCGACGTTTGGGTTAAACATGGAATTAGCTTGCTCAAGCAGTATCTCTTCTTGTTCAGACTCTTGTTGCAGTACCTCTTCGACGATCTCCGAGCGCTTGGTATTAGAAACACTCTTGTTCAACTTGGCGATTCGCAGTGCGTAGCTAAATCGGTCTGATGAAACGATGTCGACAAGCTGCGACAACAGCTCCTTGTCTACGCCCGCAGCCTTGGTGAAATAATCGATACATGAATTGATTGAGGCATAACGAGTACCGTCAAACTCAAAGCCACTGGTTTCGTCGTATACCTCAAGTGGGATGTCATCAACCGACAAAGGCCAGCCTTTGTAATCGACGCGTTGCTTGGCGATTTGATACATCTTCCAAGCGCTGCGTCCAAACCCACCAAGTGTCGAGCCCGAGAAATCAGAATCAATAAGCTCTTGCTCCGTCCAGTTCTCACCGATGCCAAGGTGCTTAGCGTACTTGTCTATCAGAGTGTGTTTTATCTGATCGCGCACAGACCAAATTGAGGTCAGATTCTTCGAGTAGTTAATTCTCGCACACTCATTACAAGCCGGCAGTGCTATCGGTGAATGGCCTATCTTGGCAACAGCCTGCGCTGTCTTAGGGAATTCAACAACGTTACTGGAAGGTTCACCACAAAACCAACAGGTGTGGCGCAGGTTGAATGGGGTATCTATGTGCGAGTATGTGTTAACTGTCAATTTTGAACCATCATGTGTCATTGAGACTGATCTTGTAAATGTGTACTGATTACTTCAATTTCTATAATTACAGTAACCATGGCTTGATGTTTACCAGTGTTAGCTGATAATTCTTGGGAGTCAAAGAGAGTTTCTTATTATCCTCGTAAATATCTAAGAACTTGAGTGAGTTTTTATAAATATTCTTATTGTAGTTATCTGTACTGTGATTTTTGATGGGGAATTCTATCCGTGAACGATATGGGTTTTATAATACTTAGTCAACCATCCGTCGTTTATAATTAACATATTTATCAATATTAATTCTGGGATTGTTTGAAAAATTAGATAACCTCTCAAAATCAAACCAACTTTAAGATTATCCCCCTGTTTTAGAACAATATTTTTGTAAGTTTACGAATGGATGTGGTGACATAGAAGTTTCGACGGCGATATCTAGGGGATAATAATTATAAGAAATGAATTTAGTCAAATTTTAATGTTAAGTAAGTGATCTATGTTCTTCTGAAAAATGAAAATATGATGCGAATCTTAAAAATTAAATGTTATTTATGGTGTGTTGTCTATGTTTTTACATAACTTGTTGATTATTAAATATGACTTTGGTTTAATATGCGTAATTTTGATTTCACAATAGAGTAGAGCATGGCCGGTGTTGGTAATCGATTAAGAGATAATAAAATATTTATTGTTTGTGTGTGTGTTTCATCCCTGATTGCCTTAGTATTTATTATAGGAATAAAAAAACTAGGTTTCCCTGATTCATTGGATAAGGTTAGCGATGCTATAGCTAGTTTAACTAGTGCTTTAGCATTTGTGTGGGTTGTTGGTGGTTTGTTTATTCAACAGTCTGAATTAAGTTTGTCTCGAGATGAATATACAAGGTTACGACATAATTCTGATGATGAAAACTCTTCAAATAAGATACAAATGACATTATCAACGTTAGAGCATTTAATTGATGTATTTGACAGTATTAGTGATAATATATTTTCCGTTTTTATGTCTGAAGATAAATATAAGAAGATTCCTAAGTATTATAAGATACACTCTTTTTGTGAATTGTGTATGAAGTCTCAAAGTAAAAATGATACACACTCTTTAACAGAACTGAGAAGGATGAAAAAGCTTTATGGTCCTGTTTTGAATAAATACCATAGCGTTTATGAAGAACTTAGCTTATATATTTCATCCATCGAAAGTGATCCAAAGAAGTTAAGTAACATGAATTTTTTAAGTAATACTGTTTATTCAGATGTAATGAATAAAATACAGGTTTCTTCCGAAAAATCGAAAATAATATATGAGATTATTAATGAAAGGTGATAGTGAACGTTGGTCAGAGTTGTCTCTTTCTAAGAATATTCCAATGGAAATTTTGTTAGAAAGTTTACCTTCACAAGCCGCCATTTATTCTTTTGAACATGACTTTCGATTGGATAGCTTTTTCCAAGAAGTAAAAAACGAAGATGATTGGTGTGATTTAATTTTGAGTAGAATAAATGATGTTCTAAGTTTATCACATGGAATATCAAGAAAAGTAAAAGTTGGTGCATATGAATCATTAGAAGTTACGTATAGTGGAAGCACAAAAGGGTCATATCTAACAAAAGAGACATTACTGAGTGTTATTGATGTCGATGAAGGTTTTCCTGCTAAATTAATAGATTTTATTAACTCTCTTTCTTCAATCTCTCCATCTCTGTATATAGGAGAGACTAAATGCTTGAAAGCGAGAGTTAAACAGCACTTAGGTTCTGAATCCTCTTTGTCAATCAGATTAAAAGCTGAGGGCATAGATTTCGACAGGCTTAAAGTTAGGTATTTAGTTTTAGAGGATGAACTTTACGAAGAGGGCGATGAGTCTAGTGACGATATTGAGACTGAAACAATAGATTTCTTCGGGTTGGATCTTGATAGTAATAAGAAAAAAGAAGAGATTAACTTACCTTTAAAAATATTTGAAGAAATAGCAACTAGATATACAAAACCAAGATTCGTAAATAAAATTGGCGAGCAACAGATTTAGAAGAGAATAATATGAATGAATTTGATGATGATCTATATGAAGAGAAAAGTGACCAGTGCTACACTCCGACTAAGGCTGTACTTAAAGGTGACTTTTCAGTTTCCAATTATACAGTTCCTTACTACCAAGCTAACCTTACGTTGGAGGAGATTCATCGTCATTTGAAGCTTGTTGAAGATATGCCATCAGAACACCGGCACAAGTGGTCTTTGGAAGAACTTTTCCAGCGTGATATTAATTGGCCCAGAGTTGAAGAAGATATTGTAGTAAACTATTTAAAAAGAAAAGAAAAAAGGTCATTTTTTAACTCTTTGACAGTAGCCCTTCTTCCTATGAATAATGATGGTAAGCTAGGTAGAGCATACAACAAGCTTGATCTTTCGCCACCTTCAGAACCGCCTTTTAATATAGATAAATATGAAGTTACACAAGTCGGTGGGGTCCAAATAGCCTCAAATGGAAGCTCTTCCAATATTCAATATTTGAGGTGGGATGAAAAAAATATATTTGCAGCTACAATTGACGGACAACATCGTCTCGCTGCTTTGAAAAAATTTTTCGAGACATCAAACTTAAGTTTGAAACAAAGAAATACTAGAGTTCCGGTTATATTTTTAGTTTTAGATTCTCGTGTTGGTTTTGATATGCCTAGTATTGTGGGTAACCATGATGATAATCCATTATTATCTGTAGTTAGAGAGGTTTTTGTTGATTTAAATAAGCATGCGAAATTAATATCTAATGCAAGACAGATTTTATTAGATGATCAAGATCTTGAATCAATATGTACTCGAAATCTATTAGTTGGGAAAACTAGAGAAGAATTGCCTGATAAACTTCCACTTGGTTTAGTTAACTGGAAAGATGATTCAGTTAAGTTTGATTCAGGATCATATTTTACTTCGGTCAGTGTTTTACATATGGTGATAAAGGATATCTTATCAATAAAATATCCCGAAGATCCTTTAGATGAAGATCATGTGAGAACATTCTCTAAAAGTGTAGAAGATAGTCTATTTATTTCTGATATTATCTACAAAGGAGAAGGGGAAAATTCTTCAATATATAAAGGTAAACGGAAACTAGAAGAGTATTGCTTAGATAAAGTTACATTGGATGAAGAGCCTATAAAAATACTACCGTATGAATATTCATTAGCTGCAGTCGATTCATTCAACTTACATTATAAGCCTTTAATATATGGTATCTTTAGCAAGTTTAAACCATATAAAGATTTTTGGGAGT
This sequence comes from Vibrio sp. OPT18, assembly GCF_015163615.1. Taxonomy (NCBI): domain Bacteria; kingdom Pseudomonadati; phylum Pseudomonadota; class Gammaproteobacteria; order Vibrionales; family Vibrionaceae; genus Vibrio; species Vibrio sp. OPT18. The sequence goes on from NZ_JADDYK010000049.1 coordinate 81,105, forward strand.
TAACAAGGGAAGTTGGTGGTGTTGATGGAGAGCTTGCGTTTTATAACAGTTTGAGTTTATCTGCACAGAAAAACCAAAAAAATAATATCTGGTCAGAAGATGAATTTGAAGGATACGTTAGACGACCTGAGAGTGAATTAAGTAGCTTTAAGAAGGAGCAATGGGCCTTTATGGTCGTTTGGCAAAAAGCATTACTTAAAGCAACAAAGTATGCATATTTTCAATCTTCATCCTTGGAGGGAGAGCATATTGATCCTGAGGGTTTCTTAGATCATTGGATTTCATTCCTAAATGAACTTTATGAGAAAGAGATTTTTAACATAAATTACATATTATCTCCGAATACGACACACACATCAGAGCGTGTTGAAGGTCATTTATGGGAGGGTATTAGTAAAAATCCTGTGACATTGACAATTAAATACTCGAATACTGCAGTCAATAAAATTCAGGATACGTTAATTTTATTTTGGTATTATAAAAAATCTAATGCTACATCACCCAGTGAATTTATTGACATAATTTCAGACAAGAATTCATTAAAGAAATATCCTGGAGCGAGTAAGTTGCTAAACTCTATTGCTAAAGCACTAGTGCCCGTTGCTAAGCATAGATTTTCATTGATAAATGAAGAGGAGATAAAGGTTAACTGCAGAGAACGATTGAAGTTAATCCTTAGTCAGCTCGACTACAAATAATATAGATAAAACGACAGGCTCCTAGTGTAGCCTGTCATCTTTTTACTTGTAACAAGTCACACAAGCACCACCGCCTTCATCGAGGTCGTACATCGCATCCATGTCTAAGGTGTCGATTAGCATACTTTCATCAACCATAGCGTGCATACCTAAACGACGTTTTCGTTCGCGAGCTTTCTTCTTCTCGAAACGCTTTTGAACCTTGTCGTGGTTTGCCTTAATTTGTGCAATACGTTCAGGATCTTCTAATGACTCTAGCGGTTCGTTAGGGCCCATCCAAAAAAATGTTTCACCATTCGCACTTGTTTCTGCTCGCTTCTCATAAGATTTTGCTTCAGCAAAAGCTTCTGGGTGTCGTTCCATAAGACGAACCCACTCAATTTTACGTTGGAAGAAACAAAATGTGCATCCTGAACGAGAGCGCCACTCATAATATTTTGGCAAACCGAGTCCTGCGCTATCAAGAATATCAAGTACGCCTTGCTTCTTAATACCGTCATCAGCAAAAGGCATTTTTATCTTCAAGTACTTTTGACTTTCATTCGGGCGGTAGCCGTCCCGCCAAGGTTCATCAGCACGAATGCCTACATAAGACACTACTTCATACCCTTCGTCTAAATAAGGCTTAATCCACTTTTCAAATGGTTCAAGCTTCATACGAATAGTGCACCAGCGTTGCTGTCCTGCAGGTAAGAAATTGTTGTGCTGTTCTAGCCAGTAATCAAACCCTTTTTTATCATTTATATGAGATATTGGTTTGCCAAGAACAATTTCTAGTTGCTCTAGATAATCGTAAACTTCTGGTAGTTCTTTTCCGGTATCAGTAAAGAAATAATCGATGTCGATCTCAGGGTAATTTCTTGCCATGTAAACCGCTAGGGCAGCACTGTCTTTGCCACCAGAAAGCCCGAGAACATGTTTAACTTTACGTTGTTGACTCATGATTAATACCTATTCATTTAACCTTGAGCTTCCAGTGCTTGTTTCAATAATGTTTGTAAAACATGTATGCGCTCGAATTCATCCATTTCTAATTCTTTTAAGGTGTGCTCTACATGCTTAATTCTTTTATCGGCATTGGCTTGCTCTACAATGCGAACTTCTTTTTTATATGACTGTAGTTGACCGTCATTGCCTTCCAGGACGAGAGATACTAATTTAGTTTTTATCTCTTTTACCTGATTATCTGGCGCTGTATCGGACGATTTAACGACGCTTAAGAAATCTTGAGCAAATTCACTAATCTTTGTTGATGCAGTAAGCAACAGGCCTTCATTCCAACTTTGCTTACCACGGCCAATTACGATCTGAATCATGCTTTCTAGCCACTCAAGTAGACCATCTTCGCTTTTTCCTAGTTCTCGAGCAAAAGCTTTCAGGCGAATATCTCCCGCTTTTTGTTCAACTAGCTGGCACATAGATTTAAGTTCTTTTCCGCTCTCAGGGAATAATGTTTTTACCTTTTGCTTGATATCTTTGAGCATCAACTCGTGCTTGCTACGCAATACTTTGAAGTGATGCTCCAATACATCTACTTTTTGAGTAAACGTAAGCTCACTTTTAGGATCGAGGTATTTAGGTAAATCTACAATCAACAAAGCATGAGGATCGTTAGCTTGCAAGAACAGGTCTCGAACTGAGATTAGCTTCTTATTTTCAGTATAATCAGCGTTGAAGTCGTGCGCGTTCTTAACCCAATTAGGTAAGTTGTGCATAGTTGTAACTAACGGACTAGCAACAGATAAAATATTATTCGTTACATCTCTGTTAGTTTCAGCTGCGGCAAATGAAGCTAAAAATTGCAGCCACTCTTGCTCTGATTTATCTAAAACAATGAATTTAACGGCTAGATCTTGTGGCGACTTAATTAACTTATGTACATAGTCAACATCAGGCTCTGCGATAAATGCATATTCACCACCAAGGTCTTTTTCATAAAAAGCAACTTTATCACCGAGTGATTTTAAGAATGCGAGTAAGAAAATCGGTGTAACACCTTGCGTAATCCCATAAGGTGTTTTGCTCCATAGAGAAACTATTTCTGATAAGCGAACGTTGCGACCTGAGTTTGCTATCAAGTAATCACTTGCGGCATCGAATAGGGCTTTTAGCTTCGGGTCAATATTAGCATCATGGTGCCAATGTTTTTCATTTTCAGCTTCAAACGTATGAATAGCTGTATTTTTTAGGCAGCTAATATACATAGACATCTCTGGTGGATGACCAGTAATCCCCAGACTCTCTTCACCTTCTTGATCTAACATTGCTTCAAGCAATTTCTTTAGAGCGGAGACAGCAGTACCTGATAGCTTATTACGGTTCACAAGCTCGTTCATTATTACTGGAGTTGCATTGAATACTTTTTCTGCAGTGTCACTTACGATAGTACTCAATGTCTTTGTGTCACTTCTTTGCCCAAAACAATACCAATCAGCATTACTAAACGCCTCATTGATTGCATTATCTAAAGCAATTTCGGCATTGATCAAGCGACCATTGTACTCTTTTTGAGCGACATTATCGTGCTGTAAAGTTGCGCCGATCTCCTTGTCTGATTTTATTAACTCAAGCGCATATAGTTCTTTTGCAAGGGCGGTAATTTCATCAGAGCTCTTAGCGCCCGCTAGGATGAGGGTCGGATATTGTTTCGATACGTCTTGTAGTTTTTTTTCATTAGTTTGGTTTAGTAGCAAAACCAAGTTTGCAAACTCACCTTTACGCTCGGCAATTAGGTGTTGCGCAAATTCATCATCAAAATTGTCAGAGATAGATTGCTCAGCCCAACGCAAAGTGCCGACTTTGTGGTAGTAACCTTTTGCAATAATCTGCTTTGAGAAAACAATATGGTTAATGGCTTCGTTACTCGTACCTTGCTGCTCAATTTTCTCTTCGATTAAACTTGGAATATCTAGGTCAGAGCCTTCAAAGACGACCCATGAAGACAAGTGCTTACGGTAGATGATACAGGATGCATTTTTTAAACTGTGTAAATATTCATCCAATTCTTCCTGATCATGTACGTTTGAAGCTGCGAGCAGCATTTCTTCTGTTGCGGATAAGTTTGCCGGTTTTCCAAATAGAGTAATGAGTGCAATAGACTTCAGAATCTCAATTGCCTTCTCTGGTACTTGCTTTTTAGTTGCTTGGCGAATTGATTCTGTAGCTGCAGCCCAACCATGACCATCCGGAGAACCAAGGATTGCGTGTTCTAAGTTTACCTCTAGGTAATCCCAAAGGTGTTCTAGAGTATACCGAGCATCACGATTTACATTCTCTTTCAGAAACATCTGGAAGCTATTTTGCTCATGGGAGTTTAAGAAGCTAAACGTACTACGCTCGTTCTGACTGAATCGGCGCTTTGAAATTGGTCCAAGAATTAGAGCCGTTAAAGGGTGCAGAGGTACACATTGCTCGAGGCGCTGTTTCAACTGTTTCTTACGATCAGATTTATTTTTATCCAATGCTTCCAGTACTTGCTGGACGACACTATCATCTGAGTTGTCGATAGACTCAGAATGAGTGATAGACTTACCTATTAAAGCAACGGTTTCATCCGTTGAAACATTGTAAAGAATGTCATTATAACGACCTTGGATCTTCCCCCACTCTTCTTGGAGTTTTGTGCCACGATCTTTCGCGTACTCACTAAATGCTTGGTGAAGAAGACCAACAAAAATTACAGGTGTATCAATTCGGCCTAGTACCTCGGCTAAATCTTGAAAAAGATGAAGTTCACCACGATTCTTGTTTATGAACTCAAGGCTCTTCCCCATTTCATCTGCAAGTAGCAGTACGCCATCAACCAAGGTATTAGCTTCTGTAAAAAGTGATTCCCAGGTTTCTATTAGATGAGATTCACTTTCTATTTCAATTTTGCTGTATTTGTTATGCAGTTGTTTTGTTGCAGAGTGCTCTAAAAGAGCATCAAGCGTTGCGTCCCAAAAGGTATTGACTGGACTATTTACACCACCCACAGAGCGGATTTGTAGCCAACCTTTTGAATAAGCGATACTTTGAGCAAGTAAGTCTTTTGAGTCTTGGTTAATAACTTCAAGTGCCGCCTTACGCATCTCAGCACTTTCGTGCAGCAAACCGGTAAGAAGCAATGCTATAGTAGATTTACCTGAACCATACGGACCAGTTAGTGTGTAAGCACTTTGACTTGTCTGTGAGTATTGTCTAAAGAGAGTCTCTAAGGCAGACTGCGCTGTACCGTGATATACTAATCCTTGAAAAAATTCAGGGCTAAGATCGCTATCAATACGTGTAGAACGTTGTTGTCTGGTTGCAATCGAGTATTGTTTGTTAAGCGTCACGTCTTATTCCCCGTGATAATAGTTTTCTAGGAACATTGCAGGATCTACTTGTTGTAAATCTTCAAAGTTATGTTGAACTTGTCTTAGGCCTTGGGTATCAGTCCAAGCAATTTTACCCTTACTTAATATCTCTAGTTCGTCTAGCTTTTCACTCAATCCACTTGTGGTTAAGCGGAATACGCGGCCCGGAGAACCTACATCGTTTAATAGCGAATCGAAAGATAAGGTATTGTTATTGTTGATTTTGTTACCATCGCTATCGAGTTGTTTTCGCATCATGTAATCAATTAAAGCGTATCCAAATACAGCAGTAGGTAGAGACTTTTGTAGTGACAATTCTGCACGGTAATCTTTAGCAGACTCTTGAGAAATAAGGCCTAACTCAGTGAAAGGTGAAGTAAAGCTATCTTCGTTGACTTTCGTTGCGGCAGTTGTTTTAACCGCGTACATTTGAAAAAGACAGTCAATGTCTTTTTTTAAAGTTGCATCTGTAACAGCTCGCTCTTGCTCTTTCGCTTTTTCGTGATTTTCTAAAGAGAGCTGAATATCTTTAGAAAGCTGCAATTTATCGACACGAACTCCATTGAAGTAGTTAAAGAACCAGCGAGCAGTATTGAGTTCAGCATTTTGAGAACCAATTGATTGCATCAGCCAGTGAAGTAACCAAACAGTTCCTGTTTTGTCTAAGTACTCATCGAATGCGTTGTTCCCTACAAAGAGTCTTTCTGCAAGTTCCGTTAGTTTATAGGTTTGCTTTTTTTTATCAGTGCATTCAACCAAGTTCAGCACACGAATCCAATGTCTGACAGAAAGAACCATGTTTTTACCCATGCCCATAGATACCATCTGTTCTTCTATATTCTCTTTACTAGATAATGAGTTACCTTTAATAACCTCTTGAATTATCTTGTAAATCCAACCATATCTAATCGGGAAGGTTTGATGCCCTGAGAACTTTAGGACGTTAGACTCGATGCTCAATGTGAATACCTTGTAGTGTTAATTGGAGATTTTATCCAAACAGAGTTGAGATTGTATCAGATAGACGCTTAGCAACATAGGAACAAAGCTTTAATTGATGCTTTATTCATACGATAACTAATTTATGGTATATCGTACATGTGGCTGTAGATATAGAAAAGCTTTAATGCTATAAATGGAGGTTTGTTCTACGTATCAGTTATCTAGGAAAACAAAATGCAAAAGTCTCTAGACATATTTAAGGCAGAGCCTCAATCAGTGTTTGATGTAGTTTGTGAACGTAAAAACACGGGCTTTTATATGCCTGCTTATCAGAGACCGTATTCATGGGAAGAAAGTCATATTAGAGATTTGTTTTCTGATTGTGAGAATGTGTTTAGAAACCTTCTTGAATCACCTGATGCGATAATTTTCCTTGGTTCAATCTTGAGTGTTGATGATAGTTCTGCGCAGACAATTTATCCCCTAGCTAAAAGACATCAGCCTACTCATATAAAGCTAATCATTGATGGACAACAACGCCTTTCAACGTTGATGTTAATAATTTTGTGCCTCAATGAAAGGTTGAGAATGTTATTACCTAGCCTGAAGAAAGCTATCGACTCAGAGCAAGATGATGATGTCAAAGATGTTCTTGATGAGCTGCGTCAAGTTGTATCTCAATTGGAGATTGACACTTCAAACACTGCAGTTGAAACAACTGCTGAACATGAAGTTTATAAATACCTTCCGAAAATTATTCGTTCGCAAGTAGATTGCTGGGGAAGAAATGAGAAAAACAACAATATGATAGTCCTATTTCCGAGTTGTTGTCTTCCTATCAACGTCATATTGTCGAGCAGCGTGATAGCTCCGTATTTAAGCCTTTAGATTTATCTTTAATGAGCTCATCTGCAAAACGCGTAGTTAACAATGTTAAGGAAATCAGAAAGCAGCTTGACTGTGTACAAAAAGGTTTTGAATTCAAATTACCTGGTGGTGAAGTTGAAGAAAAGATCAATATCAGCGATCTAGTCGGTGTTGAAACATTGGATACGTGTTTAGATTTTCCTATTGATGACGATTTAGAAAATGCCGCGGAAGCTCATCCGAAAGTAGCCGAGGTTATTTATGTTGCTGCATTTGCAAAGTTTTTACTTCATCGCGTTTGCCTCACTTATGTTGAAGTAAATAATGAATCTTATGCTTTTGATATGTTTGAGGCATTGAACACTACTGGGGAGCCGCTTACTGCAATTGAAACATTTGTTCCTAAGGTGATTGAGCATATTGGCAACAAACGCAGAGATGGTGCTTCAGAAGAAGAGTTAGAGATATCTATGGAGACTCTCAACTCCGTTACAGAACGTTTTGAAGATATCATCAAGAGCAAAGAAAAAAATGATAAAACTAAGGCGTTAATACTGGCTTTTGTTCGTGCTTATGAAGGCAAAGTAAAAGTTACAAGCTTGAGAGACCAACGTGATGCTATGCTAAAGAGTTACGAAAATTGTCACTATAACTCTAAAGATCAGTATTTAACTCAGCTCGCAACTACTGCCGATTTTTTGTTTGATCATTGGCAAGCGCCGGTACCTGATGTCGCAGGGATGGTTGACTCCAATGAACTAGATATTGCGAACCTCTGTCTTCGTTATCTTGTCGACATGAAACATGACATAGTTCAAAGTTTATTAGTGCAGTTCTTACTAGTTGATCAAAAATTTGATGCAGTTGGCACTGAGAATTCTGACTTTGCAAAAGTACTCAAGGCCGTAACTGCGTTTAGTGTACTTTGGCGAGCCATGAGTGGTGGCGCTGATGGCATTGACGGAGTATACAAAAAGTTACACGAGCGCGGAATGAACCCAGGTCAAAGTGAGTACCAACTCGGTAGCGGCCCTATCACATCTGAACGCTTTAGTGCTGAAGCAATTAAGTCTTTTTTTAGAGACGAGTTAGAAGCCAAGATTAGCTCAAAAGGTTCGCCGAAAGAGTCGGTAGATGAAAAATGGCTTGATATTTGTTCTAAACAACAAATCTTAACTAAGCCAAAGAGTATCAAGATGCTGTTGTTGGCAGGTATGCATGGCATTGAACTTAATGGAGTCGATCATGAGGTATCAGATAAGGTAAGTACTTTTTTCTTGACGACTATGATGTGGGAAGTGATTTCTGGTAAAGATACCATTAAGAAGGTTTTCAATGGCGGTTCGACTGATGGTTGGAGTGATGAGAATATTGCAAACCCCGAAGAGTATAACAAGATTGGTAACGTGTTAATTGATGCTCGAAATGGCATTTCAAGCACCACCCCTCCATCTTGGTATAACCTAAAACAACATATGTTACAGGCGTTATCCAACGATTCTATTAATAATATTGATGATATTTTATTAGCAGAGGGTGAAGTGTCTGACGGACCTAAGCGTAATGCATCGATATTGATGTTGGAGAAAAAGTTTGTAGATATAACATTCGCAGAGCAGTGGACAAAACAGCAAATCAATGAAAGAAGCGTATTACTTCTCACGAATGCATGGCGAAATCTCACTCTCTGGCTGGATTAGGAATTACCATGCAATTCTCCGCACTTGGGCTCAAAGCTAAGTATGATTCCGATGAAGAAAGCATACTTGAATGTGTGCATGTCCCAATACTTACCCATGCAAATCGTTACGATAGAGCTGTAGGTTATTTCTCATCAGATGTATTAGTTTCTGCAGCGCAAGGGCTTGATAAATTTATACAAGCCGAAGGGAGAATGCGCCTCATCATTGGGGATCCTTTATCCGACGCTGAGTATGAAGCGGTGATGAATGGGATATCAACTCCATGTAAAGCTAGGTCGCTGCAATTCGCTGACCTATTGCTTGAAAGTGAAGATAATAACCTGAAACTGTTAACTTATATGGTAGCGACAGGTAAGCTTGATATTAAGTTTGCATTCACCCATCAAGGAATGTTTCACAAAAAAGTCGGTATTTTCTATCAACAAGAAGAGGTGGTTGTCTTCAGTGGTTCTGCAAATGAAACCCTTGCTGGGCTGTCTAAGTATAACTCTGAGGAAATATCACTGTTTTTTAGTTGGCGAGAATCTTTTGAGGATTATGGTCAGGTAGAAGTCGATAATTTTAATTCACTCTGGAGTAATACGAAGAAACGAGCAAGAGTTTTATCTATTGATTCCGAAGCTTATGAAAAAATTCAAGCTGGTGTAGATATTGAAGCGTTAGGCAAAGAGTTGTTTCCAGCACCTCCCCGAATCAAACTTAATAAACCTTTCTTTTCATATAGTTTCTCTAAATCAGAACAACAACCAACCAAGTTAGATATTGAAGTTAAAGTTCCTCGGAAGCCTCTGGTTGTAAAAGGGAGAGCTTTTGAGCTGTTTCCCCATCAAATCGAAGCGATAGATAACTGGCGCAAAGCTGATTTCAATGGTTTGTTTAAATTGGCAACGGGCTCAGGCAAGACATTCACATCTATCTCGGCATTGGTAGAGTTGTATGAGGAACGTCATAAAAATGGTGAATCAACTTTTGCTATTATTAGTGTTCCTTATATTGAATTGGCGAATCAATGGGTTAAGGAGCTAGCTCCTTTCAACGTAGTCCCCGTGCAATGCTACGACGGATCTGATAAATGGGCTGCTGTATTGGATAAAAAGCTACTACGTTTTCGTACTGGAACATTAGATTTTATTTGTGTAATTGCTGTTAATAAAACTCTCTCATCGGAATTGTTTCAGTCCAAGATTTCCAAAGTGTCACCTGAAAATATGCTATTAATCGGAGATGAATGTCATCATCTAGGTAGCCAAGGCTATTTTGATGCTTTACCTCCAGCTCGTTATCGCATTGGATTATCCGCAACCCCTTTTCGCACCGATGATGATGAAGTGGAAGGTTCACCGTTTCCTGATACTGTAAGGCAGAACCTACTTTCATACTTTAAAGGTATCATCAGCGAATATTCTTTAAGTGATGCGATTAAAGACGGAATACTGGCACCTTATAGGTATGACTTGGTTCCAGTTTACCTCGACGAGGAAGAACAAGCTTCTTACGAAGATTATTCAGCAAAGATTCAGAAATTAATTTTGAGAGCCAAATCTGGAAAACTCTCAAATGATGAACAGTCAATGCTGACCAATATGTGTGGTGCAAGAGCGAGGATATTGGCTACTAGCTCTGGTAAACTGCCGGCATTGTTGTCATATCTGAAAGCTAATTCTGAACTGTCTTTAACCCATTCTTTAATCTATGTTGGTGAAGGTTCTGCGCCAGGTGAAAATACCCCATACATCACAAAGGTTACGAACCGTCTGCATGATTATGGTTGTAAGGTATCAAAGTTTACCTCGCAAGAAACGTCGTCAGAGCGGCGTAAGATTATGGATAGCTTTAAAGATAAAAGCATTGACTCTTTGGTTGCGATGAAAGTTCTTGATGAAGGGATCGATGTTCCTGTATGTCAAAGTGCATTTATCTTAGCTAGTACGCGCAACCCTAGGCAATATGTTCAGAGGAGAGGGCGCGTATTAAGAAAATCAGCAGGAAAGAAAGAAGCCTTGATTGTGGACTTTGTCGTCCTTCCATTACCTGGTGTAGTAAATAATTTCAGCCAAAATTTACGACGTGCAGAGTTGGAAAGAATTGATGACTTCAAATTAACGGCGATTAACCCAGAAGACATTGAGAACAGAATCATTGAATTAGGAATCTATTAATGGACCTTAATGCATTTAAAGCTTTATTAAAGGAAGTTGATAAAGACACACAGATAGCTCATCAGGATTACTCAAAAAAGTCCGCAGTTCATAAAGCAGCATTGCAGGTGATGCAATTTGAGAAAGAGCTATATTATGGGGATATTGCACAAACACGTCATATCCAGAAGATCAAAGAGATTATTGAAGTTAATGCGGAAGACATCGTAAATGAAACTAATAAAGCTTGAGATCAGCAACTTTCGTCAATTCTATGGGAAGCAATCAATAGATTTTTCTGTAGATCCAGCTTGTGGCGTTACACTAATTCATGGTGAAAATAACGGCGGAAAAACAGCGCTGCTCAACGCATTGCGTTGGTGTCTCTATGAAGAGACCACGGATAACTTACTCGATCCTAAAAACCTTTTAAACAAACATGCAGCCGCACAAGGCACTAAGACCTTTATGGTTAGTGTTCAACTTGAACATGAGAATCGTTTACTTGAAGTTAAAAGAGTCCAGACAAAAAATAGCTCAAGTAGTGCCCTACATGTTTATGAGATTGAAGATGGTTGCTATGCCGAAAGAGCTGAAGACAACCCGAACACCCTAATTAATACTTTCTTGCCTAAAGAGATGTCGCAATACTTTTTCTATCAAGGTGAAGGTACTGGCACTTTAAGTAGTCAAAATGATTTTTCTCATATCAAAGAGGCTATAGAGAAAGTATTAGGTTTAACTGTCGCTAAAACAACATTGAGGCACTTGAGCACCGTAAAGACAAGTTATCAAAAAGACCTCAAACAGTATGATACAAACAACCAAATCGAGACTCTGTTATCAAACAAAGAAAACTTGGTTTCAGGTTTAGACCGAGATAAAGCACTGTTAGAAAAAAAACAGAATGAGTTAGATAGTGCAGATAAAGAGTACGAAGCTCAGGTTGGAAAGCTTCATCGTTTCGATAAGACTGCAATTGAAGATAAACTCAAGCTTCGTCAACAGAAGTCACATTTACTGGTTGGCTACGAACAAGAGTATAAACGATTATTATCTAGTAAAAATACAAATACACCGAGCTGGGCGTTAAGTACATATAGTCAAAGGCTTGCTTCTGTTGACCTTGCTTCCATCAACACTGAAGAGCTAAATAAGTCACTGCGTTATACCGTAGACAAGCGATTACTGCGCGAGATTATGGACAATACCGAATGCATCTGCGGTTCGCATGTTGAAAAAGGTAGCGCAGCAGAACAACTTTTAGAAGAGCTCGGAAAACATGCTGTTGATCCAGATCTTAAGCATCGTTGGAGATTAGCTGTCAAGTTACAAGAAACGTTGAGTAATCAGTTATTGCCCAAAGTTGCAATGGAGAAGTTATTAGCTGATATCGATGACCGTGAAGATGGAATCCAAGAACTAGAACGTAGTATCAAAGACTTAAGTCACACAATTGTAGAGTCTGATATTCATGATATTAAGGTTATCGAAAAAGCCAAAGATTCGGCTAAATTAAAGCGAGATCAATTGAGCCGTGAAGTACCACGACTAGCAGACCAAGTCCGCAAAAAACAGATTGATATTAAAGATATTGATAACCAAGTCGACAGTTTGTCGTTGACTCAACCCAAAGCTCAAAAAGTCCGTAACTTAATTCACGCAACAGACAGCGTTATTGATCTATATGAAGAAGCTATTGAGTCCTCACAACAAGGAGTTGACCAAATTCTATTGAATAAAATGCAGTCTTTGTTTAGCCAGGTAGCATTTAACGGATATACGATAAAAAAGGATACGAGTACTAAAGTTGGAAACTTTACTTGGGCTATTGTGGATAAAGAAGGAAAGCGTGTTGCTGCGGGGAATGGTTATCAAGCTATGCTCTCTATTTCGTTTATTGTTGCGCTAATTGAATTCTCTAAGGATCGTGCTAACAACAAGCAGCACCTTTTGACCCCAGGAACCATAGCTCCATTTATTGCAGACTCAATTCTCGCATTTATTGGTCCAGATAATGGTCGTGAGCTTGTGCGTTATATTGCTGAGAAAGTAGATCAATCAATCTTTATGTTTTCACAAGCTCAGTGGACTGAATCACATACTGACAAGGGTATTCGTCACAAGATAGGTAAGGAATATAATCTCGTTCAACATACTGTGCTAACTGAGGCAGAATTTAAAGGCCAGTATCCGACCCACCTTACCGTGCAGGGTAAAGATTACGATGTCGTGCGTTTTGGCAGTGATTTTGACAAAGTAACTATTGAGGAGATTCCAACTCATGGCTGAAATGATTGATTGGCGCAAGCTAGCGGTGCGTCGGGATGCCCGTTTTGAATCCTTGGAAGAGAGATTCTGCTCGACGAAAGGGGCTAAAAGTGATGCACGAGTCTTCAATACAGTAAAAGAACTGATGGTATTCGCTGCATTGATTGGTTATCAATTGGATGACTATCAACCACTGGAATCTAAAGTCAATACCACGCCGATCTTATTAGACACGTATGCAACGACAGGGCATGACGCTTATATATATCTTATCGCTCTTGCAAAAGAGCCATCGCTGGATACGCTAAAAGATGAGCACTTAAAGGGTGCTATCGGCATTTTTGAGGGATATTGTAATAGTGGTTTAAAATATATCGATAGCTGGATCATGAATAATATTGGTGAGCCATTAGTCGCTAACATATTATTCAACCAAACATTAGAGTACTTGATTGAAAATGAATAACTATTTCGATTATGCTGCATCAACTCCTGTATCTTCGATTGTTTTAGAAGCTATGGTACCTTGGCAAATTGAAAGTTTTGCTAACCCGTCTGCAAGCCATATGGAAGCTGAAAAAGCATCGAATGCAATACAACAGGCACGTGAATTAATCGCAGATAAACTTGGAGCTATGCCCAGTGAGATTATTTTTACCAGCGGTGCTAGTGAATCAAACAATCTCGCGATAAAAGGTATTGCTTTCAATAATCTCCAGGGAAAAGGTCATTTGATTACTTCTTCGATTGAGCACAAATGTATCCTAAATACATGTGCTTATTTAGAAGAATTAGGTTTTGAAGTGACTTATTTGCAGCCTAATACGGATGGCGTTATTTTATCTAAGCAAGTAGAGAATGCGATCAGACCTAACACTCTACTTATTTCAATTCATCATGTTAATAATGAGCTTGGAACTATCCAACCGGTTACAGATATTGGTGAGGTTGCGTTTGAACATGGTATCCCTTTTCATACTGATGCTGCACAAAGCTTCTGTAAGTTAGATATTGATGTAGACGACATGAATATCGATATGCTCTCTTTGTCAGGGCATAAAGTTTATGGCCCTAAAGGTATTGGTGTACTTTACGTACGAGATGCTCGTAACTCTGAGCTTGTACCATTAATTCATGGTGGCGGGCAGGAACTTGGCCTTCGAGGTGGGACATCTCCGACTCCTTTAATAGTCGGATTGGGTGTGGCTGTTGAGCATTTCCCTTCAGAAGCTTCCGCTCAACAGGCTGAGTTCGAAAAGATAGTAAACGAGTACAATTGTAGTCGAAACGGTGGCGATAACGCTTTATCTACTACTTGGAACGTCACGTTTGAAAATGATGATGAAGTGAAACGGTTTACAAAAGAACAAGATTGGCTCATATCTCAAGGCTCAGCGTGTAATGCTATGTCTAACACTCCATCTCATGTTCTAAGTGCTATAGGTTTGTCTGAGGAGGAAGCTCGTCGTACATATCGTATTAGCCTACCTCCTTATAAGGTCTAGTTAACCAGTAGCTTTTAAACTAAAGTTAGCGACTTGCTTTTGGTTTTTCTGTAGTAAAACATCGTATTCATTTCGATATAAGATAACTTCCTTATCCCAATCCATATCCACGAGCTTCGCCAATCGTTTGTCGAAGCTCTGTTGTTTCTTGTAGTTCTCGTGCTCGGTTGGCATGTAAAGGTGCTTATTAAGCAGTGGCGGCCTACGATCTTCATTAACGTAGTCGAAGAAGTCGATGTCTTGTTCTGCCATCTTTATTTTTATGCGCTCTACTAAGAAAGGCACCGATTTTTCAAAGTCATCATAGGCGGTGAGGGTGAGTTTTCCGGATGTGACATGAATTTTAATTAGGTCTATTTCTTCATCCAGTTCGCCATACATTTGCAACCCTGCACCAACGTAGACTCGCAGCAATAATGGCAAATCACCAATAAAGTCTCGATGCAGAATCAGTGAATGTCCTTCGTTGAGTAGGCTTGCTGGTAACTGGTTATGTGCTTTCTGGCACTGCTGCTGGATTAAGTCGGTGTCTGCAATCGCGAACAGTAATTCTGCAGCCAGGTTGATCGCGGTTTTGTAATCATCAAACAAGGCTTTGATGTCGCGCTTTAGCGGCTCTGGTTGCTGCGTATAGGGTTTTCTTTTCTCAAACAGTCCCATAGTAAAATAGAGGAGAAGATCTTCTTTTCGGCTCTTTTCTGCTTGTTCAAACTCTTTGGTATCAAACATCTCTTGCAGTAAGTTAAAGGTTTTTCTGTGTGAGCCTATTAACTCTCGAATTTTGTCAGATTGTTCAAATTCATCATTGGCAGGAATACGGCCTAGCTCTAAGCAGGTGTTCCAAAAGTCATTAAACAAGTCTTGATGTTGGGTAATAAGCAGTTTGGCTTTGTCTTTGGCTTCAATTGGCTCTGGTGATGTCAGTTGCTGCCATTTATGGTGGCGTTTGTATTTACTCTGCAGGTACTGTTGCTCTTCCAATTTGTCTTTGAAGATATAGAAAATACCAGGCGCGACGGTAATGGCGTCTTCTTGTAGGCTTCTCTCTATGTACGCTTTGATCTCTGATTGCGCATAGTATTTTTGGAAGGTGTTACGAGAGGTGATGACCCCATCCTTATAAGGCTTGAACTGAGCAATGTAGTTTTCGTTGGCCAGCATGACAGAAACCACCAGAAATTTATCGGCTAGCTCCCATGCGCCTAGTAGGGCATCGAGTCTTTCATCTTGATCTTCTATTACGTTAAGAACAAACCCTATGTTTACGATATCAGAATTGGATTTGTCGTTGTCGGGTTGAAAGTTCGGATCCCAACCTAGAGCGTCGAGGCCATGTGCTTCGAGCTCTCTTAAATCGTCTCCGCGGCCACAGCCATAATCGAAAATTGAGTGCTCGCCTTTTAAGTAACCATGTTTAACGAGAGTCTTCATTGGTGCGGAGAGTTCATGACGCACGATGGCCGTTCTGTGCCTATCAATCCCAGCCTCTTCTTGCGTTGTCACAGAGGAGCATCGGAATAGTCGACCATCGACAAGCTCGTAACCATGGCGTGCTATTAGGTTTTCCCAAGAACGTTTAAAACCAATCAAACGGCTGTTTTCGTATAGTCCTGCATTCTCGCCTTCTTGTGTGAGTGAAACGAAGTGTTCGTAATATTCACTTGTTGGCAAAACCATGGTTTCTTTTCGATGTAAGATCGGCGGGTTTTCAGATTCGCGATAGCCTGTAATTTTGTGGCTTAGTTTAGAGAGATCGACATTGAGGCTTTGTTCTAATGCGGGATAGGAGTCAGTATAAAAATCAGGGTAATGAAGAAGAGATAAACGGAACTCTTTTTTAAACAGCTTAACGAGGTTCCAGTCTTCTTCATTTAAGTTAACGGCTTTTGCGACGGCAGGAATGAACTGTGTTAACACTTTAGGTAATGCACTGAATGCGTCTTTATGAAGATAAATGGCATCGGGAAGTTGTTTTCCAACTTTTATTTGAGAGGTAAGTTCAGCAAATAGCTCTTCGTTCATTCCTAATCCTTAGGTGTTTTTGAAGATTATAAATCATCAAACAATGCCTGTGTGGCGCTGCCTTTTGCACTTTTTGTGTTTACGCGAAGCCCATCACTTCGGCGTTGTCGGATAAGGGCGTATTTTGAATTATCTGCCCCAACGCTAATATGCAGCGGTTTATCTTTGCCATAAAAATAGAGGCGGTCGAATTCTAAATGTGTACAGATAAATCGAGCGACCTCATCCATACGTTGCTCATACCCTTCAACATAAATATCACATGCAGCCCCATTGCGCTTACAGATACGGCTATCCCGGGAGTTGAGTTCCATAGAGGCATGTTGGTCAATATCGGGCGCCATATCTCCAGGGCTATTTTTCAATATCCACCTTAAAAGAGGATGGCTTGTATAACCATAGGTCACCGTTACCTCTCCTAGTGAGCGTTCGATAGGTTGTAAAATTTGAACCGTTAAACACTGAAGCTCAGTGGCAGAAAGTTTATTAACCTTGTTGTCTCCTAAGTAATTAGGGTGCCTAGACTTATGCCAATCAATAAGCTTGTGGTCCATATTCAGTCCTTAGGGTTCTTGCTTCCTACTATATTTAACGGACGACGATAGCAAAATCAATGCAATTCGGGGGCTATGTATGTTGTTTATTCTCGCTTTACTCTGCATTTTCTTATTGGGATATCTAGCCCAAACCACAGGCCTTTGTATGGTGAGAGGAGTAAAAGAGGCGATAAAAGGCTCACCAATGTTCATCGTCGCGATTGTTTTTAGTGGTTCATTGGCTTGGGTCTCTATGGCTCTTGGCTCTGTCGTAGAAGGGCGGCTTTTATCCACCGCTTTTTGGCCGAGTCTGTTTTCTCTGTTTGGTGGTTTTCTGTTTGGTATTGGAGCAGCAATTAATAGTGGTTGCGGGGTATCTACCGTAAGCCGTTTAGCTCGTGGTGAAGTTGTGATGCTGGCGACCATATTAGGGTGGTTCGTTGCTTGGTTGTTATTTGCTCCCGTTTTACCTAACGAGTTAAAGGGAGATAAGTTGGTATTGTCTGATTTTTCTCGCTATGCATTTCTTGGAAGCATTTCGCTCATTATTGTGGTGAGTTGCTATTTCATGAATGCGGTAAATCGTAAGTTATGGTTATCAATGCTGGGAATTGGCTTAACGGCAGGTTTTGTATTCCTTTATGAACCACACTGGACGCCAAGTGGGTTGTTGAAATCTATGGGGATTTCTCTTTGGCACGGTAAAGCTGAAGATTGGCCAAGCAGCGAGCGTTTTATCTTGATGATCTCTCTGCTAGTTGGAATGGTCAGCGCCGCGTTATTTACTGGGTCGTTTTCACTGAGGTTAAGCCCTATACGTCGATTGGGTAAACATTTGGTTGCTGGTGTGCTTATGGGGCTTGGTGCTGTGATGGCTGGTGGAGGGAACGATACTCAGCTGTTAGTGGCGATGCCTGTACTTTCTCTGGCGGGTGTTTTTTCTGTGTTAAGTATCATTGTTGGCATATATACCGGAGTTAAGTTGATTCAAAGCCGATAGTTAGCGACAGTACGAGCTAGTGTAAGTTTGTAATTTGAGAACATAATGAAATACATCGGAATTGATGGCTGCAAGGCGGGTTGGCTCGCTTGGATTATCTCTGACAGTGAGGTCCCTGAGTTTAAGGTGGTAAGTACGCTCGATGAGTTGGTTGATGATCTTACGGGAGCAACAACGTTAATCGATATGCCTATTGGCTTTAGCGATTCGCTTACTCCAGATAGATTATGCGATAAAGCAGCAAGACGTTTTCTCACCAGCAAGCGTGGCTCTTCCGTGTTTCCTGTTCCGTGTCGAGAGGCGGTTTACCAAACCGATTACGTTGCGGCGTGTGATGCCAATGTGGAGCAGCTTGATAAGAAGTTTTCTAAACAGACTTGGGGAATTGTGCCCAAGATCCGTGAGCTTGATGAGCTCATTGAAACTCATCCCAATCTTTCTATCAGGGAATCACATCCTGAGGTGGTGTTTGCAGCTTTGAAAGGTGAACCGCTGACGTTTTCAAAACGAACTCAAGAAGGCAAAGAGGAACGGCTTTCTGTTATTCAGCAACTCGCCCCTCAATGGTGTGAAGGCTTGTCCTTGGCCATTTCAAATACCAAGCGTAAAGACGTCGCGATAGACGATATCTATGATGCTTTTGTACTTATGTTGGTTGCTTATTACGCTCCGCAATTATCAACCTTACCAGAGCCTTCTGATGTTGGTGGAGAAGCGGATGTCGACCACAACGGACGAGTTCGAGAGATTGTTTATTGGAACAAAACGCGCTAAGAAAGCGTGCGCTCCACTTGGCTTAATATGTTACTTTCTAACTTATGCGATTTTCCAACATCTGCTACTTTTCACTCTTACTATTTTTGAGTCTTTGATATGAAACGTTTTATTCTCGGCTGGCTGGCCATTGTGCTCAGTGCTGCGAGTTATGCCCAAGTTGCCCCTATATCTCAATGGCAATGCGACATGATGAAAAAGAACAATGTCTTGAGTAGTGGTGCGCCCGTTGGTTGTGAGCGATTATCCAAAGTGGACTTCGATTTCATTAATTTCAAAGGGGAAACGCAACAGGGCAATATGATCGTGCTTGATGTGGTTGCGCCTGCTGTTGAACAAATCTTTTCAGAGCTTAAACAGCGCAATTTTCCTCTTCATTCTGCTCGCCTTATGCGTGAATTCAGAGGTGACGATAACGCCTCAATGGACGCGAACAACAGTAGTGCGTTTAACGCTCGTCCTATTACAGGCGGAGGAGGTTGGTCGAAGCATGCCTATGGTGTAGCGATAGACATCAATCCAGTTCAAAACCCTTTCTTAGAGTTCGATAGCAACGGAAAAATCACGGTAAAGCCTTCACAATCTGCGACAAGCTATGTGAACCGTACTCGCTTTCGTGCGCGTAATGAAATAGAACGCCGCGGCATGGCTGAAGATGTGGTGGAGCTGTTTGCCCATCACGGATTTATGATCTGGGGAGGGGATTGGAATAGCCCAATCGATACTCAGCATTTTGAGGTCGGCTCAAGAAAGTTTGTTAACCAACTGCTCTCTAAACCACAACCTGAAGCCGAGGTGTTATTTGAGCGCTACGTCGAATCTTATCGACAGTGCTATCTCAAAAATAAAGGTGAGGACGCAGAAAAAGCTCGAGCTGTCTGCGCAAAGAAAACAGTCGGGACTTTTTAGTGCTATGTTTATCTAGAACCGTTTGTGTTTTAGCAAGTTAAACTCGCTTCAGGTGTGTTTTGAATCGCTAAGGTCAGCGCTCGTTGTTGGCCTTTTTTGTATTCATTTCTTCAATAGAACACTGAGCATTGAAAAGGTTATTGGGTATCCATTAGTCAATAATCGATAAGCGAATGCAGCGCAGAGTCATCGGTTTGTCATTGAAAAACTCATAGCGTTAACGTTATGTGAGAACCATTGCTGGTGGGGGAACTCTTCGCTGAAACGCCAGTATTATTAGTGAACTGATCACAACGGACCAACTAATGAAAAAGATACCTTTGGCTCTAACTCTTTTAAGCACTCTACTTTTTTCACAATACACTTTGGCTACTGATACTTCACCTACCACTCAAAATCCCACTTACGAACTCGATGGTAAGTCGGTATTAGGTCGCACTGAGAACGTGTACTTATCTAGCGTTCAAGGGCTAAAAGACGTTCCTTTCATTGGTAAAATTGATACCGGTGCGGAAACCACTTCTATGCATGCTGAAGATATTCATGTGAAGAGCTCTAATCCCGATTACCAAAACCTCAAAGATAAAGAGTTGATGGCGGCGTTAACCGAAGACCTGTTGAACAATTCTGATGTTGATTACGATGATTGGGATGGCAGCACCTTTGCGAAATATGAGGCTGTGGTGTCTTTTAAGGTCCAAAACCCACGTACGGGAGATATGGTATTAATCGAAGCGCCTTTAGAGCGTGTCAGCATGATACGCAGCCGCACTAGCAGCACGCCTTTACTTCGTCCTACCGTGAAAATGTCGCTTACCATTGCAGACCAAGAGCTAAAAACAGACGTTAACCTGACCGACAGAAGCCACTTCTCTGCACCAGTATTGATTGGCAAAACCTTCCTTGCAGATAACGCACTGGTGTTTGCGGGCTATGACTACTTGCAAGAGCAAGAGAACGCAACGGTGGTTGGCCGTAAAGAAGTGGTTTCTATCTCTGGAATGGCGATGAATGCGACCTTCTCTTTAAAGAATCGCTACAGCATTTTGCATGCAAAAGACATCGACATAGACAAAAAGAACAAAGAAGTGACGTTTGATATGTTCGACAACGACGGCAAGCAAAAAGAGATGACATTGCCGTTGGTTCGTATGTTAAGCGTGAGCGGTAAGAAGAGACCTTTGGTGTATGTGCCTGTTCAACTCGATGAAAACACAACTAAAGACGTTCTAGTATACCTACGTGAGCGCTCAAGTAGTGAGTCGCAGTTGAGATTTGGAACCAACACCGCCAGCGAACTCTTCATGATTGACACCAGTGCTGAGAATATTTTATCAGAAGGTTCAGAGAACTTTAGTGATGTGGCTGAGTCTGGTGAGCCTATGATTATCTCGCCGGAAGAGGATATCACCCTAGATGACTTCCCGCTTAAGGCTGTGGCTTCTTTCACTGTCAATACGCCTTTGCTGAAGGTCGACAGTTTTGAAATGACAGGTAAAGGCAAAGATGCTTCCGTTGAATTTTATCTTACCGATGTAAATGGTGAGAAGCAGAAGGTGACCAAGCCAATTATTAAGAAGCTTAAAGTCGGGGATGATACTCGTCCGGTTGTAAGTGGTGAGTTTGCGGTGTCTGGAAAAGTGCGTACGCAAGAGTTTGCCATCGATGTGCTCAATACGAATGAGAAAGAAGCGTACTTTATTTTAGGCAAGAAGATGGCCAAAGAAGGCGTTTACGTTAATACGCGTTCTGATTACCTTCTGAAAGCTGAGCCACTGTTTAAAGTAGGGCACATTGAAGTCGTTGAAGTGAACGGCATGAAGTTCCCGGCCAAGCTCGACACTGGTGCGGATGTAAGTTCAATGAACGCAGTCAACATCAAACGATTTAAGAAAGACGGCCAAGACATGGTGAGCTTTACCTATCAAAACAACCAAGGCGATAAGCAAGATTTCACCAAGCCAGTGATTGATGTAATGCGCATTAAAGCCAAGAAAGGCGAGAAGGTGAACATTCGCCCTGTCGTTGAAATGAAGGTTAAGTTAGGTGACCTAGAGAAAGAGGTGAGGGTAAACCTTCAAGACCGATCTCGCTTCGAATACAGCATGATCCTAGGTAAGAACTTCCTGAAACATGGTGCGGTAGTGAGTAGTGATGAAGATTACTTGTTAGGTGATATGGAGTAACCCCTAAACTTATCTAAGCTCGTATCAGAACAGATCTAAACAGCCACACATTTCAGTAATGGGATGTGTGGCTTTTTGTTGCGTGTCTGTTTTTTGATATTGATGTTTTGGTAGGTAGGTGTTTGTTATAAATGATTTTATCTACTAATTCATAAGGTTCAGACAAACAAAAAGGGCCAACTCTTTCGAGTTGGCCCTTTCCAAACGTTTGGTGGGCTGGCGTAATCTGAATTTGTCATTTAACGTTATGATTTTTATATTTAAGTGGCGTTTTAAAAAATGATTTTGGGTAACAGGTTGGGTAAGTAGTTGGTAGAAAAGCAAAAAACGCTATCGTACATTATTGGATAATGATCAATTATGAAGCTTACGATTCTGTGTTCAGTTCCCCAATCCGAAATTTAATAGTCAGTTCAGGCCCTCTTATTGAATGTTAATTATTTTTATTATTGTTCGTAATTATTTTGCTGGTGGTCTTCTTGGGGGAATTAAAGGGATTGCCATTCTTTTTGTGGTGTTATCCATCCAAAACAATTTCACATATATATCACTCTAGGGAATATCCAATCTAATTTATTCAAAGGAGAATAAAATGGAGTCCCCAGTAAATAACATCATCCCTGTATTCGTAGAGGTGACTGCTTTCTGGGAAAAAGGGCATCCACGTAATCTGGCAGTTGGCTGCTAAAAGCTCTATGGCTCGAACAAAAAGTGGAAACAGAAGTATGGTACCACAAGCGGTCATTATCGGAGACCGCGATGTATCGCGTAAACGACTACTCGGAGCTTCACTCACGCTTCGGAATTACAACGCACAAGTAGGTAAGGCTTACGCCATGAGCAAAGCACTCAACAAGCTAACCGGGATAGGTATGCCCGAAACTCAGTATGTTGTTTAAAACGCGAGCTATTTAGCTAGCGTTCGCTCTTTAGCTGAATTCGGCAACAAAGCCAATTTCACTTAGTTAATAAAATAAAAATAATAACAGGATCTGAAAATAACTCATTGTAATATGATGATATTTTTATAATTCCTGAATGATTTTTATTATAGAAATATCGCAAATAATAATATAATTAAATTTTAAAAAAAACAACGAAAAATACAATGCAAAAAAAAATCATCACATATGAAGATCACTTTATAATGATGCTATGGGAAAGGCACTTAACATCAAATAAATCACCATCTGAGAATATTGAATTAGAATTAAATAACTTATCCATGGAACTGATATCTTTAAGAAAAATTAATCAGCAAAGATTTTTAAGTCTGACTGAAAAATCATTATTAAAAAACATTAATCTTATGACAACCAACTTAACAGTTGGAAAGCAACACTTAATCTCGATTAAAAAAATAAAAAAACTTTTAAATTCAAAAAAACAGAACGGCTTTGTTTCCTAAATCAGGGAACTAAATCATCAATCCACGATCTGATCAGCTAAGTTCATCCAAATACTTAGACTAATGGCCAAGCCTCGTTATAAAACAACTAACTAGAAGCAATATAACCAAGCTTTAATCAATCGTGGTTCACTGACAGTTTGAATTGATGAAGAAGTAACCCAACACTGGAAGCAGGTCAAACAAGGCAACCGGGGAAGAGCTCGTTTGTTTAGTGACTTAGCGATTACAACAGCTCTTATGGTCAAACGAGTATTTTCAATGCCATGAGAGGTCTACAAGGATTCATTAATTCTGTTTTCAAGCTTGCTCTAGTGCCATTGTTATGCCCTCATTATTCATGCATTAGCAAGCGAGAAAAAACGGCCAACGTCTCGTTCAAGGCGAAGACTAAAGGAACAATCCAGCATTTAGCCATTGATGCGACTGGGCTGAAGGTCTACGGCGAAGGCGAGTGGAAAGTAAAAAAAGCATGGCACTGACGGGAAGCGGTTGATACAGACACACATGAAATCATTGCTGCTGAGCTGACACTATCAGGTGTGACCGATGCGGAAGTACTCCCTAACCTGCTCAAGCAAACACGCCGAACCATCAAGGAAATCTCGGGAGATGGTGCATACGATACAAGAGAGTGCCACAGAGCGATTAGGGTTAAGAAAGCGACACCTTTAATTCCTCCACGTGAAGGTGACTGCTTTCTGGGAAAAAGGGCATCCACGTAATCTGGCAGTTGGCTGCCAAAAGCTCTATGGCTCGAACAAAAAGTGGAAACAGAAGTATGGTTACCACAAGCGGTCATTATCGGAGACCGCGATGTATCGCGTAAACGACTACTCGGAGCTTCACTCACGCTTCGGAATTACAACGCACAAGTAGGTAAGGCTTACGCCATGATCAAAGCACTCAACAAGCTAACCAGGATAGGTATGCCCGAAACTCAGTATGTTGTTTAAAACGCGAGCTATTTAGCTAGCGTTCGCTCTTTAGCTGAATTCGGCAACAAAGCCCACTCCCAATCAAATTTTGGCTAATATCGCGCTGACCTTTACGGGCATTAGAAATTACAGACCTAGAAACTGCATCAACGTATAAATATGCAGGTGGAGATAGTTATTAAACCGTTGCGCAATGAAAAGAAGTGGGAATTTCTTTCCACTTCTTCTTAGCTTCCACTCGCTCAGTTGGTACCGATAAATCAGGGAGGATATTCAAGACAAGTTATTGGTTGGTCTATGGGTACTTTCTATCTGATCGTGATTACATTCGCCACGGTTGGCAAGTGAGGAAAGTTTTCTTAGGAAGCAAGGGGAAAGCTCATCATGTTCCATTCGGTGAGTGGGCTATTACGGGATAGGCATAATAGAAAGTAGCCCTACGGCTACTTTCTTTTTTTGTTAAATCAGGCATTCGGGCAAGGGTTTGTCAGTATTTTTGCTAAATTAGCAAATATGGATAACCACTAATATGAAAAGTCGCTTAACTTAATATCAAGTATTGATGGTGCAGAGCCGATAATTGTTACCTTCAACTCGATGCTAGAGATGGCGTCAATAGCAAATTTATTAAAGCCCTATCCGGCATTGTCCACCGTTTCTACAATTTCAACTCTATCAGCGTCAACCATTTGCTTTTTGATTAAAGATATAAAACGTTTGTCATTAATTAGCTTTAAGAACAGATCAATGTTGTTTTCATCAACAATAAACTTTCCGTCACCATCAACATCTATCTGCCACTCATGTTCAGCAATGATGTTTTTCATATCTTCAATAAACTGCTGATCTTCAAAGTAACGAGTTTCTTCAGCAGAGACTAAACGACGTAGCAAGGTTTTGTTTGTACCAATCGCAATTTTTAAATCGTCTACTGAAGTGATGATTCCATTTTCAGCAAGAGCATCAACTAAGACATCTCTCTTTGCCTCAAGGCCGGCACGGATGTTCAAGCCTAGCTCATAATTGGCTTTGTCACGAATGAAGACATCTTGGCCGTATGCAACAAAGTCAAAATAATCACGAAAAGAAAAAGTATTGCGAACTTCTACTTTTTTAAAGTCACCATCTGAAAATGCCCAGCTAGACAACGTTGAAGCTCTTTTTAGATTCCAACCGCCTTTAATCTTCGAAAATGCATAGAATTGATGATCAGTGAGATTAAATTCTACAACCAACGCCCAAGCGTTATGAAACTGCTGAATGTCAGTTACAGGATCATTGTCTGCACCCAAACGTATTTTTCCAATAACACACGAAAAGTCCGTGTCTTCGACTGAGTGAACGAGAGCTCTGTCTTCATCAGTATCTACCGTCAGCGCAGAATAAGCTGATAGTTCTCTAATGGGCTCTATATGATTATCTAAACCCAAAAAGAACTTGCGTAAGGTTGAAACCAAGTCTTCATCTAGACCATTAATAGATGTGCTCAGCGCTCTATAAGAGTGCTGGCCCAAATTGGTACTTTTTTTGATAACCCACAACCGCACATCAAGTGCATCGAAATCAATATTTCGAATGCTATCTAAAACTTGCAACTTATCTTGCATTTAAACACCTTAATTAGAGATTATTCCCATATAGTTATTGAGCTTAACGTAACTTTCGTTATTGTCTGGCAATAGGTCATGCTTAGACAACATGACACACTCCTTCTCATTTCCAGCCTCATTATATTTACAGTCGTATAAGCCATAACCAAGCGCTGCTAAAATTGGATTGATAAAAACACTTTGGCTCCGGACGGATAACAAACACAAAACTGACAAAAACAGAAATAGGGAAAATATGTCTTGCCATTTGCTGAGGTCAAAAGCGACAAAAGAAATCATATATGGAATTGTATAGTTAACTACCTCACTAGACCGACTTTTTGCATTGAGTACCTTAATAGCAAATGGTCGTTTCGTTACATTTTGAAGAACGTATGCAAGAAGAGTTAAACTTAAAAAAGACAAAAGTAATAGTGAAAGTACTATCTCTATATTTTTGAATTCAAACCAGTAAGGAACTTTGATTTTGCTGAAAATCCAAATCGCACTGTCAAAGTTATGCTCAAACCAAACGACTTCTTTTACATCCTTAATCATCATAATGAGGAACAAGGGAGTATAACCACTGATAAATATAGCGATTGAAGACAGCAATCTAGTTTTGCTTTTACGATTCATAGCACCCTCACAATAATAAACGTTATTCTATTTGAGCTAAAAACCATACGCAACTTGTTTAATTAAAGAGTGAGACTCGTGAATATGGCTTTTACTTTTGAAAATATTCCACATGAGGTCTTGATAGGTATGATTAATACAATAATTCGACAGACGACATAAAAAAGTGACGCTAAATGCTGCGCCACTTTCGTATTTTTACGAGTCACCAATTTTAAGCTTTGGCTAAGATTGAGATCGATCTTCATTTAGTTCAGAGCTGTGAAGTGCTTCGAGGACTAAAACAGAAACAGCCCTACTTTCTAACTATCTTTCCCGTCGTATTATCTATCCGATACTTTGAGATGTTACCATCCAAAATATGTTGAATAACTTCCAGCACTGTCGCAAGGGGGGCATTAAACCACTCTTTCGGGTTGTATGTCTGCCCTGTATGACCTTTAAGAGTGATGTTCAACCTTCGATGTCCTAAGAAGCCATGAATCAGCGTTTCTAGTTTATGCGCATCAATGTTGTAGCACTCCGTAGTCATAATTACTCGGACAGGAGCTTCTAAGAAAGTCCTATCTTTTTCTGCATACTTGATACGATCTTCCACAGTGCCGTCCGTAAACCCTACCTTATAAAGGTTAGATTTAAATGGTGTTAGTGCACTATCTGTACTCTTCGTCGCCAATACGTAAACAAGTCCCGTAGGAACAGGAGTTTCATCCGTCTCAAGCTGTGAACCTTCACGTACAACTTTGCAGCCTTGCTCATCTCGGACTAACCCATGTGTTAGTGACTGGAATAACATGTGCATTTCTGTACCGTTATCGAAAATCAAGTGCAATCTGGCGTTGTAGCTACTGTACCCTTCTAGCTTTTCACCAGCAGAGCTGACGTATCCCATAACACCATTGAGGATAAAAGCATCCCCGACGTGCATTTGAAGTTCATGACGAAACCGTTCTAGTGATGCAGCCCCAGATTTTAGCTCTTGCTGAACAGTTTTAAATATAGGTAGGTAACGGTGAAAGTCTGCACACGGTTGTCGTTTTGCGATCTCATCAGGCTGTGATTTTTTCTCAGCGGGTACGTGACGCATCGTAAATAAATCAGGAGCATCAAAGTCTAAAAGATCATCGTCATCATCAAAGATATCATCTAGTGAGGTCACCAATTCTGACTTATCAATTTCGACATAGGAGGGCTGCTCTGCAACGCTATCAGCTTGTTTATCTCCGTGTGCCACTAAATCACTCTGAAGCAAACCATACAAGTCATATTGCGATAGCGCTTCGCATTGTTCAGGGTTAGCCTTGAAGGCCCTCAAACGACGAGCTAAGCGCTTTTCATCAAATGATGTTGAATCACTACTTGGAGCCCGAGCATTCGTTTCATAAAAGATTGAGATTTCTTCAAACTGGCTAGCTAATATATTCCCAGCTGGGGCTTTAACCTTCAGAGGGACAACATCAAGTAGCCCCAAGTCATCCTCTTCTGAAAAGATATCATCCAAGTCGATCTTTTCGACCGCTTTAGAAGCACGTAATCGGATCATTTAATTACCCCTGCTTTGCCATTCGTTGTTGCTTCATTTTTCGAATGTAGGCAAGTACCTCAGCATAGCGCTGTTCTATAGGGTCGGAAGAGTTCAATGACGGCTCACGTTGATGTTCGACTCTGAATGCCTTGATTCGAGGCCAAAGCATCACAGCTTCTTCTTCAGATACGTTCGCTTGGCTCGCTCGTACAGTTTGTTGGATCGTCTTAAGGATATCGGCATCAACAGACTTAGACAGGATCTCATAAGCGCCATGGAAAGGGTTCACGGAATCAATCAGATCAATATTCAAGTTTTCGATGTTAACGAACTTATCACCCATCTTTATGAACTGATTATTCGGTCCCGAGTCACCGCTTTCAGAAGAGTCATTGCCTTTGCCATAAGAGCTTCCATCCTCCGCAATTACCGCATCATCAGGAAGATCTTTACCGTCGATTAAGCCACCTTGCTGTCCGATATAAAGACTCTGTAAAACGCCCGTTCTAACTTGCTCTATTTCATGTTCTTCAAGGTCTGGATACAAGGTTTGAATGACTGATGGAAGCTCAATCTCATTGATGACCTCAGCAGGCGTTGTTTCCGCAATTGCCCCCTTAATCACAGACTCTTTAGCAACAAGAGCCGATAAAATCTCACCTTTATCACCATTAAGGATGTCTAGCACCTTTTGTGAAACAGGTGTGGTAGTGTCATCAACAATAACAGTGTTAGCAGGCAGATCTTTTCCGTCCCATTGAGAGCGAGGTTTGAACTGGATACTTGGAGCTAATATTTGCTCCATTAAAAGCGATGTCGTGATGGCTTTAAGCATGTTGTTCACGGATACCTTAACATCATCATCTTGTGCATCAGGCTGAGCAATAAGGTTCGTAAACTGAGCGTGACTTTTCCCTTCACTGTCACGAGTAGCTCGACCAATGATCTGAACAATCTCCGTCATAGAGCTACGGTAACCTATAGTCAGAACATGTTCACAGTACGGCCAGTCAAAACCTTCTTTTGCCATACCTAACGCGATAATAACGTCCATCTGTTCAGCAGACTCTATATCACGCAAGTAAGCCTGAACCTTAGGACGCATATCGCTATCATCAACTAAGTTGGCAACCAAGAGTGTTCTGCCAGATTGTTTGCACTTCACTTGATAAATACCAGTATCAGGATCTTGCATGATTACATCACCAAGCACCTCAAGAATTGAGTCAACCTCTGTGTATTTATCTTTGGTAGATTCACCAGAGTTCACGTTTGGGATATGAACAATGGTCTTCTTAGTTGGGTCTAGTACCGATGGCAAAGCATTGATATACGTGCCTTGATAAAAGTGATATCCAATACCTAAGGTCTTTAAGTGCTTGTAACCATTAAGCTGTTCGTAATAGGTGTATGTTACCTTGGTAAACAATGCTTCGTCTTCAGGAAGCAAGATAGGAACAGTGTCACCTCTAAAATACGAGCCTGTCATAGCAAGAACATGTGCTGATGATTGCTTCATTAAATCATCGATTAACCCACCCAAACGGCTATTTTCATCAGCTGAAACGTGGTGGAACTCATCGATAGCAACAAGGCAGTTATCAAAATCACTGGCAGATAGCTTACCAAAGACACTCCTAAGCGTTGAATGAGTACAAACTAATGTTTGGTCATCACTTTCCATGAAGCGCTTGAAAGCATTTGCTTTGCCACTTTCGCTACCACTGATACATAAGTTGTTTTCAGGCTTTACTGTCCAGTTTGCAAAGAATCCGAACTTCATCAGGTCAGTGTCTTTGAAAGAGCCACCAATAGACATTTCAGGTACAGCTACAATGACTTTGCGGACGCCTTGATTAATGAGTTTATCCAAACCCAAGAACATTAGAGCTCTTGACTTACCTGACGCAGGCGGAGCTTTGATCAACAAGTATTGACTAGCACGCTCAGCGAACGCACGAGTCTGCATCTCTCGCATGCCCATATCATTATGAGAAGCGCTTTGACCAGTCTGGTTGTAGCGAACCTGTAAGATGTTATTTTTCATTATTCAAACCTTTACCAACTTCGTTTTATTAGCTTTGTATCATTTCTTCATAACGTGCCAAAAGGAAGCTCAATCGTTCTGTGGAGTCTTCAAAAGGCTTATCTCGATATAATTTATCAACAGCTTTGTCTAAATTCTGGTGGGCCTCTAGTAATTGCAAAGGCATCGTTTCAGGGTTATATAAAGTGGCTAATGTAATACCGGGGAAATCTTCTCTAACTAGCAAGATCTCTTGAGCTAGATCCATAATTTCGCTTTTCTTCGCTTCATCAATATTCGGCCAAGGGAATGTATTGTAAACAATTTGGTTTCCATAGCTGTAACGACTTTCTAGACGCATAGAAACTAATCTCATCCAATCGTTATGCATAAGAGAATTTAAGATAGCAAACTCGTAAAGATCACCACCGGGTAGGATAAAGTTCTTATTTGTACTTACAACCTCATGGCTAAAGAAACCAATAGGTACATAAGTTCTTCGTTCAGATGAGACTCCGGGCACTAGAATATAGTTACCGGAGTTCGGTTGGCACACCTGCATAAAAATATGTGGCTTCTTTGCCATTTTAAGAGCAGCTGCATGCCCGGCTTTTATTCGTAGGTCCCTAACGTTATCGACTCTTACTTTTATTAAGGGCATCTCATCAATTTGTTCTTGGGTAGCATCAACAAGCCAAAGACACCAACGTTCTTTCCCATTAATAAACTCGTTAGCACCTAGCAGCTTTCTAATCCACTGTGCAGAGCTAGGCTCTCGCTCAACAAGCTCAGCCTTTTCATTAGAATCCAAGATTAGGTTCCCTCCATCAGTTGGCTTATTGCCAAATAGTAATGGGGGGACTCCTTCGACTAACGGCTTCTTTAGAGCTTTTACAACAGTGTTACGACCTTCAACCAAATAAGGGCTAATATTGGCAACGTTCTTGCGCAACCAACTCTTTTCATGTTGATGATAAAGCGCTCGGTTTTTTTCTTTTGCTGATAAGCCAATGATAACAACGTGGACTCCAGCCTTATCTCTCGCATTATTAGTCCAAGGGAAAGCTGTGTATGCAAAATGAATATTTAATCCCAGATCAAAAATAGGGCTCCAGAGCGTCGCAACCTGCTCACCTTGGCAAATAGAGTTGGTTGCAACCAATGCAAGTTCAGCATTTGAGTGTTGTATGTAATTTGCTCCTTTCCAGAACCAACAAGCAACATAATCAAGGTATCCAAGCGCTTTGAACCCATCGAATACTTTTTGCATATCATCTTTTTGATCTGATGAACGTCCTTTGGTCCCAAGAAAAGGCGGGTTGCCAATTACATAGACTTCATCTGTTTCTTGTTTGGGGCAAACTTCATCCCATTTCAATTGGAGACTATTTCCACCGACAATATTACCTGTTGCTCTCAAAGGTAAAGCTGGCTCAGCAGGGCCAATCTCTTTTTCCCACTGTTTGTTAATTTGATGCTCCGCTAACCACAATGAGAGGCGTGCTATCTCACAGGCAAAATCATCGATTTCAATACCATAAAACTGATCTAAGTGAATGTTGCTAATAAAAAAGCCTTGATCGATTTTCATCAGAGCTTGAATGACTTCAATTTCAAGAAGGCGCAATTCTTTATAAGCAATGATCAGAAAGTTTCCCGAGCCACAAGCAGGGTCAAAGACTTTAATCTCACCGAGTCGAACGAGTAATCGTTTGAGTCCGTTCACACTGTTGCGTTGCTTTTCAAGCTCTGCTCGTAATGGGTCTAAAAACAGAGGTTGAATCACCTTCATGATGTTGCTGTAAGAGGTGTAGTGCTGGCCTAATCGAGCACGCTGATCAACATCAATAACCGCTTGGAACATACTACCGAAGATGTCTGGGTTAATTGCACTCCAATCTTCTAAGCCACACTCAATCAGAATACGACGACCTTTTTTCCCCAGTTCAGGGATAGGCTCATCGGCCTCGAATAACCCACCATTGACGTAAGGGAAGTCAGTCAAGTGTTGCGGTAAGCGTGAGCGTAACTCGCTGCCTTTAGGGCTGTTGAGAATCGAGAATAGATCATGAAGACATTGATCTAAATCGCTGCCATCTTCAGATGTCACACTCTTGATAGCTGAGGTGAATTGCCCCTGCTGTGGGAAAATCCCTGTATCCTCAGCAAACAAACAAAACAGTAAACGGGTCAGGAAGACGTTTAAGGCGTGGATATCTTCTGGAGTATTAAGGTCGTTGTGAACGCGAATAAGGTCAAACAACTTACCCATTTTAACAGCAGCTTTTACATCCGCTGGTTTTTCGCTGTTCAGGATAGCTTTCTCAAGACCAACCAATGGCAAGAAGAAGCT
Organism: Vibrio sp. OPT18; assembly: GCF_015163615.1. Lineage (NCBI taxonomy): Bacteria > Pseudomonadati > Pseudomonadota > Gammaproteobacteria > Vibrionales > Vibrionaceae > Vibrio > Vibrio sp. OPT18. The sequence goes on from NZ_JADDYK010000049.1 coordinate 113,471, forward strand.
GTAGTTGCGGTGTAAGACTTCAAAGTCGATGTCTAATCGCTCACCAGTTGCCGTATCCCAAGCTAAGACACGCTCAAAGTCAGTAGTTAAAATATAACGAATTTTATTCTTAGATATCATTGGATCCGCAATAAGCTCATCCAATACGGCATCTATGTCTTGCTCAGTACCAGTAGGAAAATAATAAAGCTTATTTTTCAACCCCACATGACCTTCAACCTTGGCTATATTGCGGTTGCCACCTTGGCGTATTTGAGTAATTGTCGCTTTAGGGAAATTGAATGCAGTAAGAAACCCATAGATGAATTCGCTAGGGTCAGATACTTCAACGAGTTGTTCAAGCTGCTCAAATATTTTTGCTTGATTGACGGCCATGAGGATCCTAAATTAGTTTGAAAATCACACAATTGATGAAGGGGAATTATACAGAAAAAACGTTCTTTAATCATTGATATTCATATCAAATGCACAAACCATAATGACAGCCTAAGAATATGAAGACTTTTGATGCCACTTGCATTGCCGAATGTTAATAACGACCTACACAGTTTTAAAAGGGCATAAAGCCAGCAGCTTTCGCTACTAGCTCAATTCATTGTTATGCTCGATTCTCAATCCACTCATCCAATTCATGCTCAACCCATGCGGAGGCTCGCTCTCCAAGCGATACATTGTGTGGAAACTCCCCGTTAGCCATCATTTTGTAGATGGTCGACTTACTTAACTGCACTCTTTCTATCACTTCTTTTAAACGAACTAATCTCATGAAATTCTTCCTCTATGGTTATCACTCATGAGATAGAGTTGAAGTGTAAAAATTTCCTTAACCTGCTATCGGTTGGCTTATTTTTAGGTCGTCCCGTGATTGGTTTCCGCTCCTGTCAGTAACATCAATCATGCTTGTGCTCGTGGCCTCGCGGATGATGGTTGTCTTTTCTTTGACCTTTTTTCTCTCGGCTTTCTCGGCTGCCTTCCTTTCTTTTTTGATTTACTGACAAATGAACCTATCGTGCTTTGAGCGTCAACGTCATGATTCATGGTGATGCTAGCTTGCCTACTTAGTGCGTAGAACAAGCAGCGATGTTGGTAGTCAAAGTCCTCATGGTCTTTGTTGAGTTCAAGCAGAGGTTGAGTAAGAAAGGAACAAAGGTCACTGATGTCGTATTGGCTCGTCTGTGTGGTCGTTGCCCACGTTCGCGTAATGTCTTTCGTCAGTTTTTTTCTGATTTGGTATTCATTTGCTATCGGTTGGTAGGGCGCTGCATCTAAAAACATCGTGAAGCGGTAACAGATATCACCAGAGTCCAAGACTTCCTTTCTCCATATCACGTTAATCTTGTCGTGCTGCCTGTAATGGCAGAAGCGATAAAACCACTGATTAAATAACGTCTTGGCTTGATGGTTGTGCTTTCTGGGTATGCCTAGCCGAAACCGAAATACGTAGCAGTGTCCGAAACGACTTAGTACGCTTCGATAAGCAAAATAGAGTTTTTCTATCAGTGGCAACGAAAGACCGCCATCCACCGTATCGATTTGGTACTCACGGAACCATTCACTCTCAATCACATTATCTTCCATAACGCTTATCCTGCTTTGCTTTCAACTCAGCCATCTTGATTAGCTTCTCATCTCGCTCTTGAATCTTTTCCAGTATCCAATTTTGAATATCTTGATATCGCCAGCCAATGGCTCTTGCACCTAGGGACACGGATTGAGGAAAAGTATCTTCCTCCATAAAGCTGTAGATAGACGCTCTGGAAAGACCGCTGATATGAATCACTTCTTTAAGTCTTATCAAGCGATTCGGATGTCCAGTGTTTGAATGGTTTGGGTTCATGATTATTGCCTTTGTTGGTATCACTCAAACAAAGACGCAGGTCTGTATTTTTTATCTCAACAAGTCTCAGTCGGTCTCATAGTGGATTTGAATTCGATTGAAGAATTTTTCACATACATATCATTCTCTTGAGCATTGCATTTATTGATACAAGGAAAAGATATGGAAACGCTATATACATTTAACGATCCCGTTACAGAGCACCA
>NZ_JADDYK010000050.1:0-314 GCF_015163615.1 Vibrio sp. OPT18
TCATAACGGCCATCGCTATGCAGAATGAATCCATCCACGGAGCTTGCCGTGCTAAATGTTAACGTATCCGAAGTATCCACATCCGTTGCTGACACTTGTCCATGGACCGTAGCATCGTCTTCATGCACCTTAATATTGACGGTAGAGACCACAGGACGATCATTTAACCCTTCAATGTCGATAGTGAGCAGCTGGGTCACTTGAGCTTGATGCAAGTCAGTGACCGTAACTGGAATTTGCAGCTGTTGATGTTCACCTTCCCCTAGATGCTCGTAACTGGCGTGGTTAGGGTCAAAAGAATAACTGCCATCATT
>NZ_JADDYK010000005.1:0-53846 GCF_015163615.1 Vibrio sp. OPT18
CTCAATTACTCAATTACTCAATTACTCAATTACTCAATTACTCAATTACTCAATTACTCAATTACTCAATTACTCAATTACTATACTCACTCAAAAATCCAAGTCAAGAGTGAAATTCAGAAACAATAAAAACCACTTTGATTACAAACGCTTAGATAATGAAAAGGTTGATGTGAAACATTAAAAGTGTACTAATAATAGGTAATTAACTGTTTACAAAAGAGGGATATACAACCACAATAGCACTGTATATATAAACAGCTATAAAAGGTGATTTATGCGTATAGAAATGATGGTAACAACAGCTCAACTACCACGAAACGGGTTAACTCTTATCCAACAAGAGATGGAACGTCGAGTATTAAAGGTGTATCCAGATGCGAAGATAAGGATAAGAAAGGGAACAAATAATCAGCTAGAAATTTTTTGCCACAAAGACGATAAAAAACCCGCCAATAGATTAATTGGAGAAATGTTCAATGAAGCAGAGGAGTGGCTTCATGTTTAGTCGTCACTTAAACAATGAAAATGAACCGACTATTTACTACTCGCATGGTAAGCGATGGAATACCTACGAATATAACGGAGTGGTTGGAATACAAGCAATAAGCCACAAATTTAAAATACCAATACCACGCTTGATCGCAAGATTGAAAACAGGATTGTCAATACAACAGGCGATCGCCCATGAATTAGAGAATGAAAAAAAGAGGACTTACCAATATATCAACTTTAGTGAGATTGTCGCTAAGATGGCACCAATAGAATATAAAAAGAACGATGAAAAGGTAGAAAAAATTGATGTATGCACCGAGATAAACATACCAGAGTCGGAGATAGTCTACTCAATGAAGATATACGAAAAGGGGAGTACCATAACAGCGCCGGAAGAGCTAAGTCAGTTATGGCGATTAGCTCTTGGATTGCCATCCCAAGCAAACCAGGTATGATTAGAAAAGCCGTGACATATGAAACACGATCACGGCTTAATTACGTTAAAACTGTAAAGCATCTTTAAGGGCTTTGCCGGCTTTAAATGATGGAATACGGTTTGCAGCGATAGAAATAGGCTCACCCGTTTTTGGATTACGGCCAGTACGAGCAGCACGCTGAGAAACTTTAAAAGAACCAAAACCAATTAAAGTGACGTCATCACCAGATGCAAGCGTATTAGAAATCCCACACAAAATCGCATTAAGCGCCTCTTCTGATTGAGATTTTGAGAGTTCTGCTTGAGTGGAGATATGTTTGATTAAATCAGATTTATTCACATCAATTACCTATCTTATTGAAAGTAAATACATATTACTTAAAATCCTCAAAACAGCAATCAAAAAACACGCACACTAGTGACAGCGTAACAACATAAACAATAATCTATTCGGTTTTTTGCACGAGCAACCGTGTACAAATAAGCCCCCTTAAATGAAAATTAAACCGTACCAGTCTTATGAGACATAAAAACAGCAGCATAAGACAATTTAAACATGCTTGAGACTGTCCTTTTAACGGGCGTCTTACGGACACTTAAACAACGTTCTCAAAATTTTGGCGGCTTCCTGCTTACACCCCCCCGACTAGATGAAACAATAGTCTTGGGCTTAAGAGTTAATAACCTGTGGTATGATTAAGGAAACGCCATCAGATAATGCCAATGAAAACACCGACATCGATACACGATGGATTGTTTAAGTCGTTCTTGACCGTGCCAGACACCGCAAAGGATTTCTTAAATATCCATCTGCCAGCACATATCAAAGAAATCTGTGATCTCGAAACTCTCCAGCTTCAATCCGGTTCATTTTTGGAAGATGAGTTAGTTCCATATTACTCAGACGTACTTTACTCAATGGAGACAAAGAGTGGGGTGGGTTACGTATACGCTTTGATAGAACACCAAAGTAGCCCAGACAAACATATGGGCTTTCGCATGATGAAATATGCCATTGCCGCAATGAAGCAACACCTAGACGCGGGTAATGAAACATTGCCTTTGGTTGTGCCATTGCTGTTCTATCATGGCAAAACCAGTCCTTATCCATACAGTACAAATTGGCTGGATGAATTTGAAAATCCAGAGATAGCAAAATCACTCTATAGCCAGGATTTTCCCTTAGTGGATGTGACCGTGATGCCGGATGATGAAATCATTCAGCATAAACGAGTGGCGCTGTTAGAGCTGGTCCAAAAGCACGTTCGACAAAGAGACTTGTTGGATTTTGCAGACACACTGGTTACACTGTTATTAGAACGTTTAATAACGACGAATCAATTAGACAGTTTAGTAGAGTATTTGATAAGAGTAGGGGAGACATCAAATCTAGAAGATTTGATGCGAACATTAGCTCAGCAAATACCGGAGCATGAGGAGCGCTTCATGACAGTAGCAGAACAATTAGAAGCTCGCGGTCGCGAACAAGGCTTAAAACAAGGTCTAGAGCAAGGTCTAGAGCAAGGTCGCCAAGAAGGTGAAGCATTGGGTCAACAAGCAGCAAAACTAGCCATAGCTAAAAAAATGCTGGCAGCGGGTCTAGACAAATCGTTGATCTCCGAAAGCACAGGCTTGTCAGAGCAAGAATTATTAACCCTTATTAACTGATCGATCTTTAAATAGCGAAATTGCCATTTCGCTATTTTTACAATCCACAAACGTTACACTGTAACTATAGTAATGTAATTCATATCTCCCCCTCCTGGTCACTTTTTCATTCCATGAGTCGCTGTGCGACGAATACCAGAACGCGCTCGCGTAGCGAGTAAGACGCTCTCTAACCACTCAAGATGAAGCCTAATGGATTGATGAAGGTAATGGCACAAAAATTGCCCTTCGCCTTGCTAGAATGCGCGAGCGAAGCGAGTAAGATATGCGCTAAAGTTAAATTTTAACTGGTTATTACAGTGGTCGTTCCACTGAATTATGCGTATATGTACGGAAGTTTCCTGTCGGATGACAAAAGAAAGGATCAGCGCAGCCAGCTAGTGCGAAGTATAAGCAGTGTGTTTATAACTTGATGCTGGCTGTAGGTATCATGGAGCGAAGCGACCGTTTTTAGGGATCGATCAAGTTGGACGTGGGGGATGAGACTTGACAGCGCTATCGCTTGTCGGCTTCACACTGACTCTACATGCAAGCATATAGCAGCCAGTGTGAACCTTAATTATCGTGAACATATTTAATATTTATATATGTATTTATGTATATACGAAGTTTAACTACGTAGTACACATAACCGCTGCCTGTTTTTTAGATACTTTTTTTCACTATTTTCTTAGTCCCTTTACTTGCACTACCTTTTTAAAAAAGACGAAACTATGAGTCTAAAATACTAAAAAATCCACTGAAGGACGTTGTGGCCACGGTACAATAGCCAAAAGAAATGCTCATTTTTTGTTCTTTACGGCATTAGGGCGTGCGAAAGCCTCCGCCGTTAAGCGGATACAAGAAAAAATCTAGTGTGGTGCAGGGGTAAATTGTGAAGGCTCGTAACCACCAAACAGTGACGTCACCTTGTTAGCGTAATCATTTAAACGCGTAGCATTAAAGATGTCTTGTACGCCTGATGCAATCGTACGGAAGCTAAGCCAATCAAAACGTAGCCCTTTCTTTTCCATACGCTTGCGTGATGCGATAATAAGGGCACAAATTTCTTTATAGCGTACGACTTTTAGATCCTGGAAGAAACCTTCTGAGAATTGTTTGTAAGCGGCTGCGCTGCGCACCGTACCTTCGGCATCATCGACACACACGTTAATGCGTTCAGTGCGAAGATAACTCGCGCGTTTTAAGTATTTCATCACCTTAGCGAACGACTTAGGGGAAATGTATTCGCCCCAACGTAGGACGTAATCCTCTTGTAGCTGGTCATAGCTGATGGTTTTGAGTCCAGCAAGCGTTGGTAAACCAATACGGCCACCAATCAAATCCGTGTTTGGTAAGATACAGGCTAAAGTTTTGGAGATCAGCGTTCGACATTGGATGTTATTCACCGCAGCGCCACCCCAGGCAAACAGGCCAGGGAAGCGTTGAGGGTTATCAATAAACTCCTGACAGGCTTTTAAGATAAACGCATACTCATGAGGCAAGTTGACCACTTCACCACTACGTAGCAAACGGCGACAACTAAAACCTATGGTAAAGTTTTGATTGGTTTCTTGCTGTGCAGTGAGTGTTTCCTGAAAAAGTTCAATAAGCTCATGCTTACGCGCTTTGCGTTTAGCTCGATACGCTTTATCGTATTCAGGTTTTGTCAGGGTAGGAGCGGTGTTATCTGCTAACATGTGACTCGCCCTCAAAGATATAACCTAAACGGGTATCTCGGGGATAGCCATTGTCATTGACGGTTATTACTTGAACGCTGAGTCTACACTTGTCTTGCCTTGGGCAAGGAAATTCGATGTTAAACATACTTAGATTCCAGAGAGATTTTGGGGGTTGCTTGGGTTGAGAGTCCAAACAATGAAACTACAATCTACACAAGATCTACTTAAAGATCAAATTCTTAAATTGCAGGCACAAAAAAGCCGTCTACTCTCTGGGTAAGACGGCTTTTTTGCGAATGCTATGTCGTTAAGGTCTCACCCTCAACACACTCTAAAATCTTGAAAAATACACTACATAAAAAACTATGTAGTAGCGTGCTATGTAATGCACTTTTGCTTCAAAATTCTATATATATGATACTCTTTAATAGGAAAACTTCAACTAAACTCTATATAACTTTACATTACTTGTGAGTACCATATAACTTTCCCTATTACGTTAAAAGACGATAATTCTTCATGCGTATACTCTTCATCTTTAAACATTGGGTTATAACTACATAGCCTTATTCCATTCAATGTTTTGAATAAAACTTTTACCCTCAGGCATCCATCATAAGCTACGACGTATAATTCACCATCTTTTATAACCGTTTTACCACTATCTATCGCCAGTTTAGCTCCATCACTAAAAACTGGCACCATACTATCACCATAAGCAGATATGCAAAAAACACTTGACCTACAGGATGATGCAAGAGCTTTTGCTGGAACCATTTCTATTCCGTGTTCGTGCGGTTCTTCATTAAAGCACCCACATCCTGCGGCTGCTTTAACGTCTTCATAGTATGGTATTTCTAAATATTCTGATCTAGCTAACCTTTCTTTACCTGATAAAACTTTTTCGCTTACATTTAAAACTAGTGATAACTTCTTGATGTTTTTAGGTTTTGGCTTTGATAGACCTAACTCCCATTTCGATACCGCAACTGAAGACACACCAACTAAACCCGCCAGCTCTTGTTGTGTTATACCTTGCTCTAATCTTTTGTTTTTCAATATCTTAGAATTAAACATAAAAATCGACACCCTACAAACTCTTTTATAAGGGTACACAAACAAAGGTTTAGTTAGGTTTATTCTGAAGTTTAGTTTAGTTGACTTGACTTATTTGATGATTTATTATCCACCCATGATCATTCATACAGTAACCAACAATGGTTCTGTATGAAGAGTAGTTGTACGTATTTGGTTGCGCTCTTAAAAGCCTAATCAAATGCTTTTTAAAACCCTCATCGTGATTGAGGTCGCCAAGCTAAAGGCGATAAATAAGCACTCTGTGTTCCTTAGAGCGCCATGAAGGGCGCGGGCGAGGATAGCCCAAGAAATGTGTACGCCAAGAAACTACGGGCGTGGACCGGCATGCCGCTAGGCTCGGGAGTACGTAGAAATAAGACTGTTCACCCCACAGAGTCGTTAGCTGCCACTAGTCCGGTCGTGTTGCATTGTGAGCACACACAAGCGTCATCACAACATGGGTATTGGAAGATACCCATCTACTTTCAAATGCGAAGCACCCTGCTTGGCATCTCAAAGTAGATCCTCCCGAGATTTTTCCATGCACAATCCTGATTTTAAATTCGGCAACATGAAAATCCTCTACGGTTTTCTGCCAAACCACTGCTTATCCCTTATTGAGAGCATCAAAGGTTTAGAGAAATTCGCCTATCAAGGCAACGCATTCCTTAAAACCAAGTTTATAGCTCAGATGGAGACTGGCATTGTCTTTAGCGCACTCATCCACGACAACGAACCGTTGCGTTATCCAACCTTCCAAGGCGAGATTTTAAACATCATGATCGATCAGCGAGTCAGTCGTAAAGCATCAACGGCTCCACAATCAAAATCGACGACAGAATGTAAAGAATCGATGAGAGATCACAGCAAAGGAGTAGCTCGCAGAGCCAAAAACCGCGGTCGGATACCGAATGCGGAGCGCAAGCGCTTTAGAAAAGAGAACAACTTAGAGCTCAACGAAAAGAACTGGCGACAATTTGTGGCCAGACGAAACACCATCCTCGCTTTTTATCAATCTTCAACAGGTCGCCCCCATGCCCAATCAACCTCGCGCTGCCCCAAAACGACGCTCCAAAGCGCAACAAAAACGCCTCAAACGAGCCAAAGCCACTCAACAGCGCTTTGAATCCATTGATGCTCTACAAGAAGAAACAGGACTCTCATTGGAAGAGAGTCTTGCCGTGAGCCTTAACCGAAAGCCGCTAAAGCCTCTATAGACACCGACAACAAGGACGTTGTCGCTTGTCACTCTCACTTTGCACTGAAAGTCCATAGCTATACACCTGTATAGCTATGCGCGTTTTCGCGCATAAACCAAAAACAATAACCTTTAATTTTTTCTAAGGAAAATGACCAATGAATACACTAACTATGCCTAACACGGCTTTTATTGAACGCAACGCTTCTTGGGTTAAGCTGGCGCTATTAGTCAGCTTTTTCGGCATCATGCTCTTTTTCACGGGCAATGCTCACGCCGATATCTTTGCAAGTGGTAAAGCGGAAATCACAGCAGCAACCGACAGTAACTCAACCCTCTACATGGTTATCACGGTTATCTCGCTTGCTGTTGCTCTTATCACTGGTATCACCACCAAAAACTGGTTCGGGGCAATTGGTGGTTTCATGGCGTCTATGATTTTCCTTAAAGTGGGCATGGCCATGGTCGGCCTATCGTAATGGACGCCAATGAATACAAGAACTTCTACACCGTTCCACGCTACCTAGACCAAGGAAAAGTCATCATGGGTTTACCCGCTGATGAAGTGTTTCCTGTCATCATCATCTTTGGAATTTTTTCATTGATGAACTACATGCTGACAGGGGCCCTTGTGGGTGGGGTAGTGGGTGTCGGGCTTCATGTATTAAAGCAAGGTCACGGCGATAACTTCCTCTCTTTGATGTTCTACTGGTTCTCACCCGCAGCACTGACAAAGCAGATGTTTAAAAAAACGCCCTCACCTTGCCGTAAATATTGGCTCAATTAAATCGCATAAGGGTTTTCGATTGAAAACATCAAACCGCGACAACGCACTCGAAAGAGTGCGTTTTGTCAATCAATGCTTGATGGGCGCGGTCGCCTTTTTATTCCTGCTTACGCTGTTATTCTCAGGCTCCACCGTCTATCTCGCGCTCACCAAAGAGCGCACCTTAATGCCGCCCACCTTTGACTCCCCTATGACTGTTTCACGAAAATCGGTCAGCGATTCTTACCTAGGGGAAATGGCGGAATACTTCATCAACTTAAAACTCAATGTCACCCGTGAGAATGTCGCCCGCAACTATGGCCACCTTCTCAGCTACGTGGGAAGCAGCAGCTACCACATCATGCAGCCACTTCTGATTGAAGAAGCTACCCAAATCAAAACGCAAAATATCTCCTCAACCCTGTTCATCGGGGGAATTGATATCGCAAGCGACGAACTGGCGGTCAGAATCACCGGCACATTACAAAAGTACGTGGGCTCAAGAGCCTTAGAGCCGGAGCCTGTTAGCTATCTGGTCTCGATGTCCTACCCAAGCGGTGTGCTTGAGCTCGACGCCATCGCCAAAATCACCAAAGGAAAAAACGAATGAAATATTGGCTCTTTCCCCTCTTGATACTGTCCACTCCGTTGATGGCGGCGCAACCCTCCATCATGAGTTTTTCCAACAACGAAACCCTGACCACAAAACTCTCCAGCGTTGACATCAACCGCCTTGTGGTCAGAGACGACAAAATCACCAATGTCGTCTGTCCAAGTGGATTTTGTACCCTGCCGATGGGGAGCGGCGACCAAGGCTCCGCTATCCCACTGGATAAATCAGGGGCCGCGCTTATCTCGCTCAATGTGGAAGAGCCTTTTACCTTTTATATCTCCACTCTAAAGGGGAAAAACTTCGGTGTGTTTGTTACGCCGCTGCGTATCCCTGCCATCACAACAGAATTTGTCTCTTCTGAGCGCGATACCGGCGAGGCGTTTAAGTTTGAAGCCAGCAGCCCCTATCAAGAGATGTTGGTCGAGTTAATGAAAAGCATGATGCGCTTTAATGACACTCAAACGCCGCCAGAGGGGTATGTCTACACCCAAATTGCCGAGAAAAAACGCAAGCCAGCGGCACTTGATGTGATACCGCGCCGCGTATTTTCAGGCCACCTCTTTAGCGGCCTGGTTTATGAGGTAAAAAACAATAGCAGCAGCGAAGTAACGCTCAACAACACCCGTTTTTACGTCAACGGCCTACGCGCCCTTTCGGTGGATAAGAAAGTGCTTCGCGCTGGTGAGTCCACCTTGATGTATCAAATCGTCAGCGGAGAGTGGACGCTATGAAAAAACTGATTGAGCTGTTTACCTCAAAATCCAAGGAGTCACTCGATGACGATGACTTAGTCAGTGATAACCGAACCACCGCCAAACGTAATGGCATCATTGCCATCACCGTCAGCGGCACACTCATTCTTCTGTGGGGGGCGTTCTACCTCATCACCCAAAAGCCAAGTGCGACTGTGACAGAAAAACCACCGGAGTTTGGGGCGGTCGTCACTCCTGACTTTGGGGTGAAAGATACGCAATCGGCCTTTCTTGCTCAGCAGCAAGAGGTGACACGATTAAAATCCAACCTTGATAAAATAACGCGAGAAAACGCCCTGCTTGAAGAGAAGCTAGAGAGTGGCATTCAGCGTATGACTGACCTTGTTAATCGCTCTCAGGTGCGCGCAGACGACCGTTTAAATCAATTCTTAGACTCCGTGGAAGAAACCTTTGACAACAAAAACGCTGAAATGGAAGAGCGTATCGGTCAATTAGCTCAGCAGACTGGCTCGGTTCGCGCGCCCTTCGGCAATCAATGGACAGATGGATCGCAAACAGGCGACGGAAGAACTCAAGCGCAAGGTGGGAATGGTCAGAGCGACATGCAATCACCACAACTTCTTGAGCCGATGGGCATTCAAGCCTTCTCTTACCACTACGCTGATGAAACAAAAGCGTCTTATAAGCGCACCAGTCAAAACTATGTACCGACGGGCAGTTTTGTCACCGCCGTCATGGTGGGCGCGGCTGATGCGAACGCGGGGGTGAATGCACAAGGCGATACCGCGCCGATTGTCTTTAGAACTATCCACGATGGAATTTTACCTAACGGTAAACGCTCACGTCTAAAAGGGTGTACCGTCACGGCCTCGGTCTATGGCGAGATATCATCCAATCGCGGTATTGCACGACTGGATAATCTGAGCTGTATCTTTGATGATAAAGAGAAAGGCGAAGAGATTTTAGATATCCCCGTTCAAGGCACTGCCTTTAACTTTGGACGCAATGGCATTCGCGGCACACCGGTAATGCGCAATGGCAAAATCATCCAAATGGCAGGGGTGTCAGGACTGTTTACTGGACTTGGCCAAACCGCCAAAAATGCCTCATCCACACAAATCACCGGCACGTCGGGTGTCGTGACCTCCATCGACCCAAACCAGGCGTTTTTGAATATGGGTGGATCGGCATTAGAAGAGGTGGGCTCCAAGATGGCGGACTACTACATCAAGCTGGCTGAGCAATACCACCCAATCATTGAGCTCAATCCTGGTTCGGTGGTTAACCTTGTTTTCTTAAAAGGCTTCCCACTCGATGCTGACAAGCTGGCTGAATACGAAGCAAAACTCTATGGCGAAGAGAATCAAGGCATGACGCAAAGCCTGTTAAGCACCTACTTAAACCCAATGAGCATGCTGCCTAACATCCAACCGCAGAATAATGCTCAAGCCAACACTCAAACCGCCGCCCCTGCGCAAGTGGTTAACCCACTGATTAATCAGTTGCCTGCACCACTTCGTGACCAAGCACTGCAACAATTTAATCAACAAGGCCAAATCAACCCATTTTAAGGAGCGATAATGCACTATCGAGCTTTACTGCGTTTTATTCCCGTTCTGCTGCTGACTGGCTGCGCGGCGGGCATGGACGATGAATTTTCCTGCTCAACCATCGACGGGATCGAAGGCTGTGCCACCATGAATGACATCAACACCTTTATTGATGAAGGGCAATACGCCACGGACTCGCAAGGAAATGTCATTGGCCGAAAAACCAACCGAGATATCAATGATGAGAGTGGTAAGGAAGGCGAGCTCACCCTTATCACTACCTTAGAGCAGCATGTCAATCCACCGCTGCATTCTGGTGTGCCAAGTCGCTATCGTGAAGAGGTCAAAGAAATCGTGATTTATCCGTATCAGGATGCAAAAGGAAACTATCACGATACTTCCGTGATTTACACCATCCTTACGCCGTCCCATTGGCTCAAAAAGCCCCCAACGGACATCATTCACAGCCAATATCAGTAAAGACAACCAAGGCCAGCCATCGCTGGCCTTGGTTTAAGGAGTTAAAAGATGAACAACCCACATTTTTTCGCCAGCCAAATCCCACATCCGTTCCACACGGTGCTTATCAGTCGAAAGCGTAGAGGCATGTCATATGCCGTCATGCCGACAGTCAATCAAGACACATCAGATATTGAAAACATGTCAAATGAAGAAGTTAACGCAAATAGGGTTCCATTCTTTCTGTAAATAAGTCTTTTAGACCAATGTGTTTTACAACACCTGAACCAAGCTCCGCAGTAACAAGGTTCAACTCAGACTGCATCGGTCTTAGGATTAAATTAATAAAACCATATAACGCAAGGGGGTTTATAGCGTTAATTTCATGCGCAACCTTTAGCAAGTTTTCAAATTTTATCATCGCATCTGGTTTTAATAGCGATTCTAGCTGCTTGCAAAATTTCATACTTCACCTTCTGGAGCAATTAATGTCGTCATTCAATATCCAACTAAAAATGTTACAGCTTTGTAAGACGCTCAAATTTATCCCTGATGATCTCATTTCACTATCTCAGATTGAACACCATATCCCCATAGAAAAACAACTTGATGAATATCGGGAGCTCATTGAGGAAATTGAAAAACAAACTCATTTTTTCAGCCATGCCATTACACCTTGGTCAAAGAACCATGCTTACACACTTGATGAATACTTACTGACACTATGCCAACGCAAAAAAAACGATGGCAGAAAAAATAGTATTTACCCGATAAGACCGAGAACTACTGCAATAGAACCCTCTATTGTTTCCGTTCCTCACCCAAAAACAGATTGCTGACGAATACGCTCGGTATCAAGCAAAACAAGTGCTATCACAGCAAAAGCCGCATTTAAAACAATACTATAACTCTCAAGGATTTTTAATGGATCGTCTAATCGCCAGAGGTGGACTTGATACCCTCGCCAAACACTCTCGTCCCGATGCAGGGCATTTTCACAATGAACTCCCTTATCGATTCTACGATGAAGAGTCCGGCTTATTTGAAAACGATGGCACGCTCGGCTTTGCGAAAAAACTCCAAATCCTTGGCGGAGCCAACGACGAATTAGTGGATTCTCTCAACAGCCTCGTGTGCCGTTTTCCCGAAGGCGACAAATGGAATTATCAGTTTACCCTCACGGGAAATAACCAAGTCAGCGAATTTATTGATAAGAACTGCCAAGAGCTCTCAAAGCGTGGCGGCATTATGGAAAAAGTTGCCACCAACCAAGCCATTTATGCGCACCACAGCGCCAAAAACGGCTTTGGCTCTCGCCTTGGTAAGCAGTACCGTTTCGATTTAAAAAACTACAATGCCTACCTGTTTTGCACCTCAACCGCCAAAGCGGAGGATATCAAAGATTTTAAATCGTCTTTGGATTACGGATTGGTCCAAAACGGCATTGAACACGCACCGATGGAGCCACATGAGCTGATTGAGCACGTGAGCCAAATTCTTAATTTCAATCGTCAGCAAACGGTACACCAACCAAAAGAGTACATGGAAGAAGAACTGCTGCACCGTCAAATGGTCGAGCTCGATAGCGAATTTCTGGTGCATCGTAAGTATGTCGAATCTCGCTGCACCATTGAGGGACAAAAAGAACCCGCGCATACGCGCATCATCAATTTCTCGCTGCGCAAACTCCCTCGTGAGTTCCGTCTCTACAATTTATCGAGCTGCTTAACGTCACTGAAAAACGCCAGTAACTCGTTACGTTGCCCGTTTCGCATCAGTTGTAATTTTCGTATCGAGCCAACGGGTAAGCAGCGCACCGCCAACGAAACCAAAATCCGCTCATTGAGCAAGTGGGTTAACTCCCCCATGGCCATGTTCATGCCAACCGCGCAAAAAGAGTACGAAGAGCGTCTTGAGCTGCAAGATGGCTTTTTAGCAGAGCAATACAAGATTGCCTCAATGAGCTTAACGCTCACCTTGTTCTCAAACAAAGAGGATATGAAGGCAGACGTGGAATCGGCTATCGGGGTCTTTGGTGAAGCAGGACTCTCGATTGTGGCCACCGATATGCTGCAAGGACAAGCGCTTCTGTCTACCTTGCCCTTTAATATGTTGCCCTTCTTTGATGATGTGAAACGCGCAGGCCGCATGAGACAAATCAAAACCTCCAATCTGGTGAATTTCATTCCCATCGTCGGAGAGTACAAACGACTCACAGGCGGCATGTTGCTCCCAACCATGCGTAATCAAATCGGATTTTTTCACCCCTTCCGCTGTGAAACCGATAACTACAACATGGCCATCACGGGTGCATCCGGCTCAGGCAAATCCTTTTTTACCCAAAACATCGCCTTATCCATCTACGCCGCAGGGGGTAAGTGCTTCATCATGGATAAAGGGGACTCCTACAAGAAGCTCACTCAGACTTTGGGCGGCGTTTACATGACTGCGGGGAATATCTTCTTAAACCCGTTTACCCATATTGCCAGCGCTGAAAAAATGGCGGGCACGTCTTTCTCAGATGCAGAGCTTGCTGAAGAGAAAAAAGACGACCCGATGAGTATTTTGCTTGGGGATATCACCGGCTTGATAGCGGCAATGGCCGCGCCCAACTCCGACTTAGATGATTACATGGAAAGTGCGCTCGGTGACGCCATCTTGCTGGCATGGGGCAATCATCGTAACAACACGCTCATTGACCATGTTCAGCATGAGTTGTTTGAGCTAAGCAAACTGCGTGGGGACGACCGGCGATTAGCCGACCTTGGCTACCAACTAAACAAGTATTGCACAACGGGTATCTATGGTGACGTATTCAATAAGCCGTCACAACTTGACCCCAACGCGCACCTCACCACGCTTGAGCTTGATGGATTTACCGATGCAGTGCTTCGTCCGGTGGTCTTTGCACTGATTGTTTCGATTAACCAAACCATGTATCTCGCAGGCGACCGAAACATTCCCAAGATTTGTATCATTGAGGAAGCCTGGTCATTGATGTCTGGCAGTAACCGTCAATCTCGCGCCTTTATCGATAAAGGGTATCGAACCGCACGTAAGTTTGGCGGTAGCTTTGCCAGTGTAACGCAAAGTATCAGCGACTTCTTTCGCTCCGAAGAGGCGCAAGCGGCGTACAACAACTCCGACATCAAACTTATCCTGCGCCAAGGCGAAAGTTTCAAAAAGTTTGTGAAAGAAAACCCGACCGCTTTCGACCCTTATCATGTCTCACTGATTAACCGCTTCCAAGAAGCCAAACGCACCGGATTTTCCAGTGCCATGATACAAGCGGGCAGTGTCACGACGTTCCATCGACTCTTTGCTGACCCTTGGTCACGGGCGCTCTTCTCAACCGAGCCGCACGAATACCAATATTGTGAGCAATTAGTCGAACAAGGTATGCCACTGCTGGAAGCGGTCGAACAAACCGCATGGCACTTCTACCCGAAAGAAATGCAAGAATTTGAACAAATCAAAGCACAATATGAGGCTGCAAATGAATAAACTCACCTCACACGCGATGACCGCACTACTGGCGGTCTCTTTTAGTGTGCCACTCTCGCTACTGGCAAGTGAAATCCTCAGTCCAACTACTGCCCCTATCGTCACCTTTGACTTAAAAGGCGCGGTAAAAAAATACAGCGGCTCAATGGCCTATTACCTTCCGCAGATTGGCATCACCGAACTGAGCGATGCCCTACTTGATGAGAAAGCCAGAGAGTACGCGTTGGTATTGGAAGATGAATTAGACCACTACGCCAGCGATAACAACGTCGTGATATTGGTCCAATCGGCTGTAGTGGAAGGCGCTATCGATATTACACCCATCATTGAGCAGCGCGCCCTTGAACGCATTCAACAACCTAAGTAGGTAAACATGAAACCTGCGGCACTATTACTGACGGTTACCTTGGGGAGCTTTTTAAGCTCCCCTCTTTATGCCAAGCATCTTGGGGTGATTGGCCAAACCTTTGAGATTGTCGAAATGGATATGCTCGATTGGATACAAGCCAGGCTCGCCCAACTTGAAGCCAATGGGGAAATGGCCAAGATGGAAGACCAATTCAAAGAGCAAGTGAAACGAAGTGTTCAACGTCCGGCCCCCGTCGAAGGGCTCTCCACAACCACCTCGCCCACCACTTATTTTGTAGACCCATCACTGACGCTTGCTGAAGATATTCGTAACGAAAAAGGGGAAGTGTTGTTTGCAAAAGGATTGACCATCAACCCGTTTGATTCATCCACATGGCCAAGCAACGTCCCACTGCCACCCATGGCACTGTCAAAACAACTCGCGTTCTTAGACGGGGATGACGAGAGGCAAATCGCGTGGGCCAAAGCGTATCGAGCGGAGCACCCTGGTGTGACCGTGAAATGGATATTAACCAACGGGGAACCCGAAGCAGTATTTAAAGCATTGGGGGAGCGAATTTACTTTGACCAGCAAGGCAACATTACGCGCAAACTGACCATCAAGCACATTCCAACGCTGGCTAAACAAGAGGGTAAACAGTGGATGATGCAGGAGTTTGATGTATCAGGAATGAATTAAACACAGAAAGGAAAACGTATGCCGAAAGCTCATTCCGTTTTAAAAATCATTGATGGCATCACATCATTTGTGAAAATGCTATTGATCGTACTCTCTGCGCGGATCGCCATTTTTGTTTTTGCTCTATACCAAACTTTTACATCAACCGATGCAAAAACGATGAGCTTTGAACAGTGGCAAACCTACATCGCGGAGCTATGGCCAGATACGATGAATTATGTAGTTCAAATGTACTTGATCGTTCTGGCCTATCTCATCATCACTATCCCATTAGCCATTAAAGCTCATCGAGCAAGCAAATCCTTTTGCTGTCAATGCACATGCAATAGCGAAAGCCGCCCACTCACAACAGCGGCGAGTTCAGGAAAATCAACGTCCTAAAACCAAAGCTCGCTTTTGGCTGCTATCCGCTCGTTGATAACCTTATGCGTTCGCTTCTAGCGGATTTACTTAGGAATTTACTTTGACCAACAAGGCAACATTACGCGCAAACTGACCATCAAGCACATTCCAACGCTGGCTAAGCAAGAGGGCAAACAGTGGGATGATGCAGGAGTTTGATGTATCAGGATTGAATTAAAAAGCCTATTTATTGCGACTCATTAACCAGCGTACCACTAGGTAACTCACCAATCCTAAAACACTTAATTGAATCATCCAACTAGGGATATCCAAATATTCACCTATATACGCAAGAGCATTATCTGCTTTCAGCAATTCTAAAATCATTCGTATTTATGAGGTTGTATGTCAAAAGCTCACTCTACATTAAAAATTCTTAACGGTTTGGCGTTTTTTGTTAAAACAAGCCTGATCATTGCCTCAACCCAAGTTGCGATTTTTGTCTTTACACTCTACACAAAGTTCATTTCCATTGAGGCTGAATCTCTGAGTTTCCAGCAATGGCAGTCCATCATGATGCAAGTTTGGGAAAGCACGACAAATAATAAGGTTCAGATGTTAGTCATCGTACTGGTCTACCTTATCATTACTATCCCATTGGCCATTAAAACTCATCGAGAAAGCAAATCCTTTTGCTGTCAATGCACATGCAATAGCGAAAGCCGCTCACTCACAACAGTGGCGAGTGCAGGGAAATCAACGCCGTAAGAACATCACACCTCTATCTAAAACCAAAGCTCGCTTTTGGCTGCTATAACGCTTGCGTTGTAGAGACAAAAGGAGCACCGCGCAGCGGATTTCTTTTATAGGCATCGCTATGACCAAACGACTTCTCTTGCGGGGGCTACTGATGTGTAGCGTCTCAATAGGGCTTTTTAGCTTTTCTCTTATACCAACCAAAGCCAATGCCAGCGCCGCTTGTACTGGGGATTTTGTGAATCCTATCGACGGCATTTGTTGGGACTGCATGTTTCCGTTAACCCTAGGCAAAGTCCCCTTATGGCCATCAAAGTACCCCGACACTGAAAACCCGACCCTACCTATCTCATTTTGCCCTAAACCCCCACCCATCTTTATGCAGATTGGCTTAAACATCGGCTATTGGGAGCCTTATGCGATGGTTGATGTTACTCGTGTACCTTACTGCATGGTCAACATGGGGATTGATATGGAAATGGGCAACTCGCAACAAATCGGTGGTCAGTCGACCCAAAGACCCACTGCCGCGAACAGTAATGGCGGCTTTTATCACGCGCACTGGTACAAGTATCCGCTCATTTACTGGCTGCAAATTTTGCAAAGCGAGGCGTGTATGTCCATCGATAACTTTGATGTTGCTTACCTCACCGAGCTCGACCCCTTTTGGGATGATGACGAACTCTCGTTTATCTTAAATCCCGAAGCGGCGCTGTTTGGTAATCAAATTGCGCAATTAGCGTGTGTAGCTGAATCGGTAAAAACCTCAATGGGTAACTCATTGCCACTGGATGTGCTGTTTTGGTGTTTGGGCTCACAAGGCAGTGCTTATCCACTAACGGGAACGACCGGTTATCGAGATACACCATTGCAAGCGGCCACGCTTATCTCAGAGCGCATTAACTACAAGCTGCACAGGCAAGGCATTGTGTGGGAGAGTTTAGGAACCGATGGGGCCATTTGTTATCAACACCCCATGCCGATATTGCCAAAGTCTCGCTATCGATACCAACTCTCTAACGTCGAAGCAGACGCTAAGAATTGCTACCCCTACGGTACGACAACGGCCATTTGGGAATCGGGCCATGATAACCCTGTTACGGGCGATAACTTTGGCTTTGTGAAGTTTAGAAAGCGTAACTGCGTTTTTCTTTAAAAAAAACGCGCAACACCCTTGCCATTAAGCGGTGACTGCGCGTAACGCCGACCATTGGCGATGCAACTTTTATTATGTAGGAAAAGATAAATGATGGTCACTACTCTACATCGAGCGTGCCTTCTTACACAGTAAATTAAGTCAAATTCGATATCTTGACAACAAAAAACCACAAAATAATCAGGGAATTATCTTGCCTAACCCAAAAATCACTCATTTATGAAAACACTCTACCTTTGGTTTCAATCGCTTGGTGAGGGGTGGCAGTTTCATCATTACCTCGCATTATGGCTCCATCATGGCGCACTTTGGCTACAGCAACTGAGTGCCAATCAACGCTTAGTGCTCATGATGGGGACTGTCGGTTTGTTCTTCACTTGTCGCAGCATCGCTCACTTTGGTTATCGCCAATGGCGATGCCTTCAACGGTGGCGCAAAAGAAAGGCCATCCCGAAACGCATCAACTTACATCTAGACCGAGATGAACATCGAAAATAAGCCCCCTATTTTTAGGGGGCCCTCCCATAACAGGAACATCACATGATTAAAGCCCTTATCCTTGCGCTGTTAATGACGCCCTTCGCTTTCGCTTGGACTGACGATGAACTGCAAGCCCTTGGTCAAATCGAGGCTGATGCCACACAAGGCATGACCGATACTGAACGCCATCAAATCTTTGAAAAAAGTCGCCAATACCAACAGTGGGCGACCCAACTTCAAGACCAGTCAATGGCGTCACTCAAGCCCAAAAACCCCAAAGCGCAAGCCTCAGGCGTCGTCGTCTTTGCTTCGCTAGGCATGCCGGAAACCTCACTCAAACAACTGCTCACACAAGCCGCGGAGTTGAACGTACCGGTGATTATTCGCGGCATGCTCAACAATGACTTTATGCAGACCGCTCAAACCATTCAGTCGTTAGTCATGACGCCCAATGGTCAATCGATTATGGGTGGTGTGGAAATTAACCCCATCTGGTTTAAGCAATTTAACATCACTCAAGTACCGGCATTCGTCGCCATTAAAGAGGGAGCGTGTCAAGGTGAGCCACCTTGCTTGGCCGGCAATTTCGATATCGTCTATGGCAACGTCTCACTTTATCACGCCCTTGAAACCCTCAGCCATAAGGGCGAGCACGGTTTAGTGGCGCAGCGATACCTCATTGATTAGTGTCGGCGACGAAACAACCGTAGTAGCACATGCCCGCCCCAAATCATTAAATGAGCCATGAACAATAAGACGGGCATAATCAATAACGGCAAAAATAACATCACTTCTGGAGCCATTTTTATCTTTCTTTTCAATCAATCATTACCCTGTTTTTACCCTGTTTTTGACCAATACCGCCACTGCCATGAGTGTTTTTTATGCGAATACTTCCATTTTTAATGATTTTTTTGAGCCCGATAGCGGTCGCTAATCAAGGCAACATTTATAACCAAGAAGTCCGGAACGCCCAAAACGCCGTCTCTCAAAGTCTTAACCAACCTGCTTTTAAGGGCTTTGATGTCAATAGCTACTGCGAGGACATAGCGTGCCAGCAGCAAATCCAAAACCCTGACCAATCCAAATACTTTGGTAATGATGCTGGCATGATTGACGATGGCAACATTGCATTGGCCAATGACCCTAATGCAAAAAACATCGTGGACGCGCAAAAGAAAAGACCGAAATACGATATTGACCCGAATGACCCCGCACTGGTTCGAGCTAAAGGGTTTATGGATGACAGCTATAACATTAGTCATGGCATATCGAGTAAGTACCATGACTGCGAAAACGGTAGCTCATGTCAACTTATCGACACCAAGAGACAGTGCGACGAGCCGACAACAGCGCCACTGAGTTGCACATCAGAGTTAGTCTTAGATGAAGAGTACTTCGTTAATCATAGCGGTCGTTGGAATTACGATCACACCAACAGACCTGTATCTGGTTTAGAGATGCCAATCATCAATCATCATATCAACACCGTCACCGTTAACGGTTTTAAACTCTCCATTAACTCGCGGTCTGAAATGATTGGGATAAGCATTAACGGGAAAATGTTAAAAACCGTTCAAATGCAATCAAGCAATGGATTATTCATCATCTCGAACGTTCAAGTTCCCGTGAATCAGTTGCTGCCTCACAAATCGGTTATGCATTTTCATCGAATGAATACCGGTGGACAACAAATCAATGGTTATGTTCACGACAACGTGTACATCATGGCGCAGTGGAAAGAAAAACGAGTGTCCACTAAATGGTTAAACCAATGCCAAAACCTGCCACCTGAATGCAGCAGCTCCCAATTTACCTGCATTGAAGGACCTGAAACTCGTATTATTAATGGCGTGGAAGTTTACCGAAGTTGCTGGAAAAAAAGAGAAACATACACTTGTCGTTACCCAAACACTTGCAGCAATTTACTGACAAACCCTAATGATACCCTCACCTGCAAGCTCAGCGAGCCTGATAAAAGATACTGTAAAATAGCGATTCAAAATCAATGCCTTGTTTACGATGTCACCCTTAGCTGCGTGGAAAAAAAATGTGAAGACATTAACCTTATCTGTGGTGAGGCTTCTTTCTGCTTAGAGGGGGATTGCTACGCGGGCGAAGGACAAAAGAATGATGATTTTGCTGAGAGTGCAGCAGGGCTCGGAGCCCTTGGCGCCGCCGCCGAAGACTTTAGCGAAGATACGGTCAAAATCTTCACGGGCAAACCGGCTTTTTGTGATAAAAAGCCGGTGGGTTTATCCGATTGCTGCTCTGATGATGGTTGGGGTAACGACATTGGCCTAACCCAGTGCAGTGAAGAAGAAATTGGTCTGGGTCAAGCCAAAGACAAAGGTCTAACCATCAAACTTGGGGAGTATTGTGCTGAAGACGTGCTTGGCGTCTGTATTCGCAAAAAGCAAAGCTACTGCCAGTTTGATAGTAAAATGGCGCGCATAATCCAAGAGCAAGGCAAGGTGCAACTTGGACTCAGTTTTGGTAATAAGAAAAACCCGAACTGTATTGGTATTACCCCTGAGCAAATGCAGCAGCTCGATTTTTCTAAGATTGATTTCAGCGACTTTTACGAAGACATGGAAGAAGGCATGGCGCTTCCCGATATGGAGCACTTGCAAAACACCATTACAGATAAATTCACCGACATAAAATGAGATAATAAGCCCTATGATGAACCGAATTTACCCCCATATTGAAAGGCAGCCGATTTGCGCTCTTTGTGAGCAGCCTATTCCCGAAGGGGCGCTGTTTTATAAACTCGATACCCTAACGCAAACCCCACTCGATGACGGAGCCCTGACCGTGCCTGTCGTGACGCTCTGCCGCTCACTGTGCCATTGCTGCACCATTAGCCGCCTTATCGTCGCAGTAAGCAGTGAGGCTGAGCCCTCTTACGGTCATGAGGTGCACACGGCGTCCCTGCAGAAACACCTCTACCTCAGCAATCAGTGTTTTCACCCACTGCCGTTTGTTGTCTCTACCGCCAACCATCACGCATTTTCAAAGGAGCGCCCATGCGACACCTTAACAACGCCATTGGAGTCATTACCAGAGCCCTCCTCTGTGCTTGCCTGATTTCGCCCGCCATCGCCAGCGAACCCCATCAAGGTTGGCGATGGTACAACGAACCCAAACCCGTCAAACTTAAACCCAAACCACTGCCGCCACCCCCTCAAACTTTCGTCACCACCACCTCCCCAAGCGCAGCCCCAACCAAACGAGTCCGAACCATGAACGCCACTGAGCAAATGCAGTGGTTTCAGGGCTATATGGCGGAAGTGCAAAACGATGCGGTGATTAACTCGACCGACGTGGATAAGGTGATGAAGTTTATGACGCTGAGCCAATACATCGATGGCAAAACCACTGAGTTTGGCATGAGCTGGAAAAAAGCCCTGCTGCTTGACCCAAATCTGGATTACCGCACCAAACACCCAACCGAATCCATTGCAAGGCAAACCCAAAACGCGCAAATCAAACACGCTAAAACCCAATCAGTCACAACACTGGCAGAGCAAGGCTTTGGACTCTTCTTTGCGTATAACGGCGATGCACCACTGGATAAAACCCTCGCCCCTTCGATTCAAGCCTTTGCGGACGAATATGGAATTGGGCTTCTTGGTGTCACGATGGATGGCGTCGAGCTTGAAGCTATCAAGCAAAACCGCCAGAACAACCAAACATTGGAGGTAGAAATGACGCCAGCCTTGGTATTGGTCAACCCAAATACCGGCGAAATGCACCCACTTGCGTTTGGTTTTGTCTCTCAAGAGGAATTATTGGGGCGCTTTCACAATGTGGCCACGCAGTTCGCGCCCGATTTTTAACAAGGGATTATCGGAAATAGCACGTAACGCTCCACACCGCCAACGGCAGAAGAAGCATCCATGAGCCAGTCGAAATAAACGCTGAGAGCAACGCCATAACCATCACCTCTGAAAGAAATAGAGTCTCAACATAGCATGGAATTTAAACACAATGAACCACAAGAGAAGCATAGCACCTTACAACCCATACATAGCCGACGAATTGAGAGCATTAGGAAAACGAATAGAGGAAGTCATACAACCTATGTCTCAGCGTGCCTTCGCTGAGATTTGGGGGATAGCCCCTGTCTCTGTGGGGCGATACATTCACGGAAAACACTCACCGAGAATTGAGGATTTAAACACGTTAGCGCAATTAACCGACGTTGATTTACTTTGGCTTGTGGCAGGAGAGCATTACTCGCAATCACGCTGGCTCCAATCAAACCAGAACATCAAAATCTGCCTTGATGACTGCATGTTTCCCACATTAACAGCGGAGCAAGCCGTCGTTATTTCGCAACGACAAGAGAATGACACCATTGAAGATGGTGTGTATTGCTTGGCGACGAGACAAGGATACACTTTTAGGCGCTTACTTTGGGATGAGGAGAAACAAGGTTTCTGGCTGATATGCGACAACACGAATTTTGAGCCGCACTTTAATCGAAAACCCAACATTATTGGAAAAGTTAGCTCCGCGCTAATGAGTATAAGTTAATCACAATGTGGCCAAGCAGTTCGCGCCCGATTTTTAACATGGAGTTCAGCGTTAATGTATAGAATCTTTAATCCTATTCATTCATTATCATATGAGCTTTTTATTGCTCCGCTCAAAAGGTATCGTCAACCTTATTCTGAGATTGATGATTTTATCAAACCACTTGTTAATGCACTCAATGACATTGATGACGTCATAACCATTGCGTCCTGCCAAGGTCATCTCTACACAAGAGCTCCATACGTTTACTTTCGAGCGCCTATCGCTGTCGTCCAAACCAAGATTGCACCAAAGATACAATACCTCCACGGATGGCAACTCACTGGATGGTTAAATGAAGACTTTGAGCTCTGCTTTTACCTAAGCTCCAACGCTTACGAAAACATGCGACATTCTTCCTTTGGATTGCTGCAATACTGTTGGCATCTAGGTATTCACCCTGTGCGGTTTTTCTTTATAAAGGTAGTCACCATGACATTCAAAAAATGGTGTCAGTTGACCATTTTGGTCCCGTTACTGACGCTCAGCACATTGAGCTTTGCAAGCAACACACTTCAAGATATTATTCAAAACAAGGCGCAACGGACGCTCCAGACACAGAGTATGAGCAACGTAAAAGACAAAGCCAGTTCCAACCTAGGACTGGCTTTTGTTTTTTCATCCACTTGCCCTTATTGCCAAACCTTCGCACCAACCCTTGAAGCCTTCGCGGCTAAAAACAATCTAACCGTCTATCCCTTCTCAGCCGATGGACGGGGTATTCACACCTATCAACAACCGTTAATGGCCAACCAAGATGTCATGACGGAATTTTTTCCAAACCAGCAAAACATTGTTTATCCCTCTTTGTTTTTGGTGAATCTCGATACCAGGGCGCATGTACCGCTGAGTATTGGCAACGTCCCCTTTAATGTGCTGGAAACCACCTATCAAGCGGCGCTTAATTACCCTCATCTGCAAGCAAGGTTAGGATATGAATAACAAATCATTACGCACTCCCTTTTTTACGCTCTCGCTTCTGTCTCTTTCGATAACCTTCTCTGGATTGGCTAACGCCGATGTTAACCAAGACCTGACTAAGTTCTTCGATGGATTGGAGTATTCCACGAACGCCACCTCCGCCAGCGCCTACAAAGGCCAAACCGCAAACCACTACAGCGCGGGGAGTGCTTATATCCGAACGCCCATCACCCAATCACAACTGGTTGGCTTTACACCCCCGACTATCAGTGCTGGGTGTGGCGGCATTGACCTATTTAGCGGCGGATTTTCGCACATCAACAGCGACCAATTGGTTGCGATGGGGAAAAACATTGTTGCTAGTGCCATCCCTTTTGCGGTCGATTTAGCGCTTCAAACTTGGGCACCTCAAATCAAGAACATCAAAGACCGCTTAGAACAAATCGCTAAAGAGATTAATGCCCTATCGGTGAACTCGTGTGAGGCGGCACAAGTCGGCGTTTCGGCCTTAGCGGGCTTTGCTGATGTAGGGAATAAAGACTACATCTGTGCCACGATGGGAACCCAAAACAATGCCTTTGCAGATTGGGCAGGCGCAAAAAATGGCTGCAACAACGAGGCCGAACGCGATAAACAAGTTAGTAACGCTGCCAATAACAGCGAACTCAAAAAAATCATCAAAGCCAACCGCAATATCATTTGGTTCTCGATACTCAATAACGCCTTTTTAAGTGCCGACCCTGAACTGGCTGAGTTCTTCATGTCACTCTCAGGCACGATTATCTATGACCAAGATTTGCAAGCCCATAAAAAGCCATCACTACTGACAGGCAATAACAACATGGTCAAAGCTATGCTCGAAGGGGGCAAAGTCAAAGCGTATCGATGCGATGACCGAGATAAAGAGAAATGCTTAAACCCAACCAAGGTGGACATCACCTTTGATAAGAGCAAAACCTTTAAAACCAGAGTCTCAGAGACACTGACTGGCATCATGAACAACTATCGCAACGATGCGCCGCTCACCGATGAACAAAAGGTGTTCTTAGAATCGGTGTCATTGCCGGTATTAAAGATGATGGCCACCTCCATGGAGTCAGGCACTAATCCTTCAATATCTGCTTACTCCGACATCATTGCCGCTGACCTCATTACCGATTACCTCATGCAATCGCTGACCATCATCAAAGACTCCATTACCACCCAAGGTAATGACCCAAAAGATTTGGACAGCCTGTATGAAGCGATTGATACCGCCAGCCGTGAGCTTTCATCATCGAGAATGCACGCCCTGCAAACCTTAGATGCAGAGCAAGCGCTCATCCAAAGCATGATGAACATTGAAAAACGCATTGAAGGGCACTTCTCGTCTCAAACGCGAGCCAATTTACTCTTTGAACAATAAGGAATCACACCCTATGTGGGAAATGTACGTCTTTAGTGGTGGCGACACCGCTCAAAAGGTGTTTAATGCCATTGCGCTCTTTTTTAACTCCCAAGAGCGCATCACCTTAATCGGCATGCTCGGTATCTTAGCGGTCTTCATTACCGCCCTGCGATTTATCGTCACGCGCGACCCAAATCATATTGGTCATTGGTTTGCCGTCGCCCTACTGGTTCCAACACTCCTAACCACCCCCAAGACCAGTATGATTATCTTGGATTCGAGTCAGTTAGGACGAACCTACATGGTCGATAACATCCCTATCGGCGTGGCCATGCCTGCGCACTACGCTACGCTCTTTATGTTTGGGATGAGCCAAACCATCGATAAGTTCTTCAGGCTGCCTGACAGCCAAGCCTACTCGACATCGGGAATGATATTTGCAGCAAGATTGACCAACTTATCGCAAAGCATTGGTGTACAAGATGCTGAGCTCAAAAATCTTTGGGGGCAGTACCTACAAAACTGTATTCGCAAGGACATTACCATTAACCGTAAATACACGTGGCAGCAGTTTGCAACCGCAGGCGATATTTTCACCTTCCTAAAAAACAACCGCCCGTCACCACTGCGCCGTATTGCGATGAACAATGATTTTGTAACGTGCGCAGAAGCCTTGCCAGAGATTGAAAAAATGTTCAACAAAGAAGCCGAAGATAGTTGGACGCTCATCGGTACACAATCTCAAGGGGCTCGATGGGCGAAAGAGGAAGCGCTGGTCCAAAATGCCCTACAAAACTCGATGAATGACTTCATGGGGATTAACCAATCGGCCTCCGCCACCATGAAGCAAAACATTGCCATTAATGGGATACGAGCGGGTTTATGGGGCAACGCGGCCAGTGCTGATGCGGTGGGCGCAGCCATGAACTACGCCAACGCACAAAACACCACCACCCAAAGCTCAACCATGCTCAGCATGGGGACGTTTGCGAAAGAGTGGCTACCGATAGTGCATAGCGTGTTAACCCTATTGATAGTGTGTACCTCTATCTTTGCGTTCTTAGCCTGTTTCATTCCTGGTCTCACAATGAAAGTGCTCAAAGGCTATGTGTTTGGTTACTTCTACCTTGCGGCGTGGCCGGTCTTTTTCACCTTCATCAACATGATAATGACCTACGCATTGCAATCAGCCAGTACCGACCTTGTGACCGCAACCGGAAACGGCATTAGCCTTTCTAACAGCAATCAAGTAGCGGCCATGCAAACGCAATACGCCGCCGTTGCGGGTTGGTTGATGATGCTTGTGCCGGTGATTTCAAAATACGCCATCAGTGGCGGCGCTGGCATGGCAATGGGACTGGCTCACCAATTCACAAGCCTTGGTAGCGGAACGGTGTCTAAAAACGCAGGGGCGGCGGCTTCGGGTGATTTAGGCTTTGGTAACATGCAGGTGGATAACCAAACGCTGGCCAACATGAACGCGAACAAGCACGACATGGCGTACCTTGATAGAAGCTATGGCGCGAGCGTGCAGCGAAGCGATGGTACTAGCGTCGATAAATACGCGAAAAACGATGTTTACAACGCCAAAGGGGGGATATCGCAATCGGCCTTTGATGTGAACGCCTCAGACGTACAGACTCGCGGATTACAACAAACTGTCAGCGAGGCAGAACGTGCAACGGCGCAAAGTCGAACTGCGTATAACAACAGCCTTGGAACAAGCAGTGACGCGCTAACCAGCTTGATGAACAGCGCCAGCACCAACAAGAGTCACGGCACTGGCACACAAGACAGTCAAAGCGCCAACTTAAACCAAACCCTATCGGAAATGGATTCGTTGGTGAATGAGCATGCGAAGGCGAATGGCCTGACCAAAGCTGAATCCCAAAAAGAAATGCTCGACCTATATGCAGGGGGCGAAATTTTTGCCGAAGTGAGTGGTGGAAAATCATTTTTAAACGATATGGTTAATGTAAAAGGTGGCTTGAGAGGTTCTGCAGGAATTAAAGGTTCTAGCTCAGACTCAACATCTGAAGATAAAAACACTTCTACTACCGACCGCGAAGCTCAAAGCCGTCAGGAGCAGTTCAACGACCTGATGGGTAAAGTAACGCAGTTCAGCAGTAACGCCAACAGCTCAGAGCTCAACTCTGACACCCAACAAGCAGCGATGAACTTCAATGACTCGATTCGTAAGAGTGAGGACTTAGCAGAAAGTGTTGATTTAAGTCATTCGCAAGAGCAGTCATACAGCGCAGCCCTGCAAGCGGCGCAAAATGGCTCACTGGGTATGAATCACGACTTGAAACCTGAGTTCCAAGAATACGTTGAGCGCCTTCGTCCAAACAATGTTGAAACCATTATGAATGGCTATGGCGGTGATGTTCGAGATGAACGAGATGCACTCTTCCAAGGCTTTTTAGAGGAAAAATTCAAGGACTACAACCCTCAACTGGTTAACGCGAGCGAAGCAAGCCAAATCAACCATGAACCTACGGCACTGCAAGGCAAAGACTTGGAGGGCGTCTACCAGTCAGGCTCACAAGGCGTACGCAATATTGTTGAGCCGGAGCTTAGAGGCAAGTTACCTGAAATGGCGGATACGTACGCGACAGAAAAAGTTAGTCATTTTAACGAAGTGGATTACCAATCACAGCGTCAAGGTTCAGAAGCTAGCAGAGAAGAGATCGAGCGTAAAATCACCAATGAATTTGGCCCATTACCTGAAAAAATGGATGACGTCGATAGCAAGGGTGGGAGTAACCCAACAGTCAAGCAAGATAACACCACCGTCTACCAAAACATGGTGAAATAAAAAAAAGGGGCGAATCATCGCCCCTTCTATTCAACATTAACTTAATCGTTTTTTTAGCAAAAACTGAACATGAGGTAGCACATGCTTTTGATTCACATAACTACTCGCCACAACTAAAACCACAAACCACGTGGCAAACCATGTCATTATAAAACCAAATGACGGAACGCTATCTTTGGGTCTAATATCAAAAACAAAACAGCCAATCACTGCCGCAAGGATAGGCCAACCTATCCATAAAATAATCGCAAAACCAATCGCATCCGCTTTCCAACCAAAGAAGAACGACAGCTTATCAATGCGCTTGTTCCACTCTTTGGCGTAAGCGCGATCGCTCTCGGTCATATCGTCGGTTACAGCCATCGAGGATGGGGACGATTTCAAAAACTGGTAAACACCCACGGACTCTGGATTGGCCATATCCGCTTGCGCACTTGGCTGAGCTTGAGGTGCCGAGTTAGATAAGATCGCATTGATTTCAGCATCAGTAAAATCAGCGGCTCGAAGCGCATCTATCTTAGCGGTAACGTCACTTAAATTTTGATTCATCATGGCTCCCTCTTCCCTAAAGGGGACTCATACCCCTGTTTATATGATCAGATCTTAACCCTAGCTGATCGCTAAATCCACTTATTTCATTCAATTTCTGTATGAATTTTATCCATCTTTATTTTCTCTTTTCTAAGGAGCTTTAGGCATGTCGCAAAAAAACAATACGCGGCCAAAAGCGCGCACCAGTAACTTCACGCGCGGCGGTCAAATTCTCTTCCACAACCTACGCATGTATTTCCAAATCATGGGAAAACTCGCGTCATGGGCGTTTATCGCCTCGTTAATTCTCACCGCCTTATACGTCTACCTCGTACTGGATGCCGAAACACTCCAAGCGGTTAAGCACTATTGGACGGTGCGAACGGCAAGCATTGGAAAGCAAGACACGGCCATGATCACCCTTGACTGGAACGGTCAAAAATTTGAAAACACCGTTGCCTACCTCAAAGAGAGTGCGCTCTTAAACGATGCCTACCAAAGTTTTAAACACATGGTGATGCTGAGCTTTGCATTTGCCTTTGTGACCTCAATGATTTTGATGCTCTTTGTTCATCGCTATCTTGAGTCAAAGGGAAAAGAGCAGACTGAGGATTGTCTTATTCGTGGCGTTCGCGTGGATACCCCCGAAAAACTCACCGAAGAGTTAAAGAAAGACAAAAACATCTCGCCGTTTGTGATCGATAAGAAACGCATTTTTGTCAAAGACTTTGAGATCCGCCACATCCAAGTAGGCGGAACCAGTGGCTCTGGAAAATCCGTTGCCATTCGTAAACTTCTCAATGAGATCCGCGCTCGCGGTGATAAGGCGATCATCTACGATAAAGGCTGTACCTTCTTATCGCGTTTCTATGACGAAAGCAGTGACACGATCTTAAATCCATTTGATGAACGCAGTGCGTATTGGGATGTATGGCAAGACGCCAAACACCCAACGGAATTTGAAAACCACTCGATGTCATTGATACCTGAGCATGGCGACGGCGATCCGTTTTGGGTTCAATCCGCCCGTACCATCTTCTCGTCAACGGCTTACAAGATGTACAAGAATGGGGATGACTGCACCACTGAACGACTGCTTGAGCTTATCTTGACCTCGCAGTTAGAAACATTGACCGAATACCTTGATGGCACCGAATCGGCTTCACTGGTTTCTGACAAAATCCAAAAGACCGCCATCTCCATCAAATCGGTACTGGCGGCTTACATCAAGTCACTGCGCTTTTTGGAAGGATTAGACAAGCCCGATAAAGAGGGCAATCCACGTCGAAGATTTTCCATTCAAGATTGGGTACTCGATGACAAAGAAAAAGGCTTCTTGTTTTTAACCTCTAACGCTAAGCAGCACGCTTCATTGAGACCACTTATCTCAATGTGGCTATCGATTGCAACGACCGCTATCTTGAGCTTAGAAGAGAGTCAATCACGCCGTATTTGGGTGATTATGGATGAGGCGCCAAGTCTTCATAAACTGCCTGAGCTACCAAACGTCTTATCTGAGGTGCGCAAACATGGGGGCTGTTTCTTACTCGGTTTTCAGTCTTATGCGCAGTTTGTCAAAATCTATGGCCAACACGCCGCGGATGAAATGATTGACCTGCTGAACACTCGCTTTTATTTCCGCAATCCCTCGTCACCAATGGCGAAAAAGAGCAGTGAGGATTTGGGGGAACAAGAGATTGAACTCTCCAAAGAGCAATACAGCTATGGTGCGGATTCCGTTCGTGATGGTGTCTCTCTTGGCCACACCACGATCACAAGACCTGCCGTGACCTCTTCGGAAATCATGCAGCTTGCCGATTTGGAATGTTGGTTGCGCACGCCTGGTAACTACCCAATCACCAAACTCAATCTTGTCTTTGATGAAATGCCAAAGGTAGCGAATGCCTTTATCTTCCGCGAATACGAATCGAGCGAAAATATGAAACGTATCGATGCACTACTGGCGCATTACCAACTTGGGGCGTTGACTGCCCTTGATGAAACCGATCGCAACAAGCTAATGGCGATTCATAACAGTCAGTTTGATGGTGACGAGGAAGAGAAAGAGCTTGAAGAAGCGCGCATGAAAGAAGCGGTCGATGATCAAAGTAAGAAGAGCGAACACGACGTTGAGAAACAAAAACGTGAAGAAGCAGCGCGCATTCGCGCACAACTCTCCACGCCAGAGCAAGACGCGATCGACGTGGACAATAACCTCGATCACACACCTGAGCTTTAACCTCGAACCCACTTAACATCAAAAACCTACTTTACTCAATAAGGAAAAACCACCTATGGAAATCTCAACCCATTGGATCACGCATAATTTGCTTCAAAAAGCGATTTTAGCTTGCGCGGCAAGTTTAATTTATTTTGGCATCGTCGAATATGACACCACCTTCTCTCTCACTCAGTGGGCGAGTTGGTTATTTTTTACCATCCTCTTCCTTACCACCATGATGTTGATCCCCAAGCTCATTCGCCCCACAAAACGTCGTCCGAAGATAATGAGCCTCTTGTACATGCCAGTGCTGGTCGTTATCACGCTCTTTGCTTGTTGGTGGCTTGAATTGAATCTACTACAAAGCGCCGCGTATGGGATATCCACTGCGATATTGTTACTCGGGATGGGCCTCCACAGCTTCACGAAAGCAACGCAAACTGCCGCAGATACCGCTGTTCATAACGCGCAAACAGAGCAGGGTTAACTTGACGTGACACCATGATCGAAAAGCGCACTATTAACGGTGCGTTTTTCTTAAATTGAGATTAGCATCCAAAAAGGAAATACCAATGAAATTAGCAACATTAAAACTAACCCACCTACCAGAAAAATGGCTTCGTCGCGCAGTCACCACCTCTGACCTACTCATTCAGTTGGTACATTATATTGTGGCGTTTTTCGGCATCATCTCTACGTTTTTCGCTCTGTCTATCCTCTCGGCAGCAAAAGCACTACTGGACAAGCCTGATACGCTATTGTCCCCTTCTCAATACTACGAATTAGTGATTCAAGCATGGGAGAACGGCAGCAACATCGCATTCAATATTGCTCTGATTTATATCGCCTTTTGTTTTGTCGATTTAGGGCTTAAATACTGCTTGAATAAGCAAAAGCACCTCAACACGACAAGTAATGAGGTAAGTGGTTAAGCTTTAGAAACAAAAACGCCGTCGCTTTGATTTGAAAGCAACGGCGTTAATTACTTTGGTTGTGTAACTCTTAATAGCACATACCATGCTTTTTAAGCCATAGCACTGCAAACATAAGTAGTACCAAAGGATAATATTCAAACAGCGCCGCCCAAAAACTCGGCTCTGCACTTGCAAAGATATCCACTGACTAATTTTCCTTTTGTGTATTTAAAGATGGTGTCGAACAAATAATACACTTATTGACTAAAAGAACAACAAAACATGACAACGAATAAGCACAAAGCGATGAAATTTCAAGCAGATCAATCTCTAACTGCATTCCAATACCGTCTTGCAAAAATTATTAATCAACAAAACATCACACACTTATACAAAAAAACAGGGCTATCGCGAGCAACGCTGTATCTCTACATTAATGGGAAAAGCATTCCAACACTCCCAAAACTCGCCCTAATAGCTCAAGAGTGTGGCGTATCACTTTCTTGGCTATTTAGCGGTGAGGAAGGTGATTCAACACCACCAATAACCACTCAAAGCAATCCGTTACGACTGACCGTGATTGATGATGCCATGGCTCCAACAATCCTTCTGCATGTTGATATCGAGTACCTACCCATAAAGCCAGTACAAAAGAAAAGACGATTTATTGATGGCATCTATGTACTGACCAACGCGCAAGGGCTCATCGTTAGACGCGTACAATGGATAGAAGCCGAAGATGCCTATCGCGTGTTTGGTGATAACCCACACTACCCACCTCAAACTATGAAAGAGATAGCACCGATTGGGAAGGTCACCGCTATTGTTCAACCTCTTTAACAGGAGTAATAACACTTTGAAATTTATCTTTATTGACGCCGAAAACATTGGCTTAAAAGAGATGCAAACAATCAAGACCTCCATTATTGATAAAGTCTTTGTTTTTTCACTGAACTCAGCAATCAAAGAATTTTGTGAACAAAAATGGTATGCCTGTTTCTCTGATTATCAAATAGGCGCAAATCAAGCCGACTTTCGCATTATCTCAGTTCTGTCCCACGCGCTGATGATGATTGAAAGACCTAATCCAGCGATCACTTTTGTTCTCTACTCTAGTGATAAAGCCCTTGGTTTAGCCTTTAAAAACGAATGTGACATACGCTCAGCCGATTGTGAGATTGCATTAAGAGAGCCGCTTCCCGCCATCTCAAAAGCACCACAGACAGCCGTAACACCATCAAAGACCGACGCTGAAATTCTATTTGCGGCATTAAGAAAGGCATCTCCTTTGGATGACGGATTACGACTAAGCCTTAGCCTCTCGAAACAACGATTTTCTCAGGCGCAAAATGAACTCATCAAACATGAGTTAATCATTCGGTGCAAATCCAACAAGAAAAATTGGAGACAAAATAAGTAGGAACAAACCTCATGCTGACATTCGTCACTGACCGTACCAAAAACAAACCGGACATTCTTACTCCGGTCAAAAATCGCCCACTCTTTCTACTCAGCCTCGAAGGGCAATTTCTTGCTCGATACGAAGCCCCAAACGGTGGCTGGACACATCAAGCTCTATCCCAAATGAATACGCTCTTTGAACCTGCATGGCACTACTGCGGGGTCGATGCGTTCATTGGCGAACAGTGGGTTGGCGGTTTAGCCCTATAACACAATTAATCCAAACACTAACAAAACAAGAGGATTCAACGATGAATCGACTAAAAACACAAAAGCCGCTAGATTTTTAGCGGCTTTTTCTCAATATACTTGCTCACTTTTTATCCCAACGTTACGCACCGATTTTGTGGATAAGTCGATTTTGTTTAACGATTACACAAATTTGACAATCCACTCGCAACCTTTGGTGATAGAATCGCCGCGGGTGCTCTTGGACTATCTCCATGAGCAAATGCAAGTGGCAGATAGAACAAAGCCCCGAATGAACTATAAATTCAAACGAGGCCTGGTCATGATTCGCAACCTGATTATAAGCCTCTTCAACTTTGGAGGCAAACAAAATGCCTAAAAAACACGCGGCACTAGCGAATACCCTAGTGCTTTGTATGACACTGATAGTGGGACTATGGATGGTACGAGAATCGCTTTGCGAACTCAGGTACAAGGACACTAAACGTGAATTTTCGGCTAGCTTTGTCTACGAAATGAAGTAGCTGAACAGGAGAGGGTTTTCCCTCTCCTGATTCAGTTGTGATACATGAATCCAAGACGCACCCACACTTCTTTCCCTATAAAAAAACAATACAATGAATAATTCCAAACCTGAACTCAACGTCGATCTCGCCATTGAGCAAATGCTCACTGGCATCGCCCAAAGCAACAAAACCAAAAAGAAAGAAACCTCAACCGAGCATATGCGTTCAATCAAGAGACGCGCCGACGATTGGCACTTTCAAAAAGAATTAGAGCGAATAGACCAAGAGCTGAGCTGAGCTTTAACGTCAAAAA
The DNA here is from genome assembly GCF_015163615.1 of Vibrio sp. OPT18. Taxonomy (NCBI): domain Bacteria; kingdom Pseudomonadati; phylum Pseudomonadota; class Gammaproteobacteria; order Vibrionales; family Vibrionaceae; genus Vibrio; species Vibrio sp. OPT18. Next base: position 33,765 of record NZ_JADDYK010000005.1, read on the forward strand.
CACCTAGTTCACTCACCTTTACTTCTCACTATCTCAAGCCCCAAATCTCGCAAGGTTTTGGGGCTTTTTGCTATCCAAAAGGAAAAACAATCATGAAAAAACCTTCACTTATCCAACGACTAGTCGCTCATCCGTGGAACATCAGAACCATCATAGCCAAGAGCACCATTGCCTTTGCTGCAATTCTACTCTATACGCAGAAGCTCGACGCATTTTCCATCAGTGGATGGCTAGCCTTTGCGACCCTATTTTCCATCTTAGTGAACTTAATGCCGATCATTATCACTCCAGCACCACGACAAGCTCCATTAATACGAAGCTGTATCTTTTGGGTCGTAGCACTATTTTTGTTCGCTTGGGGATCCGACTACCACCTACTAAACACCGTAACGACGTATTTAGCTTTTGGTCTTTTGGCTATCGGACTCAATATTGATTCGCCTCGATCACCAGCAAATCAATCCGAAGCCGCATAGTAATAACCTTGAATGTACCGATAAAAATAAAGGCGCAGTTTTCACTGCGCCTCTTCAAATCACAACCAACCTCGGCCCTTGAGAAAAGCTAATACAAACATCAAAAGCAACATCATCCAAAGGCCAGCATCCATTACTGAAAATAAATCAACCATCACGAATACCTTACTGATTAAAAAGTAACTAACAATGTAACAAGAGATTAAATCATGAGCAATTCATTATCACAAAACTACCGTTTTAACACTGCAATCAAACACCAAATACATGACCTCGCCAAACGGTTAAAAACCGCAATATCTCCCACATCGCAACGTTCATTTGCAAAAATTTGGGGGGGATCATTTGTCACAATTAACAACTACACAAACGGTAAAAGCACACCAAGCCTCCAAGAGCTCATTAATATTGCAGAGTTAACTGACACGAATTTACTTTGGCTTATTACTGGACAGAATTATACGCAAACACCATGGCTTCAGGCTGAACACTCAATCGTAACCTGTCTTGACGATACCATGTATCCAACTCTGCTCAAGCAAACCCCTGTCATCATTGAATTACACAACTCTGACCATTCGATAACAGATGGGCTCTACTGCTTAGAAAACTCTCTGGGCCAATTTTTCAGGCGCATTCAATGGGATGAAGAAAAACAAGGATTTTGGCTTATTTGCGATAATGCCAAATTTGAAAAACAATTCTGCAATACCCCTATTGTTATAGGAAAAGTTATTAGCACCTTAAAGCCTGTCAGTTAACAACTCATAACATTGTAACGTCCATTAGACATTGCCTGATTGGCATCATTTTTATCTATGAATAAACACGTCACCGTCAACTTGATCTGGGTTGTTTTTTTATATTTCAGCCCCTTGATATTATCCAGCCTCAACGCAAATCCCTATCATCTTACGGCTTCGGTGATCTTAATCGGAGCTTATTGTGTATTTTTGTCATACCGCTTAGAGGCAAAATCAAAAACCAACCAACAGGCCAATAGATTGCGGTTGTGGCTTACAAATGACCACAACGTTAAACAATTAATGACAGGGTGCATCGAAAAACTAAAAAATCGTCTTTACACCATTAGTCCGTTCATTGTGCTCACAGCACTGATCATGACGCTATCCGACCTATTGACCGTCATTGAACTCAGCCACGCCATAAAAACTATCTTCACTTTGACTTGGGGGTTCGTCTTGATTGAAACGTCCATTAATACCTATCGAGCATCATGTAAAAAATAATCTCACCACTCACCACAAAAAAGCCCAAAGGTTTAAACCTCTGGGCTTCTTTTTTATGGAAAAAATCTATGTTATCACTTAGCCCAATTCGCGGCGGCGCATCTGGCGCTAGCAGCTATTACCTCGCAGAAGAGAAAAAACTCAACCTTCCTCATAACCAATTTACTCAATCGCCAGCAGGCGGTTATTACCTCGCTCAATCCAAAGAGCCCGATGCAGGGACGCAATGGTTTGGCAAAATCGCTGAAAAAGAAGGGATCGCCGGAAAACCGATTGATGAATCCAAACTTGAGCGCGTTCTTGCCGGTTACTTAGAAGACGGTAACGTGAAAGCCGCTGGCACCGAACAGCGCCGCATTGGTAACGACCTCACTTTTTCCGCCCCTAAAGGCGCAAGTATTCTAGGTCTGGTATACGGTGACACTCGTATTCTTGAGGCGCACGATCGCGCCGTTAAAACCGTACTTTCAGAAATTGAAAAAGACACGGCGCAATATCGACAAATAGATCCCGCCGATCGCACCGCAACATACCATAACAGCGCTCAACTGCTTTTTGGGGTCGTTCCACACAAAACCAGTCGTGAAGAAGATCCTCAGATCCACTCTCACGCACTGATGGCCAACATGACCTACGACAAGGAGGGCAACCTAAAAAATCTGGCCACATGCACAAAGCAGAACGAGTTTGAAATGAATGGCACCTATGAGCGCATTCTGGCCAACCAAAAATATTATGGCATGCTCTATCACAGCGAAATTGGCCGTGATTATGAAAAAATGGGTTATGCCATCAAATCACTTGGTAATGGCATGATCGATATCGATGGCATTCCTGACGAGGTTATCGAAGGAAACTCCACCCGTCGTCAGCAAATTTTAGAGCACATTGATGATCTTGGTATCGACAGTGCAAAAGCCAAATCCATTGCCGCGCAAGAGACTCGCAAGGCAAAGCAGTATACGCCTGAATCCACGCTGCTCGATGAATGGCAACGTAAAAATGCAGCACTTGACTTTGACGGCCTCGCCTTTGTTGCCGCCTCCATGCAAAACCAGCCAAGTAAAACTTTTGAGCGTGACATCCCTAATAGTGCCGTTACTGCCATTGATAAAGCCCTTTCGCACCTTGGCCGCCACTCAAGCCAGCTCTCTTACGAAAACTTGCTGACCATGGCCGCGCACGAGTTTTCCTATGGAAAACACCACGATATCCGTGATTTGAAATCCCTACTCGATAACAAAATTGAGCAAGGCGACCTAATCCCACTGGGGAAAGAAAGTGATAAGTACCAGGGCGTGATGTACACCACCCAAAGCGCCATTGATAAAGAAAAAGCACTGATAGATAGCACCGATTTTCGTCTACATGGTATTGGGGTTAAGGCCAATGACGAAGCGGTGAACGCCCTTGGTCTTTCATCTCGTCACCAATCAAACGTGCGTGATGTTCTTTCAAGCACCAAACCCATTAACGTTGTGTCATTAACAGGTTCAAGCCAAACCCTCAGTGAAGCCCTTTTGCATGTAGGAACCGAATCAGGTAGACACGTTCGCTTTATCACACCAAATAATCTGGTTAAGCAACAAACCCAAGAGAGTGTTAAGCGCCAGTCGTTTAGCGTGGCGCAATGGGTAAAAAATCAGTTTCGACGTGACCATGTTGAATCACTGCATGGCTTTTTAGCCGGTGAACCCGATAAGCATGGCAAGCAACAACTGCTTGTTGTCGAGCAAGCCCACAAACTCGGTGTCGATGAGGTGCAGTCCTTGGTTGACAGGGCCAAGTCGCAGCAATCCAAATTGGTGTTTTTAACTAATCCGTCCTCACGCCAAGGCTTCAAAGCGGGTCATGCGATGGAGACTCTGCAAAAAGGTGACGTTGGCCAATTTAAGTGGCAAGGCCAAAAAGCCAATGACACTCACGTATTGCTTCATCAAGGATCCAGCAAAGCACAGCGACAGAGCAAAATAGCGGAGCACTATTCAGATCTCTCTCACGCGCAGCGCCGTAATGTGGCGGTACTGACCAGCAACGCTCTCGATACCAAGCAACTCAATCACGCCATTCGAGATTCCCTCGATAAAAGCGGTCAACTCAGTGAAGAGCGCATTGTCATTGAGACGATGAATCCGGTCTTTTTATCCAAAGAGCAGCAAAGTGTGGCCAAGTCCTACCAAAGAGGGATGCGCCTCACCGAGTTCTCAAACAAAAAGCCGGTGCATTATGAAGTGACTCGCGTGAACGCCAATGCCAATACGCTCACCTTAAAAGATGAACGTGGCACCGAAACAAGCATGAACGTGGAGGACAGAGCCTTTAGCGGGCACGGTTTTATGGTCGCTAAACCTGAAAAACTCGAAATCGCCGCAGGGGATAGCTTGATGGTGAATGGATTTATTCCACGTAGCGACTTAAAAAGTGCAGAGCGTATTCAGGTTGAAAAGATGAACTGGCAGGGTGTGCATGTTATCGGCAGTAATGGCAAAAAGCAGGTGCTTAATCATCAAGACTTGCAGGACGCCCCACTCTCTTACGGTTACGCGCAAGCAAGCTCTCGTCATACTGGTAAGGAGTCCTCATTGTGGGTCGATATCCCAAGCTATAGCGGCTCAAAAGAGGTGTTATCAGATTTAGTCGGCAAAGGTTCAACCTCTTTGCATCTCTTTACCGATAATAAAGACAAACTGGAAAACGCACTCTCTAAGTCAGCGCACCAACCCTCAGCCATATCGAGCGTGATGCAAAGCGGTGGCGAGATTGAAAAGTACGTGAATGCACAAACCAGTGACGCACTCTATCACGACGTTCATGTTGCGGTCGGCGCACTGCGTCAATCACTCAATAAAAGCGACATCGATAAGGCGGTGGAGTTCTCTATCGGTCACGTTAGCGAACAAAAAGCAGGGTTTAAGCACAGCGAACTGGTCATGGCGGCCATTCGTTACAGCTTTGAAGAGCAAGGTCAATCCATTACCAAAGAGGAGATACAGGCCAAACTTGACGAGCTAAGCGAGAAAGGAACACTGCTTTCAGCGCAATACAGTGATGGTGTTCGCTGGACGACCAAAGAAGCGATAGAGACAGAGCGCGATATCTTAGCTCGCTTTGAAAACGGCAAAGGCGCAAGAGAAGCCCTAGCGACGCCTAAAGAAGCGGCAACCTATCTTACGCAGCAATCTTGGCTCAGTGACGGTCAAAAGCAAGGGGTGACACTGATTGCCACCACAAACGATACCTTTGTGGGCGTACAAGGTTTTGCAGGGGTAGGTAAATCCACCATGCTAGAGCAAGGCGTCTCGCTTATCCATCATGTACAAAACCTCAAGGGCGATAAACCACTGGATGTGGTGGGCCTAGCCCCAACGCACGCGGCGGTTAATGAGCTCAAGGAAAAAGGGATTGCCGCGCAAACCTCCCAATCGCTATTGCGCGACTTTTTAACCGGTGCTACCGCACCAGAGAAATACCGCAATACCCTTTTCTTACTCGATGAAAGCTCAATGACCTCCAATGCTCAGCTTAAACAGTTTGGCACACTGGTTGAACAAGCTGGCGCACGTGCTGTTCTACTTGGTGATATCTATCAGCTTCAATCCAAAGAGGCTGGAAAACCGTTTGAGCTTGCTTTTAAACGTAAAGCGCTGGATTCGGTTGTGATGAAGGACATCAAACGTCAACAAGACCCAACACTGCTCAGTGCGGTTCACCATGTTATCAACAAATCCGCACACTCCGTGATGTCCAGCTTAAAAGCACAATCTGAACTACCAAGGGAGCAATATCGTAAGGACGCAAAAGAGGAGAACATCAGCAAAACCAACGTGATATCGACGTACAAAGCTGAGCATGGTAATCCAGCATTAGACCGAGAAGCGGCAAAAGCCAGGCTCTACGCACAAGCGGCGGCGGAGTACCTATCACGGACACCAGAGAGTCAAGAGAACACCTTGATGATTGCCTATTCGCACCGTGAACGAGATATGTTGGCCAACGTCATACGCCACGGCTTACAAAAAACAGGGCAACTGAGCAAGCAAGAGCTTCAAGTGACACGACTACGTGGCGTTGGAGCCAGTGCCGAAGAGCTAAAAACCATGCTGCCCTATAAGGCTGGATTAATCGTCCATACTCAAAAGAACGAGTATTTACTGATTAATCAGGTCGATAAAGCCCACGACATGCTCAACGTGACCGACATCGAAACCGGAGAGCAAAAGCAGTTTTTACCCAAACACCATAACCACCAAATGACCACACTTTGGAAGAAGGAGCAAATGCCCCTTGCCAGTGGGGACAAAATCACATGGCGTAAAACCGATGTCGATTTTGGACTCAAAGGCAATACGGATTTAACGGTCGAGCGATTTGAAAACTTTCATATGGTGATGAAAAACGAAGTGGGTAAAGAGGTCAAGGTTGACCTTGCTGACATGAAAAGTACGCACTGGGATTATCGCTACACCCGTACCGCAGACATGGCGCAAGGCTCGACCATGAAGAACGTGATTAACGTCATTAGCTCGGATGCAAAACTGACCAACATCCGACGTGCTTACATCGATATCACCCGCGCCGCCAAACACGCCATGCTCTTTACAGACCATGAAGCGAAAACCATTCACACCTGGGAGAATAACCACGACAACAATGCCTCAGCACTGGAAACCATCGAGAAAACCAAACCCACTCATGAGCGCTACTTCGATGTACAAGGTAGCCCACGTGATAACCCTCAATATCAAGTTGGAGGTATATTCCACTACCCAACCTACGCCAAGGACGTATCACAGCAGCTCACACCCTACACTGAATCACTGGCGACAAAGTTGCTTGGGAAGCCCAATGCCAGCAAATCAGACCGTGATTATTTGGTGTTTGGACAAGGCAAATCCAACCTCAAAGTATCACTGACCGGAGAGCATCGTGGTTACTTTAAAGATTGGACTACGGGCGAAAAAGGCTCACTGCTTAACCTCATTATGGTGACAGAAGGGGTGAGTTACAAAGAAGCAGTGACACTCGCTGATGGGTATTTAAAAGCCCCTGAGAAGGCCGATATCACCCTCAACGAGAAGCACGACACGCTACTTGAAACACTGCCTAAACAGGTCAGTGAACTCAAAGCCAGAGCATTAGAATATTGGGAAACAGGCAAACCAATAGAGGGAACCGCAGCGCAACACTATCTTGAAACGCAAACCAAAGAGCACGTTTCAAATAACAGCAGCCTACGTTTTCATCCAAAGGTTTATTCATCGGAAAGCAAGCAAACTCACCCTGCTTTAATTGCGAAACTGAGCAATCAAAATCAGCAATTGGAAGCCATTGAAATCACCTACTTAAATAACGAAGGAGGCAAAGCCGAACTAGACGTTGATAAGCGTTTAATGGGGAACAAATCCAAACATTACGTTGAGATTAATCAAGGACAAAATACCGATATCAGCGTCATTGCAGTAGGAACTGAAAACGCCGTGAGCTTTTCTAATAACAACCTACATGATGTCGATATCATTGCGGTTAATAACATCCACGACGTGCGAACGCTCGATGCCAGCGCACTGCGCGAGCATATTATCGTTCTTGCTGGTAATAGCACTCAGCATACAAAGAGCTCGTTAATGGATGAAATCAGCAAATATTTATCAGAGCAAGGTCATAGCGTTGAAATAATCAAACAAAACATCATTCAAATTTATGACGACGCCAACAAATCCATTCACCAATATAACCACCAAGAGGGAACAGAAAGTGAACTCATTCAAAACCTTGTCAGTGACATCAATAAAGAGTCAACTGAGCACAGCATTAAGAATGAGCAATCCATTGAGCACGACAAAGACATTAAGGCTGGCAATGACATTTCAGAGAAACACTACATGGACACCATTGCAGAATATGAGCGCACCATTACTCACGCACATCAACCTTCTATTGAGCCGTCACACAGTGACCGTGAAATAGGTGGATTTGAGCGATAATCTAACTACATCAAATAACTCAGCATTGAGCTACAAACCAAAGGGAAGCATTTGCTTCCCTTTTTTTTCGCCTGTCGTTTAGGTTATTTATCCGAACCCTCTTCTTTATTCATAAAGGATTCAAACTTGACTAATCCTTTATGGTTAGCACGCGACACATCTTCCTTCATCATATCAACCATGGTTGAGTTCCACGATTTTCCGTCCTGCCATACATGCGTGTAATTATTCTTCGCCAACTCTTCATTCACACACAACTTTAATAATATCTCTTCCATCAATTCACGATTGGTTCGTGAATCCGCCTCTTCCGATCTTTCCTTGATTAATAAAGCGAACTCTAACAACTCACGTCCAACCTCGGCCATGGTCGATGCCTCGATTTTATTTTTATAGTTTTCCATTCGTTGATGTACCGACTTAGAAATAGGAATGTGAACAACAGGATTACGAGCCATAAAGACCTCAAATTTGGTAAAAACAGGAAAACAACAAGTAGAATAATACTACACACCTCCTCCACACATGTATATTGAAATCTACATAATTCCACTCAACCGACACATGTGTAGAACAAAAATATCAAATCATTGTTTTTGCTTGTCTAATTATGTTACACAAACATGAGACAAAAAACACAAATCGTGTCACGAAATCACCAAGCTACTGATAAATAACACTTATCACGAATTTATACATACTATACACTCGTGTCACACGATTTTTCTCATATTGATTTGGAAATTTTTCAAACTTTCAAAATCCGAATTTCCCTTTACAGACAACCACTTAGTGCTCAACGAAGTTGTGCGTAATGTGTGGTCTTTTCAGAAAGCTATAAATCACGTGATCACTTACGTTTCTTTGTGTCCTGACTTTTCGCCATGATCGGCTTCCTGTCGTGCGACTGCAAAATAAAAAAGGGGATTCACTCGGTTAATTATCGAAATAAAGGCTAGGATTCGCGCTGTATTTCACGCTGAAAGGTTTTATTGTTGAATGAATAGCGAGGACGCATAAGACAATCAAATCGGTCACAATGCGAATTAAGCGCATTATATTTGAAGTTTGCGAGATACAAAAAAAGCCAGCTTTATGCTGACTTTTGATTGACAATTAACAAATCATTAGTATTCAATTGGAAATAATACTGTGGTCACACTACGATCCCACTCGGTGATGATCCAAATCTTTTCGCCGCAAAGTTTATAACTCGACATTACGCGCCCTTCTTCCCGTGTGGCTTCATCATTCGATATTTTATCTTCGATTAGCACTGTTCCCCAATCACCGTTTTGGTGTCTCTGTAACAAGATCAATAAACTCAAATTAGCCCCTCGATTTTCGTCGATCAAACTAGAAACACTTTGCGTCATTACCGTTTGACCTAGTGAAAATGGAATAGCGGTGCAAATGTAATTTTCCTCTGTTATTTGCTCATTGTTTAGGGTAGCATTTGAATCGTTCATTTTATTTCCTTTCTGGTTAATAATTTGGCACTGCCTAGATATTTGCTGGATACAAATATCTAGGCGTTTTTATTGGTGATTAATAAACATCTTCGGCCTTGCAAATATGGCTATACACAGGATAAACATCATCGTATGTGTAGCCGTACTTACTGAGCTTTTCGACACAATCCATAATGTCGTTCGTGTAAAAACATTCATGGTTGAATAGTTCACGCCTAATAATGGCTTCCTTGCCGTTCTCTTCGATATCTTGCGTTATTGCCTCCTTTGTAATTGCGTCTAATTTTTCAACAATCATTTTTGCGTTCTCTTCTGGTGCAATAAACCCAAAACCAAGCGATACATAATTAACGCCCTCTTTTTTCTGCTGATCAAATTGCTCATTAGAAAAGGCAAAAAATGCGCCCATTTCATTAAACAGTGCCGTTTGTTTTTCTTGGGTGTAATCGTTTAGATATTTCATTGTTATTTTCCTTCGGTATAAATTAATTAACGGCGATGTAAATTAATACAATCGTGTTCAGTGCAAACGTAATTCAAAGGATCGAACATAATATGGCGAACAGGGTTAGATTTTCTCTGCAACCCGTGAATTTCTCTTAATCGGTCTAGAATTTTCAGATCACGTTGACGCTTGCGCTGAACCAAAGAGGAATCATTTTTTGGTGAGCTTTCGAGGTCCAGCGTCGAGACGCTGGTTACTGAATTCAAATTAGTGCGAGTTAAGGTTGAGGTTTGTTGCGCCATTTGGGGTTTTCCTTTCTGTTTGAGTATCACTTTTCGGAGCCGCTTAGCTGTCCGAGCTCGCAACACAACTGGCTTTGACAAGGGGCTAGCAGCCCTTAGCAACTTGTTGCTTTAGGGATGCAGCGTGTACTTCCCTTGCAAAGCTGGTTTTGTTGAGAGACGGTTAAACAGCTTGCGAGCCCGAAAATTGATACGAGTGGAAAGGAAAATCCGGCGCATAAAAACCGCAGCCTTTAGTCGCACTTAATTGAAGGCAGTAAGGGTTTTGTGAGCGCTTCGCAGAAGAGCGAATGCTCTAACGTAGCGCGCCGCTTCAGGCGCATAGCGAAGTGCGTTAAGGATTGCAGCGATATCCTTTCAGATAGGGGCTTTAGAGCGTCACGCCCAGGGAAGGCACGAACGTGACTTAATTGGGCAATGACACTCTTAGCCCATAGCTGGAAGATACAAGCGAAAAGCCCTGCCCGTAGGGTAACGCCCAAAGCAAAAAGCCCTTCATGTGGAAAGATTGGGGGAAATTCAGCGAGAAACTACGACCACCTGAGAGCAGCAGTGGATCACTTTTAAATGAACGAATTTAGAGAAAATGATAAAAAAAGAGATCGACAGAGCATCCAACACTGGTGCAAAGTGCATTTCTAGAACAGTGAAAAAGCCATCGAATCAAACCAGGTTAATTAGGCGAAATCATTTCGATAACTATTATTATCTATAACATTGACATTTCATTTACTACCCCCATATCGGTAATTCATCCGAAATAAGGAAAAACAACTGTGTCAGATTTAGCAAGCACCCTTTTAAATCTCCGCTCTCTTCGCGCCTTTTCTCGTGACCTAACTCTTGAACAACTTCAAGACGCTTTAGCAAAATTAACCAAAGTGATTGATGAGCGCCAAACCGAAGAAATCGAGCTTATGGCCGAACGTGAAGAAAAAGAAGCCAAGCTCAAAGAAATTACCGATACATTGAAGCGAGATGGAATTGATATAAACGACTTAATGACAGCTCTTTCTAATCAACCAGCAAAAAAAGCCAAACGCGCCCCACGTCCTGCAAAATACCGTTACACTGACGAGAACGGCAAAGAGAAAACGTGGACAGGCCAAGGCCGTACCCCGTCAGCTCTCGCAGACAAAAATCTTGACGACTTCTTGATCTAAAAAAAGAATCCAGCGCTAAGCTGGATTCTTTTTATCCAAAAAACTTAGCCCATGCCTTCTGCCCATCAGCATCAGGGATTCTATTCACTTCTACGACGCGACCATCTAAAACCAACAACAACCGCCACGCTGGATAAGGAATTTCATTCTCTCCAGACTTCCAACGATTTAATGTTCGTGTCGGGTTAGATTTACTTCTTAACCCCAACTGCTTTGACACGACCCCTAAGGAATGAATATCAGCCAAGTGATCAATCACTTCTGTGATCTCTTCTGGGGTTGGATCTCGATATAAGGGATCATCAATTGAACGATAGCTATCAGGGCGATCAATGTGGTGATTCATAAAATGAACTAACGCACAATGCCTCGACGCCAAATCCAACTCATAATCAAAATGCTCTCGGATTTTTTCTTGCTTTTCTTTTGGCAAATCAAAAAGCGTTGGGTTAATTCTCATTATTTATCACCTTATCAAAGTTAATCTAAAACGGGGCATCCTTGCCCCTCTTTGATTGGTTATCCAATGCTATTAAGCCAATCAACCGTAAATTTCCCTGCGGCTGGCCTTGTCATTAAAATCATCCTAATAAGTAATTCAGGATCACAGTTAGGGTCGATAACAACACAACCAATTAATTCAGGGTGATACTTTCGAGATACTGAACCATTTTCAGTTAACCAGAAAGCCGCATTAGGGCAATTGCCTTCAACAAAAAGAAAACCTTTCATTGAACTTCTCCATATATGATCAAACCCACTGTCTGACCTTACCGTTATTATACCTTAATCACCCCCAAAGAAACACCAAAAAGGCAGTAAATAACCGCAATTACTGCCATAAAAACCAGTAGGTACATTTATCGCTACGCGATAAATACTAGAACGCGCTCACGCAGTGAGTAAGAAGCTGACAACCAACAAATACAAATTCAAACCAATATCACGGTAATACCAGCATCAAAAAACACACTTCATCCTGCTAAGATATGATTACGCTTAACATTCAACGATACTCGATGCAATTTGCATCATTCCACTTTATGGCCAGCGATTACTAATGGTTATAGTCGGATGACAAGGAAAGAATCAGCGCACAACTCGAACTTATCCATCATATCAACATGAGGACAACTGGAAACCTTTAGGGCTATTTCCAGCCGATTGTTGGTATGTGGGTTAGTTCGATTGAGCCTTTAGGTTCATTTGGGGGCGAGGCGAAGAATGAGCCTCGCTCGCAAAAAAACCAGCCCGTAGGCTGGTATCAAATTAACCGATAAGATATTGATGGGCTTTACTTGCAAGGCTTGCAGCCTTAAAAATAAATTTCTTGTCACTATTGAGCTTTTCTAACCACCCTGCAATATAACTTTCATGCTGAACATCACCCACTATCCCCAAATCCGCACAACAAAACGCCGCGCCTAACTCGGCGACTAATTCCTCGAACGCATAATCTTTTGAACCGAAACTATTTTTCAAATCACGATCTAAACGGCTCTTGTGGCCTGTTGCGTGTACCAGTTCATGCCATGCCGTTGCATAGTAATCCGTCGATGTTTTAAAGCGATCAACCAAAGGAAGCGTAACTTGATCATGAGTCGGTGAGTAGAAAGCACGAACGCCGCAATGGTTAATCGTGATATTCGTTTTAGCGATAGCTGCTTCTACGTGGTCTAGCGCTATAAATTCATTTTTTACGCGCTTTTCACTTACGCTAACGGCTGGCTTTTCGATATTCTCAATTTGATCTAGGTTAAACACCACAAACGTTTTTAACATCGGGATAAATTCTTTTTCGCCGTTCTCGTCCTCTTTTTCCCAAGTTTTATAGTAAATAATTGCCGTCCCCTTCTGCCCTTTGATCACGTTACCGCCTAATTCTGCCGCTTGTTTGAAAGTCAACCAGTAAGGACTTGAAAAACCTTTCTCGACCGTTTCAGACCAAAGCAAAAGGATGTTAACGCCAGAATATGCTGCTTTAGATTTAAAGTTCATAGGAAGCATTGAGCATTCGTTTGTTCTATCCCAAGGACACGCCCACGGTTTAACGCCATTTTTAAGGGCTGCAATCACGCGATCTGTCACGATTTGGTACATATCTTTTGCCACTTTCATCACTGGGCGTTTTTTTGCGTTCTTACCTGTTTTGGCAATTTTGCGTTTTTTTTCCATTTCATTTTTGGAGGAGTCCTTCGACTCCAAGTTCGAGAACTTGGTCGCTTGCTGCTGATTAGTGATTGTTGAGTGGATTGCAGTTGAGTGAGTCATGGCAGTGTTTCCTATTTAGTGTGTTTTCATCTTCGGTATCGCCTGACTGTCCGGCCTCCTGTCATGGTTCTATCTTGCAAGGGCGCGAAGCGTTCATTTACCCTTGCGAGATAGGTTCTGATAGGAGACGGTTAACAGGAAGACGCGAGAACGGTGATGAATAACGCACATAGGAAACACAATGACTCACGAGACAGCGAGCCGCGATTACAAGCACTTATCAGGAGAAAGTGAAATTCTTTGTTGATGTTCCGCAGGAACGGAAATGCTTTAGCGAAGCGCGCCGCTTCAGGCGCATAGCGTAGTTGCGTTTGCGTTTGCGTTGGGTGATTGTTCGCAGGAAGTTAACGTCACATCGAGTTTACTCGATACAGTGACGTAACTTATCGCGGGAGGAGCGAAGCGACGGAATGAACCGAGCGTAGCGAGAACGTCAAAAAAAGAGGAGAAAGCCCAAACAAAAAGGTCGCTTAAACGTATATATACGAATAAGGTTTAATTATATTTAACCTTTCCAATAGAGTGTGCAGTAATAGCAAGAGAGAGGTACATAATGATGATAGAAGCCGCGCCCCAAGTAGTAGAATAACGACCAATCGCTAACCCAACCATGATCGAGACAAGTACCATGATTAAAACTGTCAATTTGGAGCGCTGAGAAAAAAGCATATAGCATCCACCGTTAGCTCAAGATTGTTTACATCGAGTATTTAGAATGTGGTTCACGTTACCCTGTATCTTCTGGATACGCTGAGCGGCTTTGCATTCCCACGCACTAACAGGAAATTGTTTGTCCCATGCGTTCATAAGTTGGCGCTGCTGGTTACTGATTTTGTAGCGACTATACGTATGATCCATATAAAGGTAGGTACGAGCGATACGACCGCGCGAACTGATAGGCGGCTCTACTTTACGATTATCGATTTTCACCGCACAAGAACCAAAGTCAGAGCGTTCGTTAGGAAGCATCGCAAAGTTATAGTTACTGCGCATCGCATTAACTGAGCCAATCGCAGGGAACAAGTTATAGAGGTCAGATTGCATCAATCGGTACTCTCTATTGGCTTTACTGGCGCAGTTGCGGCCTTTAAAGGCTTTGCCTTTACTGTTGACGCACTGGCTATCACCCTCGCGCCATTCAGAGAAGGTACGACCAAAGTTTTCAGCGGGTACGACATGTTCCCACTCGACACGTTTTGAACGTTTCACGTGCTTATCGGTTTTAAACCCAACGGGTAGAGTTATGTTTTTCTTGGCATCGAAACGGGCGGCACAATACAAGGTTTCACGGTTATCGAAATAGACTTTTTGCTCAAGCAGTCGCTTGGCCTTGCTGAAAGATTCGATCGATTCATTACCACCGGCAACGGCATAAAGAGGCAACAATAAAACGGTAATAGCAAAAGCTCTTTTCACAAAAATTCCCCTCTTATTCGCCGCATGAGTCTACAGACGCACACAGCTTAATTAGTAACACTTGCATATTGTTTTGACTGCTTACGTCCTTGTCTTTAAACACTCTATCTAGACGCTCTGATGACGAAACTAAACTAGTCATATCTTGATTAGGTAAAAGCGACCATACCAACCCAACGCCTAACATGAGTAAAATGAGAGCTGTTTTCATAGATCGTCTATTCCCCTTAATTAAAAACTGGATCAGAAATTTGAATAAGGACTTTTCCTTCGCTTTCAAACACACTTTGCACTTCTTGGAAATTCCAATCATCACCAGAAGTTAAATCCGCATCAAAAGGAACAGTGGCATCAATACTTTCAAGACGCTCTAATAGCCCTTTAACATTAGAGTATACCCCTTCCTCTTTTGCTTCTTGCAGGAAGGTTCTTGGCGGTTCATGGTAGACATTACCAACAGGTAGTACACCATATTCTTTATGTTGAATCTTGACTTGTAATGTTGGTGATGCCTTTCTTAGCAATTCCAAAATCTGACTTGTTTTCATGCGAAAATTTTCCCTTAGCAACGTGTTAGTGTTCTATCGTGATACTTCATTGTTGCCGCACCAATAGACAATGTGCTGACAGCAAAGAAAGCAAACCAACGATAATTTAGATATTTGGTTACGGCTGATAATGCATCGGTTGGTACTGGTGCTGTCCACGCAACAATGAAGCTGATTACGCTACCCAACATAAGAGCAACGGTAATAATTATTCCTGCTTTAATTTTCCAATCAAAGAACTCAAAAAACATGATGTCTTTTTATCCCTTTTGTTCGTTGTCTTTGTTTGGTAGGCCATTCACAGCGTCTAAGTCACGCTGTTCACCCGCCTTTGCTATCCGTGATAACTGGCGTTCGGACTTACCCCAACGTTTTGCGATTTCTTCAAACTTCCAACCTTTAGCGTTTGCTATAAGCTGAAACTCTGTAATATTTCTACCTGTCATATGTGTCTAGTATATTCCAATTTAATTACCTGTCAAATATGTCTAGCTCACTAATCGCCAGTATTTCGACTCTCAGGAGCTAACAACGATTCAAAACGTTCTAAGTTTTTGATATTACACTCTTGATTGAATTTTTCTTCAAACCCTAACACTGTAATAAGCTCTCGTTTAGAAGTAGATAGTAAGTAAATAGCGTCCGTGTGCTCATTGAACATTTTTAGAAGAAACTCAATAGCATCAACTCGGTTTCGAGTGGATCTACCTTTCCATGCTGGCTCATGATGGAATAAACGATTCCTGAACTTATTTAATGCTCCCATTTTCTGAAATAATGTATTGAGTTTAACTCTCTTCTCTCTAGCGTTCGGGAAACACTTATCCAACTGTGTTTGCCATAGGTTATGATCTCTGTTGCGAGGGTTGTTGTAGTCTCGGTGTAACATGTGAACCCAAAATCCAAACGGTAATCGAGAAACAAGATCGTTACTGGTATATCGAGCGCCTACATCCTTTAAACACTGCTGTTCTGCAAAATCGACTTGTTTTCGAGACTCTTGACTTAGAGGAATTCGCTTATACCATTCATCATCTTCAAAGCATTCTGTTGCTGATTTATGGATTGAATTTCTCAACGTCACTTCAAGTAGCTGAACTACTGAGAAAAACTGAGACATTATACTTTGCATCGCCATATAAACGGCTATCAACTCACTATCAGATTTACAGTCGAGCACCTGACGATAGGTCTCTAGTTTTTCTGTAGAAAGTCCTTGCTTGATCTCTTCCAAATCCAAATTATTTGCCCTCTGTATCAAGGTTGTGTATTATTATAAACAACTGAGGTTAATCCTCTTGTTGTGATAGCCCTGTCCTCTTCCGCTGGAAACAGTATTGACAACAGGTAGCGAGTTTAAGAGCCACCCTTTCGAGGGTGGCTCACTTGTTTGTAGCTAATAAAAGCACACTACATACACCCGTCATATATGTCTAGCATATTTTAAAAAGCCATATCTGCAATTGCTAGCATACTCACAGTATCTGTCTCTATAAGTCTTAACGTGGTTTCAAGGCTCTTATTTCCAAGCATCAAATGGATAGTCGGAACGTCTACTCCATGACGTTTAAGCCTTACAGCAAACGTGCGTCTACCGCTTAGAATACTAGGCTGATCAATACCAGAATCAGCCAACAATCGTTTGATGTGATTATTTAAAGCATTACAGTGGTAAGTCGTATTACCTTTCTCTGTGGTTCTATGCTTGATTTTAAAATGGTCGCCATTCCTACGCTTAAAGAATGGTTCATCAGCATCAAAAGCATTGTATTGATCGGGGTGATCACCATCTTTTAGCCGTTGCTCAATGTAGTTCTTGATAAGATTCTGTAGCTTAATGTTGGACAGATAAAAATCTCGATTCACATCGCCTTTAATCGCAAAGCATTTTGTTAGGTGTCCGTTCTTCTTAACAATGTCTCGAACTTGGATGCGACATACCTCTAGTGTTGTCATTCCACTACCCAAGAAAAATCCCATTAGACACGCATTAAGCTCTGGCTCTGGTGTCTGTGTAATGACTTTAAAGATCCAAGTTTTGTCTTTGTCCTCGATGAGCGTTGGTAGTGCCATGTGTGCATTTTCCTGTTTTGCATGAATAAACACACACGCTAACAGTGACAAGTTTAGAAATCAGTGATCTAAGGATTGGAATTACTGGCTTTAGGGGAAAACGAGCGCACCAAGGCGGTGCGCTAGAGAGGAAGGGCGTTAGAGTTCAAAGGTCACTTGTGATAACCCCAATTTCTTTGCTTCTTTAAGTAGTGCGTCAGAGCGTTTATACAGCTTGGGTTTGTCGCTCAGGTAAGTCGAAACTACCCATTGAGTCTGATCATCTGATACATGCAACAAGTGACCTTGTAGTAAATCCCCATTAAAAGGTTTAGCTACTGCCGTTAACGATTTAGCTTTGTCTTGCGTAAGTTCAGTTAAGCTCGATACATTGATCAGTTCGATTGCATTACTCATGGTTACAGCTCCTTTTTGTTGATCAGGCCGTGACGATGAAGAACTTCTTCAATGAGTTCAATTTGGCGAGTGCTCTCTTTGTGATAAGCGTTTACTTGTCTTTGATAATCAACTTCGGAACTCTTATGTAAATCTAACTTACGAGCAACAGCGTAGAGCATAAACATCACGAGAAAGAAGACCGAAAAGAAAGAAAGGAAGTCATTTTTTGCAGCTACCACCTCATTAACAGGGGCATCTATCATCGCTTGCAATGTTGGCGCATCTAACACCATCAATAACAAACCTAAAAGAGCCACAAAGCAAAGACAAAACCCGCTCACAAACTGAGGGATTAACCCTACAAGACCTTTTACTGCATTTGAAAGGTCAGACAAGATGAATTGATTTTTGCGATCTTCTAAATCAGCTTTTTGTTCTGATGCCAGCTCATCGAGAATTTGCGTTCCTTTTTTTGTCAGCATATAACTCTCCAAAATAGTAATTGTGTGAAAATGCATTTTTGCATAAGTGCAAATATACACAAAGCCAATTTTTAAGCAAGATATTTAAGCTTATGAGAAAAAGAGGGAAAAACGGATAAAGCACAAGATGTGGTTAACCGGTTCGTGCAAAAGCCACTAGATGTAGTGGTGGTAAATTTTTGCTTAACCGTTGGTAAGTTTTGCCAAAAGTTTACCAATGCTCAACACAACAACCACCTTCATGAATAGTTTAATGAGTCCTTGTTTACGTATGGTTCATGCTGGCTGCTATATGCTTGCATGTAGGGTCAGTATGAAGCCGACAGAGCGAAGCGGCGTCAGTATCACTAATATAGAGAAAACTGATCATTTTGAGGATTAAGATAAAAAAACTAGGCGAAACAAAATCGACTTACAAATCATTAACATTTGGTGAAATTATGTAATTAACTTTCAGAATGCTTTTAGGGGGTAAAGTGAAAGAAGAGGGTAGGTTTTTATCTCTTTTCTCGATTTTGCAAGTGAAGCTTGCAAAAGTTGTACTAAAGTAGCCTATTTAACATATTGTACATAATCATCACCCAAGAAATTTCGCACGGTAAAATATTATTACTCACATCCCTCCAGGAAATTCTTGATCGCATTGCGGCTTATGAAGGCGGCAATAATTGGTTGCTGACTGGGCGTGAACCATTTTTGTTCTATCATGCTAGCCAGCTTCTCTAACTCTGCGTTAGTAGGGCTTTGGTTAAGGGTGTGAGTGATGCTACAATTCATTTGCATCTTGATTCTCCAATGGGTTGATTTGCCCCTCTCGATAGGTTTGGCGATCGCATCGAGAGGGTTACTCAATTACTCAATTACTCAATTACTCAATTACTCTTCATATAATCTGCCAACGCTAGCTTAACTATATCTGTTATTGATTTATCTTTTTCATTTGCAAAATTCTTAACTTGCAGATAAAAACTTTTAGGTAAATCAGCATTCAATCTCTTTACCGATTCTTTTTCTAAAACTTTTTTTACGTCATCAATTTTAGGATGTTGATGCCCTTCTCCTATTTTTTTTACTTTTAGCATTTTATTCAAAACCTCTGATAATCTGTTTTGCCATATGCTTGATTTCAAATGAAGCTGCACTATCTGGTTCCACATCCAAAGCAGTGATACCGTCAGACAATGCTCTAGCAAATATTGTTCTATCGTAAATATTGCCATCTAATAAAGGCAAATCATAATCAGCCACAACTTTACGCACTTCTCTTGCCAAGTTTGTTCCTTTCTTAGCTCTTGATATTTGAAAAGCAGCAGTAGGTATACCATCGGTTATAATCTGTCGTTGCTTAATCTGACTTACCAAGCTTTCACACGCCCACAAGTCTAAAGGCGAAGGTTGTATAGGAATAATAACTAAATCAGATGCACTGACTGCATGGGCTGCCATTTCTTCTAATTTTGCAGCACCATCGATAACAATCCATTCGTACCCATTAGCCAATTGATTTATTGTACTTTTTAAAGCTCCAGCCCTATCTACCCCAACAATAGGGAATGAATTGCCGCCACCTTGCTCAGCCCAATCTCTTGCAGACCCTTGAGGATCTGAATCAACTAATAGAACACTTCCGTACTCTTTTAAAGCTCTTGCTAAATGTAATGCTATAGTGGTCTTACCCGCTCCACCCTTCGGATTTAAAATCGCAATAATATTTGCCATACGCCCTCAATTACTCAATTACTCAATTACTCAATTACTCAATTACTCAATTACTCAATTACTCAATTACTCAATTACTCAATTACTATACTCACTCAAAAAT